>JACCZE010000325.1 GCA_013696105.1 Planctomycetota bacterium | reverse complement strand
GGCCCGAGCCCACCCGTGCAGACGACGAACGCGGCTCCGTCCGCGGCACGGCCGAGCGCCGACACGATGGCCCCGGTCCCGTCGCCGACGGTCTGGACGAGGTCGACGCGGAATCCGCGGTCGCTGAGCCAGCGTGCGATATGGGTCGAGTTGGTGTCGACCGTCCTGCCGAGGACGAGCTCGTCCCCGATCGCCAGTATCCGCGCGATGGGAAGGCGGGTGGGGTCGGCGGACAGACGATCGGTTCGGCTCGAGCGCGTGCGGCGGGGGGCGGATACGCTTGCTGAGGTACGCATGGTCGCTCCCGCCACCAGCATACGGCCCCCCTGGTCGTGCCAATCCCACGGAGGTCCCTGGTCTGGGCAGGGTTGCGGCCAGCCCTGATCGTTCCACACTGCGATCCATGCGTTGGGTCCTCATCGTCCTGTTGTGCATCCCGGCGATGACGACGTGGGCGGCGGTCGGCAAGGATTTCGATCGCCACGAAGACATCGACGACGCCGACATCGAGCGCCGATCGTTCGAGGATCTCCAACGCAAGGCCGCTGCGTACCGTGTCGAGCGCAGCCATGTCTCCCCGAGCGCGGCTGACGAGGCGGGCGCGCGTCACCACCTCGAGCGCGCGCAGCTGCTGTTCGAAGCCGAGGACAAGATCTGGCACCTCTGGCGCTCGTGCCGTACGGCAGAGAAGGGCTTCAAGAAGTACCCGTACACCTCGCTGACTGGCGAGCTGCTGCATCAGGCGATGATCGGATACATCGCTCGGCGCAAGCTCAACGATGTCGAAGAGAAGTTGATCATGCTGTGGTTCTATCTGCCGGACTACCCGCGCATGGGGCAGGCCATGGAGCAGGCCTTGGGTGCGGCGGAAGGACGCCAGCGCTTCGCCACCTCGATCAATCTCGATGCCGAGGACCCCGACGACGTCATCGACATCCAGGGGAAGTCATCGCTCGAGGACGTGAACAAGGTGTTCCGGTTCCTGTCGCTCCACGGCGACCGCGAGACCGTCGCCCCGCGCGCCGAACTTGGCCTCGCGCGTTCGCTGCTGCTCAGCGGTGGCCGGGACATCTATGCGGCGCGCCGCTCCTACGAGCGGTTCCTCGAGTCGTATCCCACGCACGAACTGACCTTCCCCGCTCTGACCGAGCACGCCCTGAGCTATCTGGTGGGGTATCGTGGAGACGATTACGACAACGGCGCCCTGGTCTACGCCGCGGCGATCATCGACCAGGCCGAGCTCGAGACGCGCGGCGACGAGGCGAAAGCGCGGACGGTGCAAGCCTACCGCAAACGCATCCGTGCCTGGCAGCAGGACCGTGATCTGCGCATCGCGCGGTGGTATCGCGGACGCAGCACCATCGCCCTGCAATGGCTGAAGATGCCTCCGGGCCTGATCTCATGGCAGGATGGCGCACGGTACTATTACCAGGCGGTCATCGCCCGCGACAGCGGCTCCGCGCAGGCACGTGCGGCGGAGCGGGAGCTCAAGGACATCCCCGCGACGCCTCCCCGCGCGATCATTCCGTCCACGACGCCAGGCGCTCCATGATCGGCGATCCGGCGGCGCGCGATGGAATCAACCCGTCCGCGCCTCGGGCCGAGCACCCAGCGCACGATCGATCCGCCGACGCCCTCGCGCGCATTCCCATCAACCTCTGGCCCGACCGCCTTGCGACGGGGGCCGACCGCAGCTGGCGACTGGAAATGGAGCCGATCGCGCGACGCGGCCGACTGCTCCGTGGCACAGCCATGATGATGCTGTGCCTGGTGCTGACGAGCGGATGCTACTCGCTGCGCAAGCCACCCACGGTGGATGAGCCGGTGCGCGTCCAGGTGATGAGCAACGAGTCGCGCCTGATCCATGCGCAGGGGTATCTGCAGCAGGCGGTCGCGGATGCCCTGGTCCAGAAGCTGGGTTGGAATGTCAGTCCGGCCGGAACGGCTCGGCTCGAACTCTCGATCGCGCGCGAGGACATCGGACCGGTGGCCAAGGACGCCCGCGACATCACCGCCCGCTGGAGCATCCGGCTGAGCGGCCGCGCATTGCTGGCATCACGCAAGGGCAACCTCACGACGACCTATTCGGGCGTCGGGTATGCCACCGGATTGGCCGATGAGACCGAGGCGCTGCGCGCTGCGGCCGACCAAGCCGCGTTCCATATAACGGCCTGGCTCGAGACCGCGGTCAAGACCCTGCGCTGAGGCCGCCTCGACGGCCGGTCACGACCGGGCGATCAGCGCTCGTGCAGCTTGAGCGATGTCGGCAGCCGTGAGCTCGCTGCCCGGCGCTGCCCCGATCGCATCGAATCGCGCACGGCGATCACCGCCCAGTTCGCCTGCGATCGCGCGTGCGATGCCGCGCGACGCATCGTCGACATCGACCACCAGCAGCGGCCCGCGCGCTGCGGCGGTCGCAAGGTCGTGGCCGGGCACGGGCACCAGGCTGGTGCATTGATAGACGCCCGCAGCGATGCCGGCGGCATCGAGCAGCTCGCGTGCGCTGATGGCCGATGCCAGCGACGACGCGCGGCACGCCAGGGTGATCGCGTCGCCGGTGGCGATCCAGCGGCCGCTGCCGGGCGACCAGGGTGCGCCGCGATGGGCTTGCGCGGCGGCGCGCGGTAGCGCGATGATCATGCTATCCTCGGTATCGAGGGTCTGCGCCAGGACGGCTCCGACTTCGGACGCGTCCGCGGGTTCCGTGACCCACCAACCAGCGATCGCGGACAGGTGATCGATGGACGGCAGCGCTGCGCTGGCCACCAGCAGTTTCAGACCCAAGCCGCGTGCCCCGATGTCCGAGAGCGCATCGAGCCACCCGAGCATGCGCGTGCCATCGGGCACCAGCCAAGCGACGCGTCTCCCCTCGCTGCACAGATGCGCGAGCGCAAAGAGCTTGGCGAGCGAATCGGGGATCCGTGACCACACCGCATCGCTGTGGACTGCCAGCAGGCGCGGCTCGCGTTCGGACAACCAGGCGAGCGCCGCGTGAGCAGCTGCGCGCGGCGCGGCAGCGGCATCGATCGGCCAGGGTGGAACCCCACCGAGTCCCAGAGCGGCCAGGTGGACCGGCGGTGCACCGCGGTACGAGTCGACCGCGGATCCGTGGCCAACTCCCGTCGGCGTCAGGGACACGGTCGTGGTCGACGTTTGGCCCCAAGGCAGATCGGACGCGTCGCGACCGAAGCGCACGAGCAGGGCGGGTTCGTCGGCAGCGAGGACGACATGCAGATTATCGAGGCGCAGACGTCCGGCGAGCGTCGCCGCTTCTGCGAACATGCCGCCGTCGATATCCCGGACCACGACCAGGACCCGCCCACCGCGCTCGGCCTCGGCTACAGCGGCGCCGCAGGCGGCAGCGGCGAGGGCGTCGGAGGCCAGGCCCACCCATTCGCGCGTGCACTCCGCCGGCAGGGCGGCGGTCAATCGCTCATCGCAGAAGATGCGCAGACGGCCTGGGAACATGATTCCCGACGCCAGTTCAAAAGTGACTTCGGCTAGTGTTCGTGTCGACACGTACCTCCCGCGCTTGCGGCATTCCGTCGTGGCCGACGATAGCAGCAACCGGAGGGTCCGCCATGCCGACCGTCGCCATCGTGGGGGCTTCGCCCAAACCCGACCGCTACAGCCATCAGGCGGTGCTGCGCTTCCGTGAGCGGGGTTACACCGTCTGGCCGGTGCACCCCTCGAAGCAGCCGGTCGCCGGGCTGACGACGTACGGCGCGCTGGATGAACTGCCCGGAAGACCCGACATCGTCTGCATGTACCTGAATCCGACAGCGGGCGCGGCGATGCTCGATGCGATCGCTGCGACCACGCCGCGCATCCTCTGGCTCAATCCCGGGGCCGATGGCGAGCCCATCGCCTCGGCAGCGCGCTCCCGCGGCCTACGCGTGATCGAGGCCTGCGTGCTGGTTGCGCTCGGACGCGGAGATCCGCTCGAGATCGCGGGTCCGACGTCCTAAGTCCGACGTCCGATGCCGTGAGGTACGGCTATTCCTGGGTGAAGGCGTCGAGCCAGACCACGGGCTCGCCGTAGGTACCGATGCCCTCCATCTCGCCGGAATCGCCGGTGAGGCTGATGACCGCGCCCTTCTTGGGATCGACCTTCCCGACGTCGCCGGGCAGCAGGTGGAGGACCTTGTAGTTCCCGGTATCCGGCGTCACCTCGGCGCGCTCGCCGTTGAAATTCACCGAATACTCGTTTGCGGCATCGTCGCTGCGGTTTCCCAGGAGCAGCACCACGGTCCACGCTCCGGGCATCATGGCATGCTGGTTCGTACCGATGCAGCGGCCGCACACGGCCAAGCGCTTCTTGGCGGTGAAGCCATCGTGCCCCCCGGTGGGAGAACCGCCGGTGCGGATCTTCGCGTCGATGTGCGCCGCGTCGGCGGGCTTGAGCGCCAGGTCGGTGCCACTGACGAACACGATCAGCAGGATGAGCACCACCACGCCGCCGACGATGCCTCCGAGGATCGGCGCCTTCTGGTACCACTGCTTCTCGATCTCGTCGTCCGGATGCTTGCCGCATTTGCGGCAGGTCGTGCGGTCGGGCTTGTTGCCGGTGCCGCAGTGCGGGCAGGCCCACAGGTCGCGACGGGAGCCCGGTTTGACGTCCGGATCCTCGCCTTCCACCGGTGCTGGGCTCGACGGTGCGGCGCGTTCGGGAAGGGCTTGATTGAAGGTCGCCGGCGTCTTGTCCGACGGCGCATCCGCAGGCGGGGGCAGGGCCGGGGCTTTGCGCTTCGGCGCGGGAGCGCTCTCCTCGAATTCGTAGCTGGGAGCCGGGGGGGCGGGGGCCGCGGGGGCAGGAGCCGCCGCCGGCTTCTGCGGAGCAGGAGCCGGCCGGGATGGGCCGGGAGGCGGAGGCGCCGTTGCCTTCTTCTTCGGCTTGTCGTCGTCCGCGAAACCGGGGAAATTCTCGTCGCTCATGGCACCTCCGTCGGATTAATGCGCCGTCACCAGGCGCGCGCCGATCGCTTCGCGGACGCGGACCGCGAGATCGCGGGCTGCATCGGCGCTCGGCGCCTCGGCGATGATGCGGCTGGCCGGTTCGGTACCGGACGCGCGCAGATGCACCCAGCGATCGGGCCAGATGACCTTGAGGCCATCGTTCGTGTCGAACTGCGCGCCATCGGCGAGCGGATGCGTTCGCAGCCGTTCGACCGCGGCCGAGACCGCTGCGCGGTCCATAGCGACCTTCTCCTTGTGCATGGCGTAGCGCGGGATATCCGCGACGGCCGCCGTCGTCGTGCCGCCACTGCGCGCCAGGTGCTCGAGCACCAGCGCCATGCCGATGTGGCTGTCGCGTCCCCACACCACGCGCGGATCGATCACGCCGCCGTTGCCTTCTCCGCCGATCACCGCCCCGTGGCGCTGCATGGCGTCGACCACATGGGCCTCGCCCACCTTCGATCGCACGACCGTCGCTCCGTGACGGGATGCGACGTCTTCGAGCATGCGGCTGGTCGACAGGTTCGTGCACGCGACCAGGCCCGTCGCTCCGCTCTTCGCGGCCTGACCCAAGCGGCCCGCAGCGCATAGGACCAAGGTGTATTCCTCGCCGATGTAACTGCCCTGATCGTCGATGATCGCCAGGCGATCGGCATCCGGATCCTGCACGAAGCCGATCTGCGCACCGGCCCCGGCGACGATGCCGCCGGTCTGGCGCACGTTCGCCGCGGTGGGCTCGGGATCCCTGGGGAAGACCAGATCGGGACGACAGAACACCGGCACCACGCGGCAGCCCAGACGCGATAGCAGGCGCGGACCGAGTTCGCTGCCCGCTCCGTTGACGCTGTCGATGACCACGGTCAATCCGGCGGTCCGCACCAGATCTGCATCGACCGCCGCGATGACGCGCTCGAGGTGGATGTCCAGCGCGTCGTCGCGAACGCGGTATCCGCCACAGCCATCCCAGCGCTTGGAGCGTGTGCTGCCTGTCCGGTATTCGGCGAGCAGCCGGTCGAGTTGGGCCTGATCGATGTTGCGCCCATCGCGGTTGAAGAACTTCAACGCGTTCCACTCGACCGGATTGTGGCTGGCGGAGATCTGGATGCCGCCGGCGGCGCCGAGGTGGGCGATCATGATCGGCACCGTCGGGGTGGGGACGAGCCCGATGTCGACCACCGAGCATCCGACCGACCGCAGTCCGGCGGCGCACGCCTGGGCGAACATCGATCCGGTCGGCCGGCTGTCGCGGCCGAGGACCACGCTGCCGCCCGAGGCGATCGCCACTCCGTAGGCGGCTGCGAGAGCCATCACCTGATCGACGTCGAGGTTCTGTCCGACGACGCCGCGGATGCCAGATACCGAAACGACGCAATCCAGGGCCCGACTCATGCCGCTAGCGGAGCGGGCACCGACTCGAAATCAAGCGGACGCCGCCTTTTCCGCCGTGGCGTCGCGATTCACCGCACGTCCCGGGGGCGTGAACGCTAAAAACGTTGCGCCCCTCGCGCGTGGTCGAGACTCCTGGACCGGAGGGTGCATGAAGGTCGGCATCATCGGAGGCGGTCCTGGAGGGGCGGTGACCGCAGCCACCCTCGTCCGTCTCGGCCACGAAGCGCACATCTACGAGTCCGAGGTCTTCCCGCGCTTCCACATCGGCGAGAGCCTGCTGCCCTGCAACATGCCGATCTATGAGGATCTGGGCATCTCTCGCGAGGCATTCCGCCAGCAGTCGTACCAGCCGAAGACCGCTGCCCATTTCGAACACGTCGCCAGCGGCCGCACCGTGCGCTTCCCGTTCGCGGATGGGTTGGCAGGCGATCCTGCGTCGATCTTCCAGGTCGAGCGCTCGCGCTTCGACAAGCTGCTGCTGGACACCGCGATCGCCAACGGAGCGATCCTGCATTGCCCGGCCACCGTCGCGAGCGTCGACCTCGAGCGCCTCGCGATCGTCCATGATCGCGGCGCTGACGCCTACGACTTCATCGTCGACGCATCGGGTCGCGAGACGCTCCTGGGACGGCAGCTCGGCATCGTCGACCGCGACGGAGATCTGATGCGCGCCGCCGTCTTCGGCCACATCGCGGACCTGCCGCTCGCGCCCGGTGCCGAAATCGGCGATATCTCGATCGCCAAGGCCGACGAGGGCTGGTGCTGGCAGATTCCGCTCGAACCGCGCAAATGGTCGATCGGCCTGGTGCTGAAACGCGAACGCGTGATCAAGGGCGGAACGCCGGCGGACGTGTTCCGCAACAACCTGGCGTTCTTCCCGCAGGTGCGCGAACGGCTGGGCGGCCAGGTGCCCGATCCCACCCGCTCGATCCCGAATATCAGCTACCGCGTGCGCGAGCGCATCGGGCCTGGCTACGCGCTGCTCGGCGATGCCGGCGGCTTCATCGATCCGATCTTCTCATCCGGCGTGCTGCTGGCGACGCGCGCGGGATGGCGGCTGGGGCGGGCGCTCCACGCCGGCGGTCCGCGCATGGACCTGGGCGCATGGAAGGCCGAGACCGATCACGACCTCTCGACCTTCGTCGCCTTCATCAAATTGTGGTACGATGGGCACTTCGTCGACAACCTCTTTTTCGCCGAACGCCGCGACCCCCCGATCTACCAAGGCATCATCAGCCTGCTGGCGGGCAACACCACTCACCCCGACAACGCCTTCCTAGCACTGCTGAAGAAGCGCATGGCTCGTCAGAACGCCAGGACGGTGGGGACGTCCGACGTCCGACGTCCGACGTCCGACGTCAAACAGCCGACAACCGACATCGGCCAATAGAAGGGACGGAAGCCGACGTCCGACGCTGTGCCTGTCGGACGTCGGGACGTCGGACGTCCTTGTTGGCCGTCGGACGTTCTTTGCCTGTCACCAACCGTTCACATACTCCCGGCATGGCTCGGCCACCGAAAGCGCGCGTTCCCTTGAAGCAGGCGGCACTCGAGCGCTTCGTCGAGCAGGGCGTGCACGCCACCGGCATCCGCGACATCGCCAAGCACGCGGGCTGCTCCGAGGCAGCGCTGTACCGCCACTGGAAGAACAAGGACGATCTGGTCGTCAGCCTGTTCACCGAGCACCTGGGCGAGGTCTGCGCGATCCTCGACCAGGCCATCGCCTCTGGCGAGGATCTCGAGTCCAAGGTCCATGCGGCGAGCAAGGCCTGCTACAAGCTCTACGATGAGCAGCCGCGCGTCTTCCGCTTCATCCTGCTGGTCCAGCACGAGCTGTCGCGCACCCTGCCCACCGACTTGCGCATGCCCCAGGACGTGGTCCATGACTTGGCGAAAGAGGCGATCAAGCGCGGCGAAGCCAAGGGCGAGGCGATGGTGCTCGCGGCTGCGGTGATCGGCATCTTCCTCGAGACCGCGGTGTTCGTGCTGTATGGCCGTCTGCCCGGGCCGCTATCGCGCTACGCGGTGCCGGTCGCGGAGGCGTCGCTGCGGGTGTTGAGGAAGTGACGGCGGACAGCCGGTGGTGGATGGTGGATGGTGGTGACAGCTACCGTAGACAGCCGTTGGTGGATGGTGGTTCGTGGTTGGTGGTGACAGCAACCGCATGACAGCTGATAGCTGATTCGGTGATTCAGGATGGGCGTTGTGCTCGTCTCACCAACCACCAACCACCAACCACCAACCAACCACTAACCCTTCCTGATCTCCCGGATCACCCGTTCCGCCGGCTCGGTGCGCTCATCCGGAGACATGATGCACACGCCCGCGAGCTTGGTCCGCCACGCCGCGAGGAAGCGCAGCACGCCGCGCACGTCCTCGCCGCTGTCGGTGCGCAGCCGCTGCTTCAAGCGCTCGGGCACGGATAGGGACGGCAGCTCGTTGTCGAGCTCCTCGGCGGTTGCGGCGTCGGGAAGCAGCATGACCTCGGCGAACAGCGGCACCGTGACCGCTGCGGCCGCCATCGCGGCGCGGAACCGCGCTGGCTCGTAGATCGGCTGTAAGGTGAGGAAATCCGCGCCCGCGGCGGCGAATTCGTCCAGCCGGCCCGCATCTTCCGCGCGCACGCGCACCCCGATGGTGAACGCGGTCGCCTCGTCCAGGCGGCTGCCGCCGAGGTCGCGGCCCTCGTTCAGGCGCTTGAGCGCGCGCACCAGCGCGAGCGGATCGGCGCTCGCGGTCGCGAGGTCCGATCGCGTCACGCCGGCGAACACCCCACTGTCGATCAGCACCAATCGCAGGCCGAGCAGGTGCGCGGTGAGCGCGGTCTCCTGGGCCTGCGCCAGGGTGGTGTCCCCCGCGAGGATCTCGAGCATGCCCGGAGTGCCGCTGGCATCCTGCAGATGGCGCAGCTGCGCGGTCAGCCGCGAGCCGCGCGGCGAACCCGGCCACCCGC
>JACCZE010000299.1 GCA_013696105.1 Planctomycetota bacterium | reverse complement strand
CTGCGGAAGGGGGACCCGGGGGACCCGGCTCTCGCCGACATCCGCGCGCTGATGGACCACCATGCCGAACCGCTCGTCGACGACCTGGTAGAACGCGTGCGCACAGCCAGCGACGATCGCGCCCGGTCCCGGCATGCGTATGATCTGATCGCGGCCTCACCTTCCAATCCATTGGGACGCGCAGCGATGCTGCGCAGCATTCCGGGACGGGCTCCGGATCGCGGAGCCTGGCACGCCGGTCCTCGCCGTCACCCGATCCTGCTTTCGGTGATCGCGGACCAGTACGTCGCCGATCAACGGTTCGACGATGCGGACGCGTGCCTGATAGCGATGACCGCCTTGGATCCGACCTACCGCGGATACCAACGCCTGGCGGAGGTGCGGTGGCGGAAGGGCGATCGCTTCGGTTGGTTCGACGCGGTCCGCCTATCCGGTTTCTGCTCCGCCACGCCAGAGGAGTCGCGAGAGGCGCGGATGACCATGTCGCGGTACGTCGCATCGCTCGGCGATTGGACGGAAGCCGTGGCCCAGGCCGAAGCGTCCGCGGCGGCGGGACATCCCGAGGGGATGCTGTTCGCCGCAGATTGCCGAGCCCATGCCGGACACCTGGCGGAATCCCAGCAATGGATCGATCGCTTGGCGACGGCTCATCCCGACCGCGCGCCGGATCGGTTCTGGTGGTGCCTGCGCTGGGGCAGGGGCGAGGCCGAGGCTGCGCGCGTCGCGGCTGCCACCGTGCTTGCAGCCGACCCGTTGCGTGACGATGCGATGGACACGGCATCGCTGCGTCTGGCCCATTTCCTGGTGGCGACCGGCGATCTCCCGATGGCCGAGCGCATCTGCTCGGCCCGGTACGCGGCGCGGCACAATCCCTCCGACGGCATCCAGCTCGCGCTCATCCGCCTGCAGGTCAGAGGCGTGGATGCTGGGCTCGAGGTCCTCAGGACCATCGAACTCGATCTCCAGCATCCCATCATCGGGATCTATGATCCGCCCCTGATCGGGGTCGAACGCTGGATGACCGAGCTGCTCGCCGATCCGCAGCACGCCGTCGATCTGAGTCAGATATTCGACTACGCCGACGTCAGCACCGATCCCGGCTTCATCTGGTACGCGGTCGGTCGCTGCCTGCGCGGGTCGGGCATCGCCGATATCGGCAACCGCTGCCTCGACCGCGCCATCACCCTGCGGCCGGCCCCGCACATCGAGGCCCACGCGGCGCACCTGCTGCGCGAATCAGGTGTACCGGTCGGATCGCTGCTGCAGAACAATCAGGATGGACGGGGAGGGGACTTCTGAATCGCGGACAACCACGGACAGGTCTTGGATTCCAAAACTTCAATCCTCAGGAGGCAGACGATGTCTACAGAAGATATGCAGGAATATCTACGAAAAATAAGGCAGAGATGGGGCGACAGCATCGAGATCCAAGCAATGCAGGAGTTAGCGGGAGGATTAAATAGGGCGATCGCGTCCTGTGAATTTATTCATACAGCCTCACAGCAACTAGAAATTCAGCGCCTTTCCAAGGCGCGATCGACATGCGATCGCGCCTTGTGGGTTGAGAGGACGGTCGGGATCGAATCTGCGATGGACTTGTAGGTCCAGAAGCGGTTCGACGATGTGGTTGCGGGGAAATTTTTTCACAAGACGCGCCCCCGGATGCCGTGGCTACGCCCTGAGAAAATCGGGCTGCCAATCCGTGATCGCCTTCTTGATCGCATCGTTGGATCGGAATTCCCCCGCGATCGTCCGCTGCACCAGCTGCGGCAGCTCGGCATCACCGGCGAAGCGCAGCGCCACCAGCTGTCCTGGTGTCAGCTGGGCGATGCTGTCGGCCTGTCCCTTTGGCAGCACCTGCGCCAATCGCAGGCGCATCTCGAGGCGGATGACGCGATCCTGCACCCGCAGGGCCATATCGCGGGCGCACAGCGCGAACAGCACCAGGCCGAGCGAGACAGCGATGCCCCAGCCGGTGGCGAGCGACGGATGCTGCACCGTGACCACGGTCGCGACGATGAGGTTGGTGATCAGCAGCGGCATCACCACCAGGTGGAAGACGGGGTGCAGGCGACGGTGCGTGGCGTAGGTCTGCGGCTGACGGCTCATGGTTGGCTCCAGAAACGCATCCTGTGCTCCGCTGCGCCCAGGCCAGGCGAGAAGTGGTGGCGACGCCTGGTGCGCCGCTACGGTGCGACCATGCGCATCCTCGTGCTCGTCTTCGCCGCGATGTCCACTGCCTCGGCTGCCAATTGGGAGGAGTCCCCGTCGAAGCTCGCCTTCGTCGACCTGCGCGTGAGCGGCGGCGCTACCGCCAACTCCGATCCGGTGGTGGCAGTCTCGCTGATGTGCGGCGACCTCGGCCTGAAGGATCAGCACGTCATCACCATCGATCAGGACGCGGGCATCGTCATCGGCGTGCGCGGCATCGGCGCGCGCGTCGATGCGAAGCTGAGCGGGAATCAATCGCAGGCGGTTCGGCTCGCAGGCGGAGAATTCCTGGGCGGCTTCGGCTACATCGCCGGCCCCAAGGATCACCTCGAGTTGCTGGGCGGCTACCATATGGGAGTCACCACGCTGGCGGGCGATGGAAGCAATTTTTCCCGCAATGGCACCTACCGTGGCTTCGGCGGCGAACTGGGCTGGTACCACACCTGGGATTCGCACGTCCAGATCGGCATCCTCGCAGGATACTCGGTGCGGAAGCTGAAGCTGGACTCGCCTGGCGGCCGCGTGTCGGCGCGTGTCGGCGGTGTGGACGCGATGGCCTCGCTCGGTTATCGCTTCTGACCACCGCCCCCGCCCGCTCGCCACTGTGCTGGCGATTGCACCTCCTGGGCTAGACTCATCCTCGCCACCGAGGATCCAGCCCATGGGCGTAGCCCGCAGCAGTCAGTTACCGGATGCCGCCGGCCGATTCGGCCGCTATGGCGGCCGCTACGTGCCCGAAACGCTGATCCCTGCGCTGGACGAGATCACCGCGGCCTACGCCAAGGCCCGCACGGATCGCGCATTCCAGACTCGTTTCACCACCATCCTCAAGGACTTCGTCGGCCGGCCGACGCCGCTCACCTTCGCCGCCAACCTGTCCAAGCGCTATGGCAGACGGATCTATCTCAAGCGCGAAGACCTCTGCCACACCGGCGCGCACAAGATCAACAACGCCATCGGCCAAGGGCTGCTCGCCCTGCGGCTGAAGAAGAAGCGCATCATCGCCGAGACCGGTGCCGGACAGCACGGTGTCGCGACCGCCACCGCCTGCGCGCTGCTCGGTCTGAAGTGCCACGTGTACATGGGCACCGAGGACATGCGCCGGCAGCAGCCCAACGTCTTCCGCATGCGCCTGCTCGGCGCCGAGGTCATCGGTGTCGATAGCGGCACGCGCACGCTGAAGGACGCGGTGAACGAAGCCCTGCGCGATTGGGTGACCAACGTCGAGACCACGCATTACATCCTCGGCTCGGCCCTCGGTCCGCATCCCTATCCGATGATGGTGCGCGATTTCCAAAGCGTGATCGGGCGCGAAGCGCGCAAGCAGATCCTCGCCGCCGAAGGGCGTCTGCCCGACCTGCTCCTGGCCTGCGTCGGCGGCGGCTCGAACTCGATCGGCCTGTTCCATCCCTTCATCCGCGACACCACGGTGCGCATGGTCGGCGCCGAGGCGGGAGGCACCGGATCCGAGCTCGGACAGCACGCCGCCCGCTTCGACGGCGGCAGCTACGGCATCTTCCAAGGCATGGCCAGCTACGTGCTGCAGAACAGCGATGGCCAGGTGGTGGGAACGCACTCGGTCAGCGCTGGCCTCGATTACGCGTCGATCGGTCCCGAGCACGCCTGGCTGCGCGACGAGCGCCGCGCCGACTACGTGCGCTGCTCGGATGATCAGGCCCTGGCCGGTCTGCACCTGCTCGCCGAGACCGAGGGCATCATCCCCGCGCTCGAGTCGGCCCACGCCATCGGCGTCCTGCCCGAAGTGGTGAAGCGTGTGCGCAAAGGCGCGATCATCGTCGTCAACGTCTCCGGCCGCGGCGACAAGGACGTGGCCGAGGTCGCGCGCAAGGAAGGGGTGGAGCTGTGATGGTCAGAGTCCTCCGTCCTCGGTGCTCGGTCCTCGGTCGACAGCCAGAATGCAGGTGCGCATGAAAGCACACGTGGGCGCCTCGGCCAGGAAGACGGAGGACGGAGGACGGAGCACGTCGGACGTTCCCACCAACCGCATCGCCTCCTGCTTCACCCGTCTTCGCGCCGCCAGGAAGAAGGCCTTCATCGCCTACATCTGCGCCGGCGATCCGACGCTCGATGCGACGGTCGAGCTGGTGGTGGAGATGGCCAAGGCGGGGGTCGACATCATCGAGCTCGGTATCCCGTATTCGGATCCGATGGCGGATGGACCGGCGAACCAGGCAGCGTGCGAGCGAGCATTGGCGGCCGGTGCGACCGTCCGTGGAGTCCTCGATGCGGTGCGGCGCATCCGCGCGCGCTCCGACGTGCCGCTGTTGTTCTTCACCTATATCAATCCCGTGCTGGCCTACGGCCTGGAGCGCTTCGCCGCCGATGCCGCCGCCGCCGGGGTCGACGGCATCCTGCCCCTGGATCTGCCGCCCGAGGAAGGACGCGAGTTCCTGCGCGTCATGCGCGCGGCAGGGATCGCCAACGTCTGCCTCAGCGCTCCGACCACGCCGCTCGCGCGCAAGCGCATGCTCGCGCGCGAGAGCCGCGGGTTCCTCTATTACGTGTGCCGCCTCGGCGTCACCGGCGAACGCGCAGAGCTGCCGAGCGATCTCGGCGCGCAGGTGCGCGCGCTGAAGGCCGTCGCCACCGCGCCGGTGTGCATCGGTTTCGGCATCTCCACCCCCGAGCAGGCCGCTCTGGCTGCGGGTTTCGGCGAGGGCGTGATCGTCGGCAGCCACCTCGTGCGGCTGATCGAACGCGAAGGTCGCGATCCGCGCCTGGCGCACATCGTCGCCGAGCGCGCAGGCGAGCTGGCTGCGGCGGTCCACGCGGTCAAGGGCTGAGGCGATGGCGTGGCTGCCGAGCATGATCGACGTGCCGATGGGGCTCGGCGACCACCTGCACGAACTGCGTCGTCGGCTGGTCGTTCCGCTGATCGTGGTGTGCGCGATCTTCATCGGGGCCTTCGCATTCCAGAACGAGCTGAAGCAGGTGATGGTCCAGCCGCTCAAGCATGCCATCCGGCTGGTCGGTCCTCAGACCGCGATGGCCGTCGGTCTGGTGCGATCGCAGGCCGAGTTCGACGAGATCCTCTCCAAGCCGCTGCGTTGCCTGACCGTGCTCTCGATCGCCGAGAGCACGACCACCGCGGTGAAGATCAGCTTGTCCGCGGCGATCGCGGTCGCTTTGCCCGTGATTCTTTTCCAGATCTGGAATTTCGTCGCGGTCGGCCTGACCAGGAAGGAAAGGAGGCTCGCCTTCCTGTTCGTTCCGCTCGGCGTGATCTTCTTCTACGCCGGGACGCTGATCGGGTACTTCTTCGGGCTGCCCTATTTCTACGCCATGCTGATCAACTTCACCGCCACCGACCAGACCGCGGTCTACCAGCTGCGCCAGGCCGATTACGTCGAGGACTTCACCACCTGGACGGTGTCGTTCGGCCTGATCATGGACATCCCGTGGCTGGTGATGGTGCTGGTGCGCAGCGGCATGGTCACCCCGCAGCAGATCGCCCGCGCGCGCAGATACGTCGTCGCCGGTAATCTGATACTGTCGGCCTGCCTCACCCCGACGGCCGATCTGTTCTCGCTGGTGATGCTGTTCATCCCGATCCAGCTGCTGTTCGAAGCCGGATTGCTCGCGAGCCGGTTCATGGTGCCGAAGCCGAAGGATGGTTAGTGGTTGGTGGTTGGTGGTTGGTGGTTGGTGGTTGATGGTTGATGGTTGATGCCGGGGTCGACTCCAAAACCTCCGCCCGCCCGCCCGCCACGCACCCCGACCTGCACCCGCCGACAGTGCCTGTCGCATACCCCGGGGGACGTGCTAAAAAACGCCATGCATCGCGTGGTCGTGGTCAAGAC
>JACCZE010000276.1 GCA_013696105.1 Planctomycetota bacterium | reverse complement strand
CCATCGGCAGGTGCGAGTCGAGGAGGGTGCAATGCGGCGGCGGCAGATCCCGCGCTCGCGCCTTGACATCAAAATAAGGGAGAGCCTTGTCACCGCGTTCGATGACCAGGAGTTCGATCTCGTGGCTGCGCATCATCATTCCTCCAATGCCGGGTGGTTCGGAGCCTGCGCTCACAGGCCCACACGCTCCACCAGCACGGGCGTAGTCTGGAAACCTGCCCAGGGGCAGACGGGGGGACGGAGGGAAGGCGGGGCCTGTAGAGATCATCCCACGTCGCGCTTGGCGAGCCGGCCGATGCCATCGAGGATGCCTACGCAGAGACGACGAGCGGAGAGACGACGATGGTACGCCCTTCCAGGAAGATGCGCTCCAGGCGGGACTTCAGCTCTCGCTGCATCCTCGTAGCGAGATCCCAGGACGAGCAGCGGCCCCCGCGCTTCCTGCTGATCACCTGGGGGTTATAAAGCCACCATGGACGGCCGCCCTCGCCTCGGAACGTCGGAGCGCTCGGCCTTGTCTGAGCTGCGCTATCAGGCGATCTTCGAGCAGTCGCCGGCGAGCATCTTCCTGCTGGATCGGGACCTGCGCTTCTGCGACATGAATGCCGCCGCAGCGGCCCTCCTCGGTGATCCGGGGCAGACGCTCGGTCGACCCGTGGCTGAGATCATGCATCGACTCTGGGCCGGAGCTGACGCCCAGCGAGCGCTCGAGCCATTGCGCCCGGTCCTGGACACGGGCGTGCCATTCCAGGCCAGCGGCTATCCGCTCACCCGGTGTGGCTCCGACGCAAGGCTCTTCGTCGATGTCGAGGTGCGGCGCATCGAGGTCGGATCCGCCGTGATCGGACTGATGTGCACCCTCACCGACGTGTCCGGGCATATCCGCGCCCGCGAGGCGGCGGCGTCGTCCGAAGAGCGGTTCAGCCAACTGGCGGAATCGGTGCCGCAGCTGGTGTGGTCGACCGATGCCGCCGGCCGATTCGCCTATGCCAATCAGCGCTGGACCGAATACACCGGCCTGGACCTGGCGGCCTCGCGATCGACCGACTGGCGCACGATCGTGCACCCGGATGACTACGCCCGGGTGATCACCACCTGGAGCGAGATCTTCGCGCTCGGCCAACCCTATCAGATCGAATTCCGCATGCGGCGCGCCAGCGATGGGGTCTACCGCTGGCACCTCATCCGCGCGTGGCCACGGCACGATGGTTCAGGCGCGGTCGTGCAATGGAACGGCACGAGCACGGACATCCACGACCTCAAGACCGCGCTGGAGGCGCTCCAGGCCTCGCAGGAGCGCCTGCGCTTCATGGCCGATGCCATGCCGCAGAAGATCTTCACCGCGACTCCTGCCGGTGATGTCGACTACTTCAATCGCCAATGGATGGAGTACACCGGCCTGAGCTTCGAATCGATCCGCGATTGGGGGTGGACGCAGTTCATCCATCCCGAGGACGTCGCCGAGAACCTGCGTCTGTGGCAGCACGCCATCGCCACCGGCGAGCCCTTCCTGTGCGAGCACCGATTCAGGCGCTCGGATGGGATGTTCCGCTGGCATCTGAGCCGCGCGCACGCGATGCGGGACGCCTCCGGCGCGATCACCATGTGGCTGGGGTCGAACACCGACATCGACGATCAACGCCGGGCCCTGGCCGACTGCGGCGCTCGAACGCTGATCTCGAGCAGTTCGCCGCGGTCGCATCGCACGACCTCAGAGAGCCGTTGCGCATGGTGTCGAGCTACCTCGCGCTCATCGAACGCCGCTACCGCGACAAGCTCGACGATCAGGGCCTGGAATACATGCGCTTCGCCGTCGACGGGGCCAAGCGCATGCATCGCCTGATCGACGCCATCATGTCGTATTCGAAGTCCGCCCGTCCTGGCGTGGTGAGCTCCGCGGTCGATGCCAACGCCGTGCTCGGCGAGACGCTCACCGTGCTCGCCGCGCAGATAGCGGAGTCCGGGGCCCGGATCACCCGCGCCGTCCTGCCCGAGGTGCGGGTCGATCCCGCGCAGTTGGGACAGGTGTTCCAGAATCTGATCGGAAACGCCTTGAAATTCTCCACCGGACGGATCCCGGAGATCGCCATCGGCGCGGTCGAACGCGACGACCAGTGCGTGTTCTCGGTCGCCGACAATGGCCTGGGCATCGACGACGCGGCCCAGGAGCACGTCTTCGAGATGTTCAGGCGGCACCATCCCCAGGAGGACATCCCGGGAACCGGCATCGGACTGGCGACCTGCCGGAAGATCATCGAGAACCACGACGGGCGCATCTGGCTGGAATCGTCGGTCGGCGTCGGGACGACGTTCTTCTTCTCATTGCCCAAAGCGCTTCCCGCAGGCGATGCTCCCGTGATCCAGGCCGACCCCACCTAGCGCGCCCCGGGGTCCGGAGGATTCCGGTCGCGCGCCAGCGGTCACCGGCCACCCATCGGGAATGGTCCTGGTGCGGCGGCTGCCGGAACCGGTGCGCAAGATCATCGGCGACCTCTCGAACACCGACGCGGTGCTGGTCGGACTCGACCTGCGCAAACGCGCCTGACGTCGGCGGGTCCGACGCCGGACCCCAGCCGCGCGTCCGCCGTTCCGACCGACGGCGTCGATCCCCCGGCCTCGCACGCCTGCGTGGTCAGCGCTTCGCAGCGCGTGCGGCAGCCTTGCGTGCGGGAGCCGTGCGTGCCGGAGCCTTGCGCCCACCACCACTGGCCTCCGCCTTCGACTTGGCGTGCTTCGCCAGCAGGGTCCCGCGCCGCTTGGCCATCCGCGTTCCGAGCTTCATCAGATCCGGGACCGAGAGGATCGACCGCGCCTTGGGGAACATCTTCCGCTCCTCCTCCTTGAGGTGGTGCTCGATGCCTTCGCCCATGACATGGACCTTGGGGCCCCAATCCGGCGACGTGACGGGAAGCGTCCGCAACTCGGCGAGCAGGAGATCCGCGACGTGGTGCTCCTGGTAGCCTTCCAGGACGATGTCCTTGGCCTTGGCATGTTTTTCGAGCGCGGGATAGAGGATGCGCTCCTCGATCAGCTCGTGGGCGATCAGCAGCGTGCGCAACGCGTCGAACAGGCGCTTGCGCTTGGCGCGCGCGCGCTCGGTGGTGTCGTTGATCTGACTCAGGAGATCCTTGAAGGTGTCGTGATCGTGCGTGAGCAGTTGGATGGCGTCGGTCGCGGCGGGAGTGTTGAACCAGCTGAAGAGAGACATGGAGGACCTCGGTGGTGGAATGGACGTGACAAGCAGCCGCTACGCGGCGCCGCGATTCTTCACCGTCCAGGATTGCACGGCCAGCCCATGCTGCTCGAGCCTTGTGATGCGGCGAGCCAACCTTCCACAGACATGCAGCCATCGGGGCATTCGCCCGGCTGACGGGATCCCGAGCGTTATCCTTGGCATCTGATGATCTCCTTCGAACACGCCTCGCACCGCGATCTGCTGTCTGTCCAGGATCAGCTGCGATCGGCTCGGTCATTCGAACGTGGCGCCCAACTCGGGGTCGAAGCGTTGCGCATCGTCTTCACCAACAAGCTCGTGCCGCGGAGCAAGGTCGAAGCGCTCATGCCGTTCGTCAACCTCTTCAAAGCCTCGACCATGGAACTCGTCAACCGGGGAGCGATCTTCTCCACGACCGCCGAAGCGGATCCGGCCGTCGGGTGAACGCCCGACAGCTCGGTCTGGATCCGATCATCCTGCGCCTGCCCGGCGCGCTGAAAGATCTGTTGTCGTCCGCGCGCAGGCAGATCGCCGAGCAGGGCGGGTCGCTCACCGGCGATCACCGCAGCGGCTCGTTCACGGTGAAGACCCCCCTCGGCGCCATCCGCGGGACCTACCGGGTTCAGGGCGCCGACCTCGCCGTCACCATCGCCGATAAGCCGCTGCTGGTGTCGCGCTCGCGCATCGAGAAGCAGCTGAGACGCTATTTCGACGCGGCGGGATGAGCGGGGCAGATCGGAGCCGCTCCGACGCTGGAACAACCTCACGGGATCGGCTGATCCCCGGGCGCATCGGCAGCTTCACGATCGTGCCGCTGACCTTGCGGTAGGCCGCCGGAGTCACTCCAGGGAGTACAGGTCGAGGGCGCCGCTCAGGCGCCTGCGCAGGCGATCCAGGCGCACCTGCCGATCGCCGGCGTCCGCTGCCGGCAGGTGCGCGCCATAATTGATCAGGTTCAGTGCCGCGATCAGCGGCGCCGCCAGGGCGAAGGCCGACGCGGACATGCCGTACCCCGCGAGCAGCTCATCCTTCTCGTCGATGGTGAGATCGTGGAGCGCTATCGCGAGATCCCAATGCGGGACGTTGGAGTACGCCTGGTCCCAGTCGAGGATCGTGGCGATCGCTCCGCGCGCATCGACCAGGACATTCTTGAGGCGCATGTCCCCGTGGTTGAGGACGGTGCGCACCGATGCGCGCGGGCCCGACTCGAGCACGTCGCGCAGCCGACGCAGCTTCCGCGGCGGCAGCAGGCGGTGGCGCGACAACGCCGCCAGGCGATCGTCGATCCGCAGCTCATGGTCAAGGAAATCGCGCCACCGCGTGGGGCCGCCGAGGCGCCTGACCGCGCGATCGAATGCGGATCCGTATCCGGCGGTGCGCACGCGGTGGATGCGCGCGAGCATGGCGCCCATCGCGCGCAGCACCGCTGAGCGGTCCGGGTGGCGCCACGCCTCGCGGCCGTTTACCGAGCGCGAGAGCATGTAGGGAGCGGGGCCGATGTCATTGCCGACGTGGATGATCGCCGGGGTCGGTACGCCGACCGTGCCGGCGCGCGCTACCGCCCACTGCTCCTTCAGGTACCCCTCATACGTCGCCGGCGAGCGGCCGAGGCGCACCACGAAGCGTCCGCGCCGGTGCTCGAGCCGGAACACCTCGTTGCTCAGGCCTCCGGACAGCTCGGCGATGCGCGTGGGCGCCGATCCGAGGTGCTGTCGCGCGATCTCGCGCACCGCGTGCAGGGTCATGCGGCGCTCGGCTGTGGGACCGACGCGCGGGGTCATGCGGTGCGCTCGCCGTGCAGCTCGGTGAGGCGGAACAGCAGCTGCCCGAGCGCGTGCGAATGCGCGAGGCGCACCGTCGCGTGACGTCCTTGGAACGGCAGGCGGGCCCTGCCAACGATCAGCGCCAGGCCCACTCCGTCCAGGAAGCGGTCCATACTGGTGTCGCCGGCCCCGACCGAATCGCCGATCGCGAGCCCGAGCGCGGCGGTGAGCGCCTGCGCCCCCGTGAGCTTGTCGACCCCGGTGTGGGTGGCGAACGCGGTACGCGAGGCGTGCTGATAGGCCATCAGGCGGTCCTGCGGCAGATCGAGGTGGGTGAACACCATGCACAGCTCGGTCGTGGACATGCGCGCGCGGAAGTCGGCGAACGGCTCGGCGGTCACCGCGGAGGCGCTGAGGTATTTGCCGCGCACCACGTCAACGCGCTCCGGATCCGGAGTCCAGATCAGCTCGCCCTGACGCCAGTCGCGCGGATAGCAGAACACCAGCAGGTCGAGGACGCCGTCGTCGAGCAGCGGCAGCACCCGCGCGAAGACGCGGTCGAGCTCATCGGGCGCGAGGGGGAATGCCGCGATCTCCTCGAACGCCAGCTCGCCACGCGCATCGAGATCGACCCATCCGAGCAGGCTGCCATTGAGCGTCACCGTGGGCACACGCTTCTTGTTGATGGCGTACCAGTCGCGGCCGAACGTGCGCAAGACGGACAGGGGGAAACGCAGGGTGTTGATGATCACCGGCCGCCCGACGTCGTCGAGCGCCTTGAGCGAGTACTCGACCTCCTTGGGGATGACGATGCGCCCTTCGTGCTCGTGCACCGCGGTGCCGTCGAGGTCGGTGATCACCGCCCCGCATCGGGTGAAGCTGGTGGTCTGGACGAAATTGCGCAGGACCGCTTCGTGGGCAGCGTCGATGCCTGGCCTCCGTGGCATCTGTCGCTCCGGGACGGTCGCAGCCGGTGGCGGTGCACCACGACGGATCCGCATGCAGTGTAGCCGCGCGAGGCCTGGGCATCAACCCGGGCCAGGCCAGGTTTCGTCGACGGTCCGTCGGTTCGTCAGGCCAGCTTTGGTTGCAAACCGCTGTCGGCCAGCCGGCGAACCCGTCCCTTGGCAGGACCGGACGAGCCGGTGGTCCGTCGACGCAGATAGGTGGCGAGCCGCTTGGCCAGACCGACGTATTCGTCGAAGTGGGACGGCTTCACCACGTATTCGTCGGCTCCGATCTCCAGGGCAGCTGTGCGGTCGCGATCCGCCTGGGACGAGGAGAGGACCACCGCGGGCGGGCGCTTCCATGGCTCGTGCGACAGCACTTCGCGCAGCACCGCGGTCCCAGGAATCACCGGCAGATTGAGGTCGATGAGCACCAGATCGGGGGAGATGTGCGCCTTCATCAGGTTGTAGGCCTGCACGGCGTTCTCGGCGACGAGCATGCGCATCTCGACCCCGGCTTCGCGGAACGCCTCCTGCAAGAGGAGGATGTCTCCGGGATTGTCCTCGACCGCGACGATGGTGGGTAGGTCCGCCACGCTGATGTCGTACGCATGGGACTTTGCGGTGTGGAGTCCGCAACGGCGAAGCCTGCACGCAGCGCGACCAGGTGCGCGCAAGCCCAGGCATCGGGCCACCTTGGATTCATCGCGCGGGAACGTCACCAGCACCACAGCGAGGCGCATCGACCGACTTCGCTCGCGGCAACCGGCGGTTCAGCTACGAAAGGTGGCTATTAGCTAACGCTTGGGGACCAGGAAGTGCTCGAAGAAGGCGTACAGCTGCTGGTTGGATTCCTCGGTCGGGTAATGCCCGGGGCGGTTGGTCATCGCCACGCGGTCCTGATACCCGAGGAAGCCGTACAGGCGGATGGCATGGTTCAGCGGCACCCAGTGATCGATCGGGTCCTGGGCGCCGCCCGACACCAGGAAGGGACGCGGCGCCATCAGCGCGTGCAGTTCATGCAGATCGTGGCCACCCTCGATCAGGGTCTTGTACGCGCCGCGGCGCGGATTCTCGGCGGTGACCGGACCGACCTTCCGGGTCGCACCCGCATCGGTCCCCAGGTACCACGCCTCCCAATAGTTCGCGTTCGAGTCCTGCTCGTTCCACACGATGCCGCCATCGATCCACGCGGCGCACGCGAACTTCTCGTACAGGCACGACGCGAACATCGCGGTCTTGCCGCCCATCGAGAATCCGGTGACGCCGATGCGCGCGGGATCGACTTCCGGGCGATTGGCGAGCGCGTTGCAGGCGTTCGCCGCGCCATAGGCGGCGAAGGACAGCGGCTGGACCCCCGGATCGTTGCTGATGCCCTTGGTGTCGGCCATGCACAGGGTCACGAATCCGCGTTTCGCGAGGTCCAGGCCGAAGGCATAGATCGGCACCGGGTCGCCGGGCTTGCTCGGGATGCCGGCGCTTTCTCCAGCCGTGTACCAGATGACCAGCACCGCTGGGAACGGCCCGCTCCCGGCGGGCACCAGCAGATAGCAGTCCTGGAAACGTCCGGGTGCGAGCTCGACCGAGGCCTTGTGGCGCGTGATCTCGTCCACCCGCTCGGTGGCGATGACGGTGACCTTCGGCGTCGGGTTCACCTCGCGCCACGGGCCCATCGCCGCGTGCCAGGTCGCAAGGATCTCGGCACGGCGACGAGGCCAGTCAGCCGGGGGCTTCACCGGTGTGCCGTCGTCGAACAGCATCGGATCGCGGAACGAACCGAACTGTCCGCGGAAGCGTTCCGGCGGAGCGAAGAAGGGACGGATCACCTCGGTCAGCGGCCGCGCACCGGCCTCGCCGACCGGCGCTTCCGCGCGCAGCAACCGACGCGATCGCCTCAGCGAAGCCGCTGACCGGACCCTCTCCCATCGCCGAGCCGATCATCAGCCATGGCCGTTACCTGCCGCAACGACCGTTCGGAGTCGGCGCGGCGTGGGCCGAGACAGCGCATTTCCGTCCAGAGGCGCGTTTCACGCTCGGTCCGGATTGCGCCCGCACGGTGGTGGTCGAATACCGGATGCCGCGCGACGCGAAGCCCGGTACCTATACCGGTACGATCATTGTCGACGGTGGCGGATCGCGCGAATCGATCCCGGTGAGCGTGCTCGTGCTGCCGGTGGCGCTGCCGCCGGTCCCGATCCCGATGGGGTTGTTCCTCAACGCGCTACCGTTCGACAAACGCTACGTCGATGAGGCCACGTGGTGGCGGCTGCAGGAGAGCCTACTCGCGGAGCAAGGGAATGCGGGATTGAACGCACCCACCGGAGGCACCGGCCTCGAGCTGTCTTTCACCGACGACGGCAGCGCCATCGTGGGCGACGATGCCCTCAGATACCTCGAGCTCGCGAAGCGGTATGGCATGGACCGGGCGGTCGGCGCGTACGGAGGTTTCCTGTCGGCTCCACGCGGAGAGGTCGCCACCCGTGCCGCGCAGACGCTGCAGGCGTTCGAGGCGCAACACCACCTGCCTCCTCTGTACGTGAACATCTACGACGAGCCGAACCACCACGAAGAGCGTGTGGCGGCGATCGCGCGCCTGAAGCCGCTCACGGATGCCGGGCTGCGCACCACCGGCTACACGAGCGCGCACTGGGATGACCCCGAATGGGTCGAGGTCGTCGCCAACTCGTACGCACCGGCGTTCAACGTACACGACCGCGGCCTATTCGCGCGGGTCAAGGCGATGGGCAAGCACCCTTGGATCTACAACAATCCGCGCGACCGCTTCGGCTACAGCGTCGATCTCTGGCGCCAGATCAGGCTCGGATGCGAAGGCCGTCTCGACTGGATCGGGAACTACGTCCAGGGCTTCGCCTTCAGCAACCTCGATGGTCGCGAGCCATCGACCGCATTCTTCGCCATCCATCGCGACCTGGGCGTGCTGCGCACGCCACGCTGGTTGGCCGCGCGCGAAGGCCTGCTCGACCTGCGTCTACGCCTCGCGCTCGAGAGCGTCGCGCCAGCGGGAGATGCTGCGTTGGAACACTGGACGACCGACGCTTATCGCACCGACACCGCGCGGTGGACACCGGCGGAGCTGGACCGCGTGCGCGCGGTGATGCTGAAGCGCCTGCAGGAGCTGCGTCCGCGCTGACCGGAGCTGTCGGCGGCAGATGGGTCGAATGCCCAGTTGTCCGACGGTCACCAACGGACCGTTACCAAGGAAAGTAGGCCACAGGAATGCCGGCAATGACCGCATGGAGCGGACGAGCGTCGATGGCGTGCAGAAGAACATCCAGGAGATCCTCGCCCGCTCACCCAAGACGCGCATCAT
Organism: Planctomycetota bacterium; assembly: GCA_013696105.1. GTDB lineage: Bacteria > Planctomycetota > UBA11346 > UBA11346 > UBA11346 > JACCZE01. The sequence continues at coordinate 11,570 of JACCZE010000276.1, read as the reverse complement.
CCTGCACGGCATCTTCCCGCGCGGCGAGAAGCCTTCCCCCGAGCGCGAGGCGATCACGGCGATCAATCGCCAGATCGCCGGGTTCGCCGAGGACAAGCGCGTGTCTTCATCGATTTCGGCGACAAGCTCCTCCAGTCCGACGGTACGATCAGCGTTGAGATGATGGTCGACTTCCTCCACCTCTCGCCGAATGGCTACGAGCTGTGGGCGAGTGAGCTCGAAAAGCCGTTGCGGGCGCTGCTCAAGTAACGGGTAACGAGGGCCTCCTCGAGGCGCGGGCGGTTGCCCGTGCGGGTATCGATGTCCGTCCCGCCCGATGTCCTCGGTCGCAATGTACGAAAATATTGATGAGGGGTGTCCATCACGGGTCGCTATACCGTCAGGCCGATGTCCCGTGTCCGACCCGACGACGACGATGATGTGTGCCCTGGCCGGTCTTCCGGACCTGGACACGGTCACGATCATCGCACCTGGTCGAGCATGGTGCCGTCACGCCTCCGCCCTCGCCTGAAAGGCATCCATGCTCGGAACGGTCCTGCTCGTCATCCTCATCCTGCTCCTGCTCGGCGCATTGCCGAACTGGCCGCATAGCCGCTCCTGGGGTTACGCGCCGACCGGCGGGCTCGGCCTGATCGTCGCCATCGTGTTGATCCTGGTGCTGATGGGCCGGATCTGACGTCATGGCGGACGGTTCCAGCCTTTCGCAAAGCTTCCTCTTCTCATCGTTCACCCCCCAGACTGCAGGTTTCCCATGATCAAGACCATCACCACTTCCATCCTCGCGATCACGATCGCCTCCGTCGCGCTGTCGGGCTGCGGATCTGGTCAAAGCCGTTCGACCGCTACCGCGAAAGCGAGCGCATCGGTGCCGGCCGACGTCACCAAGGCGACGCACGAACTGGACGAGGTCATCGTCGGCTTGAAAGGCATCCGCGATTCGTCCGATGACGCCGACCTGAAGAAGCTGTACGGCGGGCTGAAGTCCAATGCGGGCGAACTGCACGATGCGCTCGGCGACGTCGCTTCCAGCAGCGCCTCGGCGGTGTCCGCCGGCCAGGACCAGATCAAGGAGTGGCATCAGCAGGCGGACGGATTCACCGACCCGGACCTGCGCAACTCCAGCAATAAACGCGAGTCCGATCTGCGTCAGGCGGTCGATGCGCTCGCGGTCAGCAACGCACAGTGCACGAAAATCAGCGAGGCCTACGAGTCGCAGCTGTCGCAGACGCTCAGCGCGCTCGATCTCGACCTGTCCCGCGCGGGGGTGAAGTCGGTGGAGCCGGTGGTGGCGAAGCTGGTCGGTGGCGGCTCGGATCTGCGCAGCGCGCTCTCCGACGTCTCCGAGAAGAGCGCCGCTGTGAACGCGGTGATCCATCGCTAGAAGACGTCCTCCGTCCTCCGTCCTCTGTCGACAGCCGACCACATAACTCCGTATGACGTCATCATCTGGTCATAGGTGACGGAGCACGGAGGACGGAGCACAGAGCACGGAGCACGGAGCCAGCCCCGGCCCCCACCTGGGAACCCGATCGTTCGATCTCGACTCTTCCCAGAGCCCGCGCCGCAGTATGGTGCCAGGCCATGAAACCACAGCCCGCCACCCAGTCCTATCGTTTCGACCACTCCTACTTCAAGTTCCCGGCGGGCTTCCCGCTCGGCGACTGTCACGGCTTGGCCGTCGACAAGCGCGACCACGTCTTCCTGCTCCAGCAGAATGGCGACGAGAAGCATCCCGCCGTCTGCGAGTTCGACGACAAGGGCGCGTTCGTGCGCGGCTGGGGCAACCGCTTCGCCCGCGGCGCGCACGGCCTGGCCTACGATCGCCGCGGCGACCAGGAATTCCTCTACGTCGTCGATTACGAGAACGGCGGCACGGTGGTGAAGTGCACGCTCGACGGCAAGGAGGTGCTCGAGATCAAGGGCGCACCCAAGCACGCCGCGTATCCCAAGGGCGAGGGCTACAAGCCCACCGACGTCGCCATCGCTCCCAACGGCGACATCTACATCACCGACGGCTACGGCGCGTCGCTCATCCACCGCTACGACGCGGCTGGAAAGTATCAGCAGACCATCGGCTGGAAGGGCAAGGGTCCCGGCCAGTTCGAGTGCCCGCACGGCATCTGCATCGATGCGCGCGGCTCCGAGCCCGTGCTGCTGGTCGCTGATCGCGCGAACGTGCGCGTGCAGGTGCTGTCGCTCAGCGGCGAGCACAAGCAGACGATCATCTCGCGCGGCCTGCGCTATCCGTGCACCGTGCGCGTCGCTGGCGACCTCACCATCATTCCCGACCTGTTCGGCGCGGCGCTGATCTGGGACAAGGACTACAAGCACGTCGCCACGCTCGGCGCCCACCCCGACATGCATCCCGGCCAGTGGCCGAGCCATGTCGCCGGTTACCCGAGCGTTCCTCGCGAGGACCGCATCGACGGCCGCTTCATCAGCCCGCACGGCATCACCCGCGACGCGAAGGGCAACATCTTCGTCGGCGAGTGGCTGCGCGACGGCGGCCGGTTGACGAAGCTCTCGCCGGCGTGACCAGAGGGGCCCTCAGCCCCTGGACAGGTACGGCCGACAGGCCATGAAGATCCCCGCAGGTCGGACCTGCGGGGATCTTTTTGTCCGGTGTTGTCAGCAGTTCATGTGAGCAGGCGACTTCAATGGATGTTCCCCTTCAACCCCGCCGGATTGAAGGGCAGCGCGGCGGTGTGCAGATGCGTGCGTTCCGCCATGCGCGTGGCGTCCCGGCGCGAGGCATTTCAGGCGCGCGACCCGAACCAGCGCGGGCTCGACTCTACGGCGAGCGGACACCGCCGTAGCGGGCGTAATCACTCGGCGTGCAGCCGAAGCGGCGGCGGAAGCAGCGCGTGAAATGCACGCGGTCGCGAAAGCCGACGCGGCGGGCGACCGCGGCGACGTCCAGCCCGCTATCGACCAGCAACGCGCAGGCGCGGTCGAGACGCACCCGCATGCGGTACGCGACCGGAGTCCATCCCGTCTGCTGACGGAAGCGCGCGGCGAGGTGGTCGGGATGGCCGCCGGCGCGACGCGCGAGTTCAGCCAGGCTCACATCGGGATCCTCGGCGTGCTCTTCGATCAGAGCCTGGAATACGCGCAGTGCACGACCGGGAGCGCCCGCGATCAGGTCGGTCGACCACAGCGCGAGCAGCTCACCGATGATCGCTCCCGCGCGCAGGCTCCCGCTCAGTGCGGGTGTGGCCAAGGCATCGTCGAGCGCGGCGAAAGCGCGGGCCGCTATGGCCGCTTCCCGGACATCGAGCGCCCGGACATGCGAGCGTTCGAGCGTCGCGCCATCGAGTGCGAGCCGCACCAGCCCGGCCGCGCCCTGCGACAGCAGTCGGGTGTCGATGATCGCGTAGCGCGCGTCGTACGTACCGCGCAGGCAGCTCTGGTCCACCTCGCCGGCGACCAGCACGCCCAGATGCGGTATCAGCGGTTCGATGACCTCGGATCCGCAGCGGTACCAGCCGCGGCCGTGTGCGTGATACCACACCACGTGGTGCTCGTGCACCACCGCGCGGCCGGGACCAGCCGCCGGCGCAGCCGTTCCGCGCGAGCGCGCGGCATGCAGGACGGTCGGCCACATCTGGGAAAAGTCCTCCGCGACGTGCATCGCGCATCCTGTCGCGCGCGCGCGCGCGAGCATACTCGCGCGGATGGCGCCGCCATCTCCGGCTCGCCGCACCCGGGAGGACCCATGACCGCGACCGCTTGCGACACCGCGCCTCCGGCCCTGGATGAACAAGAGGTGCGGCACCTCTCCGATCACGGCTGGGTCCTGCTCGTCGACGTGCTCGACGACCGCGCGTGCGGCGAACTCCGAGATGGGTTGGACGAGATGGCGCGAACCAGGCGCCTTGGCGCCGAATCGACCACGGAGACCACGGTGGTGGAGCACGCCACCTTCTATTCGCCGCTGTTCCTGCGCTGGCTGGAACTGCCGCGCGTCATCGCCGCCAATCGCCAGGCCATGGGCCAGGAGTTGCTCTTCCAGGGCGACAACGCCTTCATCAAGCGTCCGCACATCGAGCGCACCGCTGCGGCCGATCGGCTCGCCGATCCGGACGGCTGGGGCTGGCACCGCGGTCTTCGCCCGAAGCACGGCAACCAGCCGCACGACGATGACCCCTGCCTCTTGAACTTCAGCTTCCTCAACAACATCACCTATCTGTCGGACGTCTCGGCGGGCGACGGCGCAACCGCGATCCTCGACGGGTCGCACCGTCACGAGGGCACCTACGCATCGCTGAAGCAGCGGTGTCCGATCGTGCAGCCGAGCGCCCGCCGCGGCAGCGTGCTGCTGTTCACCGAGACCCTCATCCACGCGGGCGTGCCCATCCTCAGCGAACGCGTGCGCCACTGCATGTTCCACGGCTTCGTGCCGCGCTTCCCGTGGCCTCCGCCGATCGCGCCTCCGGTGCTGCTGGAGTCGATCCTCGAGCCATGCCTGAGACTGATGCTGGGAGGCCGGTGTCCGTGACGCGCTGAGCGGTCTTCCGGACGGTCGCCGCCTCAGGTCAGCAGGCGCCGCGTATCGTCCTGGATCAGGGATGGATCAGCGCCGGGCTCAGCCCGCGAACGCGCAGGGAGCGACTCCCACCGTAGCGGTGCGCAGCCGGAAGATGCCGCCGGCGAGCGGCTGATCGCGCGCCTGTTCCGCGTTCAGCCCCAGCCGCGCGGTGGTGATGTAGAGCTCGTCTAGGCCGGCTCCGCCGAACGCGCACGAGGTCACGTTCGTCACCGGCAGCGTCACGGTCTGGATCAGGCGGCCAGTGCGCGGGTCCCAGCGGTTGACGCGCGAGCCGCCCCAGTGCGCCGACCACAGCATGCCATCGGCGTCGATGCACATGCCATCGAGCAGGCCGTGCACGGCGCGGTCGATCGCCACCACGGTCCGTCGCTCGCCCAGCCACGCAGCGTGGGGATCGCAGGCGTAGGCATCGATCCGGTCGGTGGCGGTGTCGATGAAGTACAGGGTGCGCTGGTCGGGGCTCCAGCACAGGCCGTTGGAGACGGACACGCCCTCGACCAGCCGGGTCGCGGCGCGCGCGGCATCGAGCACGTAGAGCGCGCCCAGCGGCTGGAAGCCGGCGCTGGTCGGACAGGTGCCGGCCCAGAACCGCCCGGACGGATCGCACTTGCCGTCGTTGAAACGGTTGCCGGGAAGATGCGCTTCGGGGTCGCACCACGGCGTGAGCGCCGCGGTCTCGAAGTCGAAGCCGGCGAATCCGTGCTGCCACGCGACCGCGAGACCGCCGTCCGCGCGCTCGACCACGGCGCCGACCGTGCCCGGGACGTGCGCGGACCGGTCGGTGCCGGTCGCCGGATCGAAGCGATGGACCGCGCCGCACAGGATGTCGACCCAATAGAGGCAGCGTTGGCGCGGGCTCCACACCGGGCCTTCGCAGATCTCGGCGCGTGCGTCGAGCACGAGCTCGGGTGCGGCCAGCGCGCGCGGCGAGCTCACGACACCGTCCTGGTGCGCCGCGTGCGGAGCGCCGGCGCCGGCGCGGTGCCCTGAGCATTCACGCGCCGCGCGTCATCCACGCCCATGCCCATGTGCAGCGTCATCGCCCGGCGCGCGTCGGCAGGATTCTGCCGCGCGATCGCCTCGAAGATCTGCTCGTGCACCTGCAGGGCATGCTCGGCATCGAGGACTCCCGGGGCCGAGGCTTCCATGGTCGCGCGGATGCCATCGTGCAGGCAGCTCATCATGCGCTCGAGCACCAGGTTGTGCGCGGCGGAGGCGATCGCCGCATGGAAGCGCAGGTTCGCCTCGACCGAGCGCGGATCGCCCAGCGGCAATCCGCGCATGCCATCGAGACCCGCGGCGATCGCCGCGAGCTCGGCATCGGTGCGGCGTTCCGCGGCGCGCCCCACCAGATGCACCTCGATCAGCTCGCGCGTCTCGTAGATGTCGACGATGGTCGGCTTGTCGATCAGCAGCAGGAACGCGAAGGAGGATTTCAGGATGTCGGCGCTCGATGCCGCGACCTGGGTGCCGGACCCGTGCCGGGTCTCGAGCGCGCCGATCACCGACAGCGTGCGCAGCGCCTCGCGCAGCGAGGGCCTGCTCACTCCCAGCTGGACGGACAGGTCGCGTTCGCTCGGAAGGCTGGACCCCGGTGGATAGGCTCCGGAGCTGATCAGCCGGGTGATGCGGCCGATGACGTCGTCGCAGAGGTTGGCGGCACCAGCGCGGCGGCTGGCAGGGGGGCGGAGCCTGGTCATGGCCAGAGGATAGTGGTAAGACCAAATGAGACAAGCCCATGCCGCCAGCCAAGAGCGCCCTGGCACATATTGGTAAATACTCGGAATATTTGAGATATTTAGAATTCCTTTGCCTTCCGGCGCCGTGAGGCAAGGATCCGCTCCGGAAAGTGGTCATACCAATTATGCGCTCAACCGCCGTCTCCTCCCTGCTCGCAGGCCGCGTCGCGCTGATCGTCGGGGGTGCCCGCGGGCTGGGCCGGGCCATCGCCGACCAATACGCCAGCGAAGGCGCGTCCATCGCCATCGCCGATCTCGATCAGGCCGCCGCCGAGAGCGCTCGCGACGCCATCGCTCCCCAGGGGTTCGCCACGCGCGTCGATGTCGCCGACCCGGCTTCCAGCCGCGCGCTGGTCGACGCCGTGGTCGCCCGCTTCGGACGTCTCGACATCCTGGTCAACTGCGCGGCGATCTGCCTGGTCGACCCGCTGCTCGAGGTCACCCCCGAACGCTGGGACCGCGTGTTCGGGGTCAACGCGCGTGGCGCCTTCTTCTGCATGCAGCACGCGGCCCGCGTCATGTCGGCGAACCGCTTCGGACGCATCATCAACATCTCGACCCCGGCGTCGCGCATGGGCTTTCCGCTCTTCGCGTCCTACGGCGCGAGCAAGGCGGCGGTCGACAGCATGACCCGCGCCGCAGCGATCGCCTGGGCCCCGCACGGCATCACCGTGAACACCATCGTCCCCGGGCGCATGACCGGCGGCATGATCGACGCGCTCGAGGCGGATCTGCAGCAGGTCACCGGCAAGCCGGCGGCCGAGCTCGCCGCCGACCGCACCAAGGGGCTGCCCATGGGCCGTCGCGTCGATCCCGTCGAGGTGGCCAAGGCCGCGGTGTGGCTGGCGTCCGACGCGGCCGCGTACGTCACCGCCGAGCGCTTCAACTTCACCGGCGGCATGGAGCTCGCATGACCTCGATCACCGCTCCATCCATCGACGTCTCGATCCCCGAGCTGCAGGAGCGCGCGCGCACCCTGCGCCTGCATGTGCTGCGCATGGCCGAACGCGTCGGCCAGGGCTATGTCGGTCAGGGCCTGGGCATCGCCGACCTGCTGGCGGTGCTCTATTTCGGCGAGATGCGCTACGACCCGCGTCGGCTCGATTGGCCGGAACGCGACCGTTTCGTGCTCTCGATCGGGCATTATTCGATCGGGCTCTATGCCGCGCTCGCCGAAGCCGGTGTCTTCCCGCTCGACGAGATGGACAGCTACGGGGCCGACGGCTCGCGCCTCGAGATGTCCGGCTCCGAAGTCACGCCCGGGTTCGAGATGACCGGCGGATCGCTCGGTCACGGCCTCGGTCAGGCGGTAGGCATGGCCCTGGGGCACCGCCTCGCCGGACGCAAGAGCCGCACTTTCCTGCTGATGTCCGACGGCGAGCTGCAGGAAGGCTCGACCTGGGAGGCAGCGATGGCAGGTGCGCATTACCGTCTCGACGCGCTCATCGCCTTCGTCGACTGCAACGGCCAGCAGGCCGACGGCGCGCCGGCAACGGTGATGGGCATCGAGCCGGTGCACGACAAGTGGACCGCGTTCGGTTGGCACGTGCAGCGCATCGACGGCAACGACATCCGAGCCATCGTGCACGCCATCGCCTGCGCCAAGGACGCCTCGGGACGACCGCACGCGATCATCCTCGACACTCTCATGGGCAAGGGCGTGCCGCTGTTCGAGCGGCGCGAGAAGAACCATTTCATCCGCGTCGCTCCCGAGGAATGGGCGATCGCGCGCGAGCAGGCGATGGCGCGCCCGGGAGCACCGTCATGAGCGGCGGCGCAAGCACCGTGCCGACGACGTCGTCCGCGCCGGTGGGCATCACCGGCACCACTGGCAGCATCCTCACCTCCGACACGGGCGGCGCGGCGAGCGTGCAGACGGCGCCCTTCGGACACGCGTTGGTGGCCGCGGGCGAGCGCGATGCGCGCATCGTCGGTCTGACCGCGGACCTCGGCAAGTACACCGACATGCACGTGTTCGCCCAGCGCTTCCCCGAGCGCTTCGTGCAGGTGGGCATGGCCGAGCAGAACCTGATCGGGATCGCCGCGGGCTTGGCGCGCACCGGTCACGTGCCCTTCGCCACCACCTACTGCGTTTTTGCCACGCGCCGCGCGTACGACTTCATCGCCATCGGCGCGGCTTTGGGCCGCGCCAACGTCAAGATCGTCGCTGGGCTTCCGGGACTGACGACCGGCTACGGCGGCACCCACCAGGGGATCGAGGACCTGGCGTTGATGCGCGCGATCCCCGGTCTGGTGGTGATCGATCCCTGCGACGCCACCGAGATGGCGCAGGCGACCGCGGCAGCCGCTGAGCACGACGGCCCCGTGTACCTGCGTCTGCTGCGCGGACAGGTCCCGATGGTGTTCGATCCGGCCACGCACCGCTTCGAGATCGGCCGCGCCTGCCTGCTGCGCGATGGCGGGGACGTCGGCATCGTCTCCACGGGACTGATGACCGCGCGTGCGCTCGATGCCGCGGATCGCCTCGAAGCCGCGGGCGTGCGCGCGTCCGTGCTCCATGTTCCGACGCTCAAGCCCTTCGATCGCGACGCGGTGCTGGAATTGGCCGCGCGTGTCCCCCGCCTGGTCACCGCCGAGAACCACGTCGTCTCCGGGGGCCTGGCCAGCGCCGTTGCCGACACGTTGGTCGACGCCGGGGTCGCGGTGCGGATGGAGCGCATCGGCATCCCCGACTGCTTCTGCGAGAGCGGGTCGATCCCGTACCTGGTGAAGCGCTACGCCATGGATGCGGACAGCATCGTGGCCGCGGCCCAGCGCGTACTGACCGTCCGCCGATCCACCAACCCAGCGAGGAACGCATGACCACCACTGCAACGACCGACGCGCCGGACGCCGCCGAAGCGGAGTCCTCATCCCAGTCGCCGCGCGTACTGACGAAGCATCAGCAGGCCTTCTTCGCGACCTTCGGCTACCTGCGCATTCCCGGACTGCTGCGCGAGGAGATCGGCTGGATCTCCGACGCCTACGACGAACTGCTCACCGCACCCGATGGAAGCCGCAGCGATCGCACCATCGTGCCCTTCGTCGATTCGAGTCCGCGCCTGACCACCCTGCTCGATCACGCGCGCCTCGAAGGCGCGATCGCCGACCTGCTCGGCGAGGACTTCAACTACCTGTCAAGCGACGGCGCCTATCGGCGCGGCGATACGCCGTGGCATTGCGATGGCTCGTGGACCGTCGGCCGCTTCGCCAAGGTCGCGATCTATCTCGATCCGATCACGCGCGCCACCGGAGCGTTGCGGGTCATCCCCGGTTCGCACCACGTGGCCGCCGGCACGACGCCGTGGGCGGTACGCGCTGCTGCCGAGTCGCGCGAGCAGTGGGGCATCGCGCAGGACCAGGTGCCCTCGGTCGCCATCGAGACCCTGCCGGGAGACGTGGTGATGTTCGACCACAACATCATGCACGCGGCGTTCGGCGGCAGCGTGCGGCGCATGTTCACGCTGAACGTCGGCATGCGCGCGACGAACGAGGCCGGACTCGCGGCGCTGCGCGATTACCTGGACATCCACATCTCCCCATGGGGCCCGCGTACCCATGGCGACGGCATGCTCGCGACCGCCTCGCCACGGCGCCAGCGCCACCTCGAGCAGGTGATCGCCCAGGAGGGGCTCGCCCCCAAGATGGTGGCGAAGGCCGCCGTATCGGTCGCGTCGCGCTGATCCGCGAAGTCGACTGCTGCGCCGCCCGCGGGATCGATCCTTTCCGCTTCCCGCCATCCCGCATCACCGCCATGCTTCCTCCGGAGCCGTCCATGCGCATCACCCGTATCGATACCTTCCCGGTCAGCGCGGGCTGGAAGAACTGGCTGTTCCTGAAGGTCCACACCGATAAGGGCCTGCACGGAGTGGGCGAGGGCACGCTCAACGGCTTCATCCGCACCACCGAGGCGGGTGTGCGCGAGCTCGAGCACCTGGTGATCGGCGAGGACCCGCGCCGCGTGCACGCGCTGTCCAAGCACCTGATGGAGAGCGTCTCGCTCGACGGCGGGCACATCCACCGCACCGTCGTCGCCGCGATCGAGGTCGCGTGCTGGGACATCCTCGGCAAATCGCTGGGCGTGCCGATCCACCAGCTGCTGGGCGGCCGCGTGCGCGAATCCGTGCTCGGCTACGCCAACGGCTGGTACCGGACCGAGCGCACGCCCGAACACTTCCTGGCCGCCGCGCGCGCGACCGTAGCGCGCGGCTTCCACGCGCTGAAGCTGGATCCGTTCGGCACCGCGCAGGGCATCATCGAGGACGACGAGCTGCGCCTGGCGCGGTCCATCCTCGCGGCGATCCGCGCGGAGTTCCCCTCGCTGCGCATCCTCATCGACGTGCACGCGCGCTTCACCGAGGCCGATTCATTGCGCGCAGCGCGCGCACTCGCCGATCTCGACCTCTACTGGTGGGAAGAGCCCACCACCCGCGAACGCGAGCAGCCGGCCAATGCCGTCGCTGCCCAGTGCCCGATCCGCGTCGCCACCGGCGAGATGTACGACACCGTCGGCCAGTTCTTCACCCTCGCCGCCGGCGGCGGCGTGAACATCTTCCAGCCCGAACCGATGTCCCTCGGCGGCATCGCCAACACCCTGGCGGTGGCGAACCTCGCGGCCGCGCACGGCAGCTGGATCGCCCCGCACCAGAGCGGCGGCCCGGTCGCCACCGCGGTCTGCCTGCAGCTGGCGGCGTGCGTGCCGAACTTCCTGATCCAGGAGCACTTCCTGCCATTCAACGAACCGTGGACCAATGATCTGGTCACCTGGACGCCGACCATCGACCCCGTCAACGGCCACCTGTCGCTGCCCGATGGACCGGGGCTGGGCGTGGATCTGGTCGAGGCCGTCGCGCGCGAGCATCCCTACGATCCGAAGGCTTACCTCAACGTGCACCAGGAGGGGTGGGAGAAGCGTCTGGGCCAGAAGGCCGCGGCGGCATCGGCGGGGGACACGACCACCCCAGCGAAGCGCGCACGATGATGATCATCGAGCGCATCGAGACCCTGCGCCTGCCCGAGCATCCGAATTCGCTGTGGGTACGGATCCACACCGATGACGGTCTGGTCGGGCTTGGCGAGACCTATTACCTGCCGGGAGCGGTCGAGGCGGTGATCCACGATTTCGCCGCGCCACTGATGCTGGGCGGTCGCGCCTTCGACCGCGAGCGCCATTGGCAGGAGCTCTTTTCGCACGCCAACTTCTTCGGCCATGCCGGAGCCGAGATGCGCGCGGTGTCGGCGCTCGACATCGCGCTGTGGGATCTCATCGGGCAGCACACCGG
>JACCZE010000228.1 GCA_013696105.1 Planctomycetota bacterium | reverse complement strand
CGTCGCAACCGCGCGATTCGACGACGCGCGGCGACGCCTCGGCGAGCTGCGCACATCGCGCAGCTGGCTCGACGACGCCGAGATCGCGCGCGACATCGACCTGGCCGAAGCGCGCTTCCATGCCAAGGCGCGGCGCCTCACCGAGGCGGCGACGATCCACGCCGATCTGCGCAAGCGCTACCCGCTCGATCTGACCGTCTGCCGCGCCCTGGTCGACGATCTCGCCGAGAGCGACCGCCATGACCTGCTGTTGTCGGCATCGCTGCAGATCGCCGATGCGGTGCCGGGTGAGCTTCCCGCGGAGGTCCTGGGCGTGATCACGCGCTCGTTCGACCACGACGGCCCGAACAGCGAGCTGGCCAAGCGCCTGCGCGCGACGCTGATCGCGCACGATCCGGGCTTCGTCGCCCGCATGCGCACCCGGCTCGCATCGGACGACGTCTACGAGCGCATGAACGCCCATGCCGTCCTGGTCGACGCGACGGCGATCAGCCCCGACCAGGAGCTGCGCTACCACCTGAAGAACCTGCTCGAACTCGGCTCGAACTATACCGTCGCCGGCCAAGCGGTGGACTACATCCGCGCGGCGTCCTCCGCGGCGGACTGGGCCGAGCGCAAGCGCCGCGCAAACGTCGGCCCGGTGACCAAGGTCGCGGCGCTCGACAGCGACAACGAGCACGCCCTGCGCGTCGCCGAGGTGCTGACCAGCGCGCTGCGCGATGAAAGCCGACAGCTCCTCCTGACCTGGGCCAACGCCGACGACGCCTTCGCGGTCGAGAACGACAGCCAGCGCGCGATCGCATACCGGGCGCTGCGTGCCGCGGGTCTGACCGATGCCACCGCGGTGGACCCGTGGAGCTTCCACGCCCGCACGCTGCGCACCTTCCATATCGGCAACGAACCGTTCTGGTTCGACGACGCGATCGCCTATTTCCGTGAGCGGATGGCCGCCCGCCCGGACGACGTCAAGGGGGTGCTGGCCCAGTGCGCCACGCGCATCGAAGCCGAGATCGAGAAGTACAAAAAGGCCAGACTGGACGGGCACGTCCTCGCGCCCCAGCGCGAGCTGCAGATCGTCCGCGACGTCATCGCGGGAAAGTCCGCCGCGCCCTGATCATCCCGGCAGTCTAGACCAAACGACGGAAGCGGGCCAGAGGCGGGTGGTGATCCGAATCCGAGCCATCGATGAGCACACCCACCACATCGCCCGCCTGGTCGATCACCGGCCCTCCGGCCATGCCGGCATAGAAGCGGCCGACCAGCCAACCATCCTGGCTCGAGAACAGCGCCAGATGGCCCTCGAGCACCCAGGGGCACACGTACGGAACGTAGCGCTGCGGATCGAGCGATCCGTGGTGCAGGCGGAATGCCGGATGATCGATCATGCTCGGATACCCGAGCGCGCGCAGCGGGTCGCGTTTATGCAGCGAGCGTCCCGTCGCCAGCGCGAGCGCGGACGGCCCCGGTGCGCTGGTGAATCCGGCGACGCCGTCCTCGCATTCCCACGCCGTCACCTCGCACACCGCGCCGTCGCAGGTACGCAGCAGGCGCGCATCCACGGGCGGCTCCTCGGCGCTCCAAGCCGCCACCCAGTCGCCATCGCCGAGCGCCCATGCCGTGCCCAGGTGGGAGAACTGCCCATCGGCGCCGGTGCCGACCAGGATTCCGCACGCGTCGAGGATCGGAGCCAGGTCGGTCATGGATGCAGGATCACCGATGTCCGAGGGTGCGGCAAGTGGGGAGCTCGCGCATCGCACCACATCGAGCGTCGTCCGGATGCCCGGGCTCAACCGGCCGAGCCGCCCTCGGATCGGTGCCCCGACGGCAGGTGGCGGCTGCGCGAGATCACGTCCTCCCACGTCGCCGGGCGGGCGGCGGGATCATCAGCGAGCATGGCGGTGACGAGCTCGACCAGCTCGGCGGAACACCCGCAGCGCGCGAGTGCGCGGACATCGTGTCCGCGTCCGGTGCGGGTGATCCGGGAGGTGTCGACCGCGGCGGCCAGCGCGCGGAGGATGGTGGCTCCGAGCGCATAGATGTCACTGCGGTGGTCGATCTTGGTCGCGCCCGCC
>JACCZE010000165.1 GCA_013696105.1 Planctomycetota bacterium | reverse complement strand
CTGTCACGCCTGCTGCGCGATGCGCGCGCGGCACCGGTGATGGCCCCGACCAGCGACCAGCTTCGGACCTGGACCGCGCGCGCGCTCCTCGGTCTGCCGCTGCTGTGACCACGCGCCCGCAGGCCGCGACGACCGGCGTCGGATCCGTCGGCCCCGTCTTCGTGGTTCTCGGGTCGATCGGCGTCGAGGCGCTGCTGGCGATGCCGTACCGGCGCCTCGGCGGCCGGTGCTCGCTGCTCCCGCTCCAGGAGAGGGACGCGTTGGCACTCCAGCGTCGCGACGACGTCCCCGTGGTCATCGTCGACGGCAGCGTTGTGGATGCGGTCGGCGTCGCGCGGCATCTCGCGCGCGTTGAAACCTCTGCCGAGATCGTTCTGCTCGCAGCCGATGGGCGACGCGCGACGATCGAGGGTCAGCTGCGCCACTCTCCGATCCCCGGCGGCCGCATCACGGTGTACGACGTCGCTCGGCCGGACCTCGCCGCGGAGCTCCTCGCGCTGCTCGACCGCGTACAGCACCGCGCGCGGTTCAGGTCCACTATCGAGGTCGTCAACCGCCGACTCGCCGCGCCGTCGACGACGGTCTCGCGGCCGACGGTCGTGGCCGACCATCTGCTCGCCGGGATCCTGACCGGCGCACGCGACCCGATCATCGCCGTCGATCCCACCGGATCCGTGGTCGTGTGGAACGCCGCCGCTGAACGCGTGCTCGAGCTGCCGGCGGCTGAAGCGTACGGCAGGACCTTGGGCGAGGTCCTGGCGCGGATGGAGCCCCTCGACGCGCTGCTGCGCCTGATCGAAAGCGGCGCAGGCGGTACGGTGACCTGCACGATCGACGCGGGACGCCGGACGCTCAACGTGACGGTCAATCCGCTTCGCGAAGCCGGGGGTGGCGCGGCTTTGATGCTCTACGACATCACCGATCGTGTCCGCGACGAGCTCACGCTGCGCCGGACATCGGACGAACTGTCGCGATCCAACAAGGATCTCGAGCAGTTCGCCTACATCGCCGCCCACGACCTCCAGGAACCCTTGCGCGGCATCACGATGTTCGCAGACCTCATCAAGCGCCGATCCTCGACGCAGCCTGATGACGTCGCTGCGAGGCATCTCACGAAGATCATCTCGTCGGCCGATCGGACGCGCGAGCTGATCCAGGCGGTTCTCGCGTTCTCGACGATCGGCCGCCAGACGATCGCACGCGCCGACATCCAGGTGGCCGATCTGATAGCCGTCGCGATGGAGAATCTCGCGGCAAGCACTGCGCACCGCTCCGCCGTCATCTCGTGCACGACCTCGCATCGCGTCCATGGCGACCGCACGTTGCTCACCCTGGTCGTGCAGAACCTGATCGCCAACGCGATCAAGTTCCAACCGGCGGAAAGCCGTCCCGAGGTTCGCATCGACTCGGTGCTCGATGGTCCGCTCGTGCGCATCAGCGTCGCGGACAACGGCATTGGCATCCAGCCGGAGCACCTCGCCAAGCTATTCCGCGTTTTCCAGCGCCTGCACGCACAAGAGGAGTATTCCGGTACCGGCATCGGGCTCGCGACGTGCCGGAGGATCCTCGAGCTGCACGGCGGCCGGATCTGGGTCGACTCGGCCTTCGGACAGGGGGCGACGTTCACGTTTACCCTGCCGGCCGGCGAACCGGGCGATCCGACCTGACGCGGCCGGCGAGTCCGCTATCGTGCAGCGACATGAACGGGGTAGCGACGACGCGATCGTCCGCTCGGTGCGCGATGCGGGAGTCGGCTGCGCAGCGGCCTGCGCCTGTCGGTCGCCTTGCGCCGCACGCTCAGATCGAGACACCGCAACCCACGTCAGTTATCATTGGCGACCATCTCGTCGATCGCTCAGCCCTGCAGGACTGTACCCACTCGCTGGTCGCTACCCCTAGGCGTGCTCCCCTGTAGGTTATCAAGTGCCCGTAGGCGAGACCTCCGTGAAGCGGAAGCCCCATCCTGGTGGTGGGTACGAGTGCCAGAATCTCCAGCCTGCGGGTACGACCGTGGACTATAATCATCCGAGCTCGATTTTGGTCTGGACCATAATCTAGTACGGTCTAATTTGGACCAGGATGTCCAAGCCGCTTCCTCGCCTCTATGACGCCATGATCGCCAAGCATCTCTCCAGCTACCGCCAGATGGCGTTCATCAGCGGGCCGCGCCAGGTCGGGAAGACCACGACTGCCCGGCATCTGTCCGAGGGCTACCTTGATTGGGATAACTCGGCCCATCGGAAACTCATTGCGGCGGGGCCGGATGCCGTCGCCACGTACGTCGGACTGGACAACCTGAGCGACAAGCTGCCCGTCATCGCCATCGACGAGGTCCACAAGTTCGGACGCTGGAAGAATTGGCTCAAGGGGTTCTTCGATATCTACGCCGACCGCTGCCGGGTGATCGTCACCGGGTCTTCGCGCCTGGACGTGTACCGCCGTGGCGGCGACAGCTTGATGGGGCGTTATTTCCATTATCGCATGCATCCTTTTTCGGTTGGAGAGTTGGTAGCCCCCTCCATTCCAGACAAGCTGATCCGCGTGCCGAACACACTGCCTGACCCCCAGTGGAAGGCATTGTGGGAACACGGCGGATTTCCTGAACCATTCGCGCACCGGACGGCGGCATTCTCGCGCCGCTGGCGTGATTCCAGGCAGCACCAGCTCCTGCGCGAGGACATCCGTGACCTGACCCTGGTGCGGGAAGTAGCTCAGATCGGTCTTCTCGCCGAAATCCTGAACGATCGATCGTGCGATCAGATCGTGATGAAGTCGCTGGCCGATGATCTGCATGTCGCTCCTGACACGGTGAAGCACTGGCTTGAGCTGCTGGTCGCCTTGCACGTCGGCGTCCTCATCCGCCCATGGTTCACCA
>JACCZE010000162.1 GCA_013696105.1 Planctomycetota bacterium | reverse complement strand
ATCCCGAACCGCGCGAGCGCCGGTTGTTCGCGCCGCGAGATCGCGGGCGGCCATCCACGAAGCCAATGCCTGGTCGGCCGCGAGGGCGGCGCGCTGCTGCGCGACATCGGCGCCCTGCTGCGCACGGACGAGCGCAGCGGGAATGGAGCCGCCGGTGAATGCGGTCGCCCGCGCGACGGCGCGCGACAGCTCCAGCTGCGCTTCGACGCGTTCGCGCTCGACACGCTCCAACCGTTTGGCCGCGCGACGCTGCAGATCGGCATTGATCTGCGCCTCGCGCCCGAGCGCTGCGAGCGGTACGCCGTCGAATCCGTCCCCGACGGAGCGATACGCCTCGGCCAACGGCAGCGCGATGCTCGCGTCGATCTCGTCGGCCGCGGCTCGTGCCCGGGCCGCAAGGACATCGGGAGCGGATCCCAGCGCCCCGGCCTCGTCCGCCATCGTCTCGGCAGTGGTGCGTGCGGACGCCGCCTGGGCGTTCGCAGCCCCGAAGCTCGCCGCTGCGATGGACTCTCCGGCCTGCGTCGACAGCACCGCAGCCCGCTCGGCGAAGGCGGACCAGGATCGGCCGAGTTCGGCCTGAGTCGCTGAAAAGGAGCGCAGAGCCTCGGCTTCCGATGCGGCGGCCTGGCGTTCACGCGCGGTTGCTCCACGCAGGCGCTCGAGGGCGGGCCCTATCTCTGCCCCGGCCATCGCGGGGGGACCGGCGAGTTCGCGCAGCCGGATGCGCAGGGCCTGACGCCGGCCGGCGGCATCTGCGGCATTCGCGGCATCCGCGGCATTCGCGGCATTCGCGGAAGCGGCCGCGAGGAGGTCGAGTTCCTCGGCGCTGCGCACCGCCGACTCGGGCTCAGACTCGGCACGGCCCATCTCAGCCGAGGCTGCGTCGCTGCCGAGATCGCCAGCGAGTGCGGATGCACGCCCCGCGAGCGCGGTCAGACGCGGGGCCATGGCCGACGCGGGTGCGTCTGCAGCATGAGCGAACGCATCGAGATCGTGCGCGAGCAGCGCATAAGCCCGCGCTGCGGGTCGCCCTCCCGCAGCAGGCCGACGTCGCTCCGCTTCCGAGCCGATCACAAGCATGGCCTCGGTGGCCGTGGATCTCGCCGCGCCTGCTGCTGGTTCTCCCTCGGCCGCCAGGCGCTCAGCGGCGGCGGCAAGCGCACGCGCGCTCGCCCGGCTCGCATCGTCCGGCCATTCGGCTTCCAGCGCCACGTACCCGCGGAGCTGCCGTTCGAGGCTGGCATGATCGGAGCGATCCCAATCACCCAGCGCACGCTCGAGGCCCTGCGCAGCCGATTCGTCCCCGAGTTCGCGTTCACGTGCTGCAAGGATCCCGACGGCGGCTGCGAGCTCGGCGAATTCCCGGCGCTGAGCCATGGGATCGATCGCAGTCACCGCTGCCATCAGAGCCTGTCGCTGCGCCAGCGCATCGCGCGCTGGACCGGCGAGTGATATGCGGTCGGCCTCCAAGGCGGCGGCCTCGGCAAGCCGCAGGAGCTCATCGATGCGTTGCCATTCTTGGTCCAAAGTGGCCGCATCCTGCGAGCGGTCTGGTGATGCCAGGATCCGTTCCAATGTACCCCCTACCGCGTCCGACACCGTCTGGACGCGGCGCGATGCGTCCAACAGACGGAGTCGAGCAGGCGCCGGCAGGCCTGGACCGCTCGCCCGGGCGAGCGCTCGCATACGTTCGCGAGCGCAGTCGCGCCTCATCTGGTCGAACCATCCGCGCACCGCCCATACCGCACGTTCCACCGATCGCTGCCGATCGCCACTTGCCAGCGAAGCAGGGATCCGCGCTATGCGCTCGAGATGGGATCTCGAGCGGGCCATCGCCTGTCGCAGATCGGGCAACCGGCCGAGGGCCGGGCGGCGGTGCGCGAAGTCACGTACGGTCGCGGCGATGGCGTCGCGCGCCACCACCGCGGCTTGCACCAGGCCGGACGTCGAACGAGCGGCACGATCGAGATCGGCCTGGGTCCAGAAAGCCCACCGTGGCGGCAGGGCGGTGATGATCGCGGCGTCGGCGCCCTGCTCACGCGACAGCCGGGCGAGCGCCTCGTTCGCCGCGGCCTCGGATAGGCGGGCGATCTCCGCAGGAATGAGCAGGCATTCTGCGAAGGCCTGCCGTACGCGTCGTTCTGCGGCATCGCCCGCAGCCGCTCGGGCGATGGGGGACGTGTCTTCGGTTGCGGTCGCATCCGGACTGGGGTCGAGTGGATCGAAGAAGATCGCGCTGACGACGCCATTGAGCGCACCCGCCGGGGACACACGCATGATGGCGTGGCCACGAATGGTCCACGCGGCATAGCGCCCGCCATTCAAGCCCGGTTCAACACGCGTTTCGAGCACCGATCCGCTCGCGGCGTCGATCAGCTCGATGCGATCGACGCGCTGCGCATCCCAGTCGAGCAGGTAGAGCGTCACCCGATGCGGACGGTCATCCGTGCACATGAAGTCGATGGTGAATGCGGAATCGGAATACCAGCAGGCAGCGATGCGATCCGAGCCATCGACCCTGCGCAGAGCGCGGCGTTCCAGCGTCGAGGCTGCCCATGTGTGCAGGATCTCGTCAGTGAATGTGACGCGGACGTATGCCGGCGGTTCAGAGCGATCGCCCGCGATGATGGAGCCATCCGATCCATACGCCCCCTTCCAGGCACCGAGATCGTTCCAGGCGAGGACCGCCCTCAGTTCCTCGAGCGAAGCGGCCAGTCGCTGCACCGCGAGACCGCCACGCAATGCCAGCGCCTCTGCGTCGAGACGGGCCCCGATGACCGCGAGGTCATGGCGGAAGGCCGCGAGGTCTTGGACACCGGCGTCGGAGACGGCAGCGCCGGATGCCAGCTCGTCACGCGATCCACGATCGGCCCGCAGCGCGGCCTCTTGGACCTGCTCGGCGAAGCCGCTGTTCCATGCCCGCAGTTCGATCGCCAGGTGCGCGAGCGGAGCCGCGAGCTCGACTCCGGCGGATGCTACGCCCATGACGCGTGAACGCACGGTGCTCTCGGCGAGCAGATCCGCCGCCGTGAGTGCGAGCCCATCGCGCCAGGATCCGATCGCAGCGCGCATCAGCAGCAGATCGCCGCGCACATGGGCAGCGTTCTCGGCTCCACCGGTGCGCGACAACCCCGACCAGGTCCGCGCGTGGCCGCGCAGGGTTTCAGCCTGCGCATCGAGTCGCGCGAGGAGA
>JACCZE010000150.1 GCA_013696105.1 Planctomycetota bacterium | reverse complement strand
CCGACGTCCGACGTCCGACGTCGGGACGTCGGGACGTTCTAAACGATCTCGCTCCAATCGAAGTGGCAGCCCATGGTGCCGGCGCGGTCGTGCAGCAGCTTCTGGTAGGCGCCCTGGCAGTCCTTGGGCGAGAACACGTGGGTGTTGAGGTCGGAAAGGCGCATCCGCCCGTCGGCGAGGTAGCGCAGGAACAGCAGGATCATGTTCGAGCGCGTCCAGTGCGACCACTCGCTGTCCACCTGCGGCGAGGCGCTGCCGTGGGTGGCGATGATGCGCAGGCTCTTGCCGATGATCGCCGAGGTCAGGGTCTGGCCGCCGGGCGAGCCGGTGTCGCCGATCAGGCCGATCTTGCCGCGCCGGCGCACCAGCTGCTGTGCGGCCGAGAACACCCGGTCGTTGCCGGTGATGTCGTACACCACGTCGCACAGCCGGCCGCCGGTGATCCGGGTGATCGGCTCGAGCGCGTCGGCCACGTTCACCGCCAAGGCGTGGGTGGCGCCGTGGGCCATGGCCATGTCCAGGCGAGCCTGCGCCGGATCGATGACGATGATCTCGCGCGCGCCCAACAGGCGCACGAACTGCAGGGCGAGCTGGCCGATCGGACCCATGCCGACGATGGCGACGTCGTCGCCGAGCTCGTGCTCGACGCCGCGGATCCCGTTCTGCGCCACGTACGACAGCGACAGCCACGCGGCGTCGCGATCGGCGACGCCCTCGGGGATGGGGAAGAACGCGTCCTGGCTCGCGACCGCGAACTGCTTGTGGGTGCAGCCGCTGGCGACGCGGTCGCCGACCTTCCACTTCGTCACCTCGGGTCCGACCGCCTCGACCACGCCGGTGTGGCTGTAGCCGGTGGAGAACGGGTATTTCACCCAGTTGTCCCAGTGCGTCCCCGCGTCGAAGCGCCGACCGTACGAGATGGTCTCGGTGCCGGTCGAGATCAGCGTCCAGGTCGCGCGCACCAGGATCTCGCCGGCCTTCGGCGGCTCGATGGGCAGGCGCTGGAACTCGGCCTGCTCCTTCCCGGTGAAGATGACCTGCCAGGTGTCACGCGGCAATGGCACGGCGGCTCCTTCGCGTCAGGCGCGATATGTCTGAATCCATCTGAACAGCGCATCGCCGCAGCAATCGCTCTTCCCGAGTTCGCGATGTCCGAACACCCGCGATTTCGGCACCGAGAAGCGCTCGCGGGTGTCGGTCAGGAAGGCGTCCAGCGCGGCGAGCTGCTCAGGGTTCGGCAGCTTGCGCATGAAATCGCCGACCACCGAGATGCCCAGGTTGTGCTCGTTCGCGCCGGACACGTGCGCGCCCTGGTACTTCGCCGGGCGCCCTTCGTAGACCGTGCCGCTCTTGCCGACGAGGTAATGGTAGCCGATCGCCGCCCACTTGCGCTCGTTCTGATGGTAGCGCTCGATCCGTCGCAGGACCTCGATCTCGGGGATACCCTCGAGACCCGGGTGCTCGCCGGTGTGGTGGATGGTGATGCGCTTCACGCCGTTCATGCGGTAGTTGTTCTTCCGCACCGGGTTGTCCGTCCACCCCGACCGCTCCACCAGCTCGTAGGTGCCGGGCCGACGCGCGCGCGCCGGCGGCGCCGCATCTTCCGGATCCTCGACCCCGGCCGTCGCGGCGATGGTGGTCGCACCCGGCAGCCACAGCGGCGTTCCCGGCTTGAGCGCAGCGTCGGTCAGGCCGTTCGCCCGAGCGATCTCGCCGACCTCGACGCCGCTGCGCCGACTGATCGACGCGAGGGTGTCGCCGGCCGCCACGCGGTACCACAGCCCCTCGACCGCAGGCGTGCGCAGCGATCCGGCGTAGGGCGGGAACGTCGGCTGCGCGGTCGCGCCCGCGGACGTGCGCGCGGTGCGCGAGCACCCGGTGATGAACAGCACCGCCCCACCGACCAGCAGCCCGCGACGCGTCAGTTCATCGACCATGTCCGGACGATGACGGCTTCCATGGGCGTTGCAATGTGGGGAGGGAACGTCCGCCGTCCGACGTCTGACGTCAAATGGCAGATGGCAGATGGCGAATCGTGCATGGCAGTTGCAGCCGCATCCTCCATCGGGCGCCGAGTCGGCGCTGGCGGCATACAATCGGCGCAGCCGATGCCGCCACGATGTCGGAGGTTTCCGACGACATCGAGCCGCGACAAAGCCCGGGGGTAGGCCCGTCCTCGGGCCGTAGGGGCGCGAGCCCCTGCACAAAAGGGGCGACAGCCCCTGTGTTAAAAATAGAACTGATGCTGCAGGCGGATGATGTGCGCGCGGGCGTCGCCGGATTCGGCGTCCCAGCGGGCGTAGGAGAGCTGCAGCTTGTTGGCGTGCTTGTTGAAGTAGACGTTCAGGCCGGCGTCCACCTGACGGCCGGAACCACCCCACTCGGAGTCGGGATTCGCGGTGGTGTCGTAGACCTCGTCGCCGGGCGTATCGAACTCCAGGATGCTATAGCGGATCGCGGGCTCGATGGCGACGCCCGCATCGAGCGGGACGGCGTAGCCGATCTGCATGAGGTAGACGTGCTGTCGGCTGGAGACGTCGCCCGCGCCCACCGTGGATGCTCCCCGGATGGACAGCCAGCGCAGGTCGATGAGCGCGCTCAGCCCGTCCTGATGCGCGAGCGCCTCGACGCCGTAGCCAAGCGACGAGGTCTTCTGCAGCGGGGTCACGTGGTTGGCGTGATCGTAACCGACGTCGACGGCAAGGATGAGACCCTCGCCGCTGGCGCCGGCATAGCTCTCGCGGTATTCGGGCTTGGTGCCCTCGAGCAGCGCCAGCTCCAAACGCGCGCTGTAGAATAGCCCATCGGAGCGGTCGGCATTCGCCGTAGGCTTACCGGTGTCGAGGCCGTTCATCACATCCACGCCCAGGTCGACGTGGTCGCCCGTGAGCTTGTAGCGCGCGCCGACCCCGCGCACCGGCATCAGCGCCGCGGTGGCGCGCTGCTGGGGAAACAGGTGGCTCGCCTCGCTCGCGACCGAGCGGTTGAAGAACGCGTGATCGAGTCCGGTGTGGAGCGTGTGGGTGAGATCGCCGGTGTAGAAGTCGCGCGCGATCCACGCCTTGTACGCCTGGGTCTGGCGCGAGGTCTGGTAGCCGGCGGAGTCGACGCCGTCGGTGGCGCTCACCAGCGCGAACTTGTAGACCGCGTGATAGGATCCGGTCAAGCTCAGCCGGAAACGCCGCAGGCTGAAATCGGCGCCATCGCTGCGGCCCGGCCGACCGAGGACCGCGTCGTGATCCTGACCGAGCGCGTCCAGCGCGGTCGCGCGCTGGACCCGGGTCTGCAGCTGCGCGCCGAGGGTGAGCGCGAGGGAATCGTCGCTCACGGTCACGGCCGCGTGCGCGTTCGCCGCGCAGGCGATGCCGGCAATGGCGGCGAGGGCGATGGCGCAGCCGCGCAGGCTTGGCCGACGGTCGAGCAACCCCACGTCGCCTATTTGCTCACTTCGATGCGCTTGCCGTTCTCGTAGCGGTAGACCTTCGAGGCCTCCTCGCCAGCGCAGGAGCGGTGCGAGCCGTCGCAGAACGGCTTGTTGTTCGAGAGGCCGCACATGCAGATCCATTTGCTCTCGTTGCCCACCTTCACTTCGACGGGGCCCTGATGTTCCGATGTGATGATCCTGGCCATGGTCGTTCTCCCGGGTTCGCCGCAGGATCGGACGCGAGGCCAGCGGAGCAAGGAGGCTATTTGCTCAGGGGCTGTCGCCCCTACGGCT
>JACCZE010000021.1 GCA_013696105.1 Planctomycetota bacterium | reverse complement strand
TCGGAGCCGCGGTGGGAACAGCCGACACTACCGATTGCCATGCCGAGGATCGCTGCGCACGCCAACAACCGCGGTGCCTGGCGGCGAGCGCCGGATGGTGTCATTGCTCGATCTTGGTCACCAGGCGACGTTGCCGTGCGACCGCGTCGGTGCGAATGGTCGACGATGACCGAGAAACCGCAGTGACCTGCGCGACCGCCAGGCGGGTGCCGCGGTCCGCGGCCGTCCCCGACCAGATCTGCAGCCGATCGCCGACGCGCAGGCCATGCACGCTGCCGAGAGTCGCGTCCGCCTCGTCCCCGGCGCTGGTGGCATAGCCCTGGGCAGGCAGGAGGTTGGCGGCGGCGGCGATCATCGCCGGGACCGTAGTCGCGATATCCGACGGGGCAACGATCTGGAAATCGGCGAGCTCGCCCGACTCGACCACCACGGTGCGCACCTCGAGATGGTCCGAGACCGAGGCGGCGAACACCGCGATGTGCCCACCGACCAGGCGTCCGAGCCGCCCCATGGTCGCGGTATCGATGCGATGGTCGGTGGAGAGGTCCTGCTCGGCGGTGAGCGCGTCGATCTTCTCGCGCTCGACCACCGGCAATCCGGAAACGCGCATCGCCTTGGAGATCGCGACCATCTGTTCGGGCGGCAGACGATCGGCGAGCAGGAACACGGCGCGCGGAGGGCTCTGCCAGGTATCGATCGCGGGCACGGGTGGGATCGCGGGCTGCGCGGGCGGGATCGTCGCATTCGGTATCGCCGACTCTCGCGCTTTGGACGCCGGCAGTGCTTGTTCTCGGGCATCCATGGCCGCGGTACGCGGCGCATCAGCACTGCGTTCTCGCACGGCCAGGACCGTCATAGCCGCCAACGCGATGGTCATCACCGCTCCGCCGACAACGATTGTGCGCCAGCGGCGGTGCGATCGGCGGCCGACGCCGAGAGCCGCGCCCGGTGCACAGATCGCATCGAGCTCATCCACCACCGCCTGGCCGTCGGCCGGACGCCGCGCGGGATCCTTGGCGAGCATGCGCTCGACCAAGCGCGCGATCGCATCGGGCAGGCCGTCAACGAGCGCACGGATATCCGGAACCGGATCGTGGATGTGCGCGAGCAGCATGCTGGTGTGGCCGACCTTCTGGAACGGCGTGACGCCGGTCAGCAATTGGAACAGGGTGACGCCGAGGGCGTAGACGTCCGAGCGCGGGCTGACCTTGCGCGAGTCCTTGGCCTGCTCGGGCGCCATGTAGGTCGGCGTTCCCAGCACCGCTCCGGTCTGGGTCTCGTCCGGCTCGTCGACCAGGTGCCGAGCCAGGCCGAGGTCGGTGATCTTGGCCGTGCCATCGGCGGCGACCATGACGTTCGACGGCTTGACGTCGCGGTGCACGATCGCCGCGCGGTGCGCGGCGGAAAGGCCGCGCGCGATCTGCCGCGTCAGCTCCAGCGCGCGGCGCCACGGCATCGCACCGCCATCGCGCAGCAGCTGTTTGAGATTCGGGCCGTCGATGAACTCCTGCACCAGGTACAGGCGATCGCCCTCGATCCCGGCGTTGTAGATGCGCACCACGTTCTCGTGGATCACCCGCGCGCTGAGCTCGGCCTCGCGCTGGAAGCGCTTGGAGAGTTCCAGCCCGCCCTTGATCACCTTGACCGCGACATCGACGTTCATGGTCAGGTGACGGCCGAGGTAGACCTCGCCCATGCCGCCCCGGCCGATGATCGACAGCAGGCGCACGCCGCCGAGCGTGCCGAGGTCCGATCGCGCGGTGCCGCGCGTCGCTTCGGCGGCATTGGCCTCGGCGCTCTCGTCGCCAGGGATGCGCGAGGGATCCGGCGCCGCTTCAGCATCGGCATCGGCATCGGCACGGTCGACACCAGGCTTCGCCGCTGAGCTAGACATCGGATCCCACGGACATCACACGGCGCACGACCATTCCCACCCCTGGCCCATGGGACCAGCGCGGGCCATGCCTGTCAAGAAACGCGCCCGTCAGATGGCCGCGTCTGCACGGATTGCAACGATCTCAGACGTGGCTGAGGTGGAAATCCTGGAGCTTGGTCTGGCCATTGATGACCTGGACCTGGATGGCCTGCGGATTGTAGTTCACGCACGAGGCCGTCAGCGTGTAGGTTCCCGCGCCAGGGACCGTCATCGAATAGCCACCGCTGTTGTTGGTGACGATCCTACCCGGGCATGACACCGTGGCCGCCGTCAAAACCGTGGTTCCGGTATCGTAGACTGTGCCGAAAATCGTCGCTGCCATGGTCGCTCCGTCAGGATTGCAGGGGTGGTGAGGCGTGGAAAGGAGTCGCGTCGCCGCCATCGCGGTGCGCGGATTTCTGCCGGTAGATCAGCGCGAGCAGCCACAG
>JACCZE010000122.1 GCA_013696105.1 Planctomycetota bacterium | reverse complement strand
CCGCTGGTGAGCAAGGCGGGGAAGGCCAAGGCCGATACTGCCGCGCTGCATGTCCGCGGTGGAGAGTTTATCCCCGACGAAGTTGAACGGCTCATGGATCAGGAGGACCTGGTGCGCGCCGCATGTGCCGAGGTGGTCGACCGCACTACGGAGCGCCGGTCGTGTCTCATCTTTGCTGCCGGCATTGCCCACGCCACGCACCTGGTCGCCGTGCTCCAGGAACTCGGACAGGAGGCCGAGGCCATATTCGGCGATACGCCGCTCGACGAGCGGGACGAGCGCATCGCTCGATTCCGCCGCGGGACGCTCAAGTACCTGGTGAACGTCGCCGTGCTCACGACGGGTTTCGACGCGCCGCAGGTGGACTGCGTCGCGCTGATGCGCCCGACCCTCTCCGCTGGGCTCTACTATCAGATGGTCGGGCGGGGATTCCGCGCAGCCCAGGGGAAGAACGACTGCCTCGTGCTGGATTTCGGCGGCAACATCCTGCGTCATGGCCCGGTCGATGCGGTCGGTGGCGTCTCGTCACGAACGTCGGACGAGCCCGCGCCAGCCAAGGAGTGTCCGGAGTGCCAGAGCATCATCGCTGCCGGGTACACGGCCTGTCCCACATGCGGCTATGTGTTCCCACCGCCCCAATTGCATGCCCACGCGGCTGAGGCCAGCACCGCCGGAATCATCACCGGCCAAGCCACCACCTCGGAGCACCCGGTGCGCCAGGTGTACTACAGCGTCCACACGAAACGCGGTGCCGACGAGGCGACCCCGAAGACGCTGCGCGTCGAGTACGAGATCGGCTGGCGATGCTTCCACTCTGAATGGATCTGCATCGAACACGCAGGGTGGGCCCGACAGAAGGCAGAGGAGTGGTGGCGACGTCGCTCACGTGCGCCGGTACCGCTAACCGCGGCCGAGGCGGTCGCTGCAGCCGAAGCGGGAGCGCTCTGCACCACCACCGCGATCACCGTGCGCAGCGTCGCGGGTGAGCCCTATGATCGTATCATCGCTCATCAGCTCGGCGAGAAGCCGCCGTGGAGGCAGATGGGCGACGTCGACGATCCACCGGACTCCTACGCATCGACGCTGAGCGACGACGAGGTGCCGTTCTGATGACGCACGCTCGACATCATCAAGCGGTTATTGGCCGCGCTGCGGGAGCGGATCATCCGCCCTTGACGACCTTGCATCCTCGGAACGCGCGGGATTCATTGGGCTGTCTCAGGGTTCTTTCCCATAAAAACGACCCCGCGAGTGCGCTAACACCCGCGAGGTCAGGTCACAGCAAGGGTAAACTTGCCATGTCCGCGAGTCAGTTTGCGCCGTCTACGACGTCGCTCAATCATCATTCGTTCGGCCTGCCCGATCCGGCACCGGCCAAGCACGCGCAGGCGCTCATGGACCGACCATGATCGACGATAGCGGCGATAGCGATCCCATCGTCCTGGACCCCGAGGATCCGATTTTCGCAGATCCCGCGTCGGACCGTGGACCATCGAGTAACGTGCTCACGCGCATCATGCGCCGTAGCACCGAAGCGCTGCTCACAGCTCCGGTGATGCAGGATTACCTCATTGCAGCCGGGGTGCCGGACCGGCGTGTCTGGTCGGAATTCCACCTCGGCGCCGGCAGCGATCAGATCACCGCGGAGCTGACTGAGGGGGACTGGTCGGCCCTTGCCGTCCTCGGCCTCGTCTCGCCGCCCAGTCGCAAGCTCGGCATGGCCTGGGCGACGGGCATGAACCTGCCGACCTACGACCCCCGCGACCCAGAGCGCGTGGTCGGCGTCGTCCGTCTGACGCCGGCCCAGAATCACCATCGTTTCATCACGCGGCATGTCGGGCTCGCCTGCGGTGCGGACATCGCCTCCGCCTCACGTGTGGTGCTCGCCGACGTTCCGCTGCTCGGCTTGCGTCTGGCCAATTACGGAGTCGCCGGGGTCGCCATCGTCGAGGATACGGCGGTACTGCCGCCATTGGTCGACTGGCTGCATGGCCGCGAACTGGTCATCGCGGGCTTCCGGTCCGCCAGCCGAGCCGCCATCCGCGCGGCGCTCGGACCGCTCGGGGCGCATGCCCAGGAAGTCATGGTGCTGCCGGAGATCGAGCGTTCTCCGATCTCCTCCAAGGAGTTGCTGGGATTCGGCGTCGTCCCGAAGCAGGAACCGCTCGGGCTGCACCTGCTGCGCGACCTCCACCGCTACGCCCGCGTCCGCATCGGCGTCGGTGATGGTGCAGCAGCACTGCGCACGCTCGGGATCGATGACGCGCGCTTCATCGAGACGTGCTCGATCGGTTACCTGCCACCGGACTACCACCGCGCGCTCTCCTCCGACCAGCAGCGTATCATCGGTGACCGTGTACCGGGCCACGTGCTCGTCGTGCCCGCACTTGACGCGGATGCGACCGTCGTCGATTGCATGCTCGTCCGCGTCAGCGACGGAAGTGTCATCCCTACCGTCCATGACGCGCCGCGTGGCCTCATCGCTGCGCGCGTCGCCACGTCCTACGATGCCATCATCGTCGTCGATTCCCTCCAGGACGCAGCGGACCTCGCGGTGGAGGGGCACCGCAACGTTCTCCTGCTACGCGGAACCGAAGACGCCAAGGCCAATGCCGCACGCATCGCCGCCAGCGGTGTGCGTGCTGCCGACGTGCGGTGCGAACGGCAGCGGCCGGAGATCGCGAGCTTACTGCGCGATGCAGGAATCGTCATCGGACCGATCGCCGCCGAGGAGCCTGTAGTCCTGGCGTTTCCGACCTTGGTGGTGTCGAACGCCAGCGTCGGTGCCGTGCCCAGCGCGGAGACTTCAGCAGTCGCCGAGCCCGCTGCGTCGCCTCTGATTCTCGTGGACCACGACCAGCGTACCGAACAGGCGACATTCAGCGCCGACGACATCACTTATAGCTGCGAAGTGCCATGGGATGAGCGAACGCGCGTCGGCATCCGTATCGTTCGCGGAGGCCACGAGCACCCCGACCGGATCGATCTGGCCGAGGATGCCCAGCGCCGCAGGTGCGCATCGTCAGCAGCCCTGCGGGTCGGCGCCGCCGCGAGCGTGATCGAAACGCATCTCGCCCAGCTCCACCGAGGGATCCGAGAGCTCGTGGAGCGCGCCAGCGCGTCATCGAGATCGGTGGCGAAGCTGACATCGATGAGCGACACGGATCGCGCCTCCGCCTTGGCGTTCGCCAAGCAGCCACGCCTGCTCGATCGCATCGCGAGTGACCTCGACACGCTCGGCTGGATCGGCGAGGACACCGCCAAGCGCTTCACGATCCTCGCGGCGCTCTCGCGATTGCACGATCATCCCGTGTGGGTGTCGCTGACCACCAGTACCGACGGAGACCGTTCGGCCGGCATCGACGCCATCACCGCGATCACCCCACCCGAGCACCTGATCCACGTCTCGCGCCTGACGGACAACACCTTCACCTACGCGGATCCCACGTCACTTCGGCACAAGCTCCTGGTCATCGACGACGCCAGCGCCATTACCGCTGGTGTCGCCACGGCGCTGCGCGTCTTGCGCCGCCGTGGGGCGATTTCGGCACCGCGCGTCGAGCGCGATCCAGTGCGCGGCGACATCCGCACGACGTTTGTTGAGATCCACGGACCGATCGCTGTGTTTACCGCCTGCAGCGGCGAGATCGACCAGCGGATCCAGCCGCTCATGGTCGCTGTCGAATCCGACGAGTCACCGGAGCACATCGAACGCATCCTTTCCGACCGTCGCCGCCGGATCGCACAGGCACCTGGACATCTGGACTCCCAATGCGAGGCGCTGGTCGCTCGCCTGCGCAATTTCCAGCGCGTGTTGATGGCGAGGCGGGTCACGGTGCCCTTCGCCGAGCGCATCCAGGGGTTCGGCACATCGCCCCGCGCGCGACGTGATCACGAGACGCTGCTGGCGCTCATCGCCTCCCATGCGCTGTTGCATCAGCACCAGCGGCCTGACCTCGGGGGCTCGGTCGTGGCTACGGCCGAAGATTTCACCGTCGCGACGGCGCTGATGCAGGAACGCCTGGTCATCGAACAAGCGGAGCTGGGTCAGCATGCCCGGCGATTGCTGCTGGCGATCACCTCGGCTCAGGTGTCCTCGTTCACCATGCAGGATCTCGGTCGGCTCCTACCAGAGTGGAACCGTCACTCCTTCCGGAACGGCCTCTCAGAACTGATGGCCCTGGATTACCTCGTCTCCCCGCGCGGCGGCCGAGGTGCGGCGCGGATCTACCACGTCACGGGCAGCCTGGGCGGCCCGATGGCACCGATCTCACGCATTTTCCTGCAGCCGGTTGGCGAGTTGGCGGAAGTTGGCGGGTCCGAATCCGCCAACGTAACCCTGAGACAGGATACGGGATAGGTGGAGTTGGCGAGTTGGCGAGCGACCCGAGGCCCCATCCGTCTCATATCGTAGATCACTACATCGTACCTGAATCCCACATCGACCCCAACCATGACGAGCCCTCAGCATCCAGCGATCATGGCCTTCCTCGATGCGCTCCGTGCCAACGGCAAGGACTCCACCGCCCGCACCTATGGTGATTACCTCCGCTCCTTCGAGCGCTGGCTGGTGCTGACGCGCGGCGACCTCATGCATGCGACGACGGATCAGCTCGCAGGATACCAGCTCTGGCTCGCGAAGGACCACTCGCCAAGGCTGAACGCCACGCGCTCCCGCAGTACCCAGGGCACCGCCGTCATCGTGGTGAAGTCGCTCTACAAATGGCTGCGCAAGCGTGGTTTCCTCGTGCATGACCCAGCGGCGGCCCTGGTTCCGCCGAGGGGACCGACGTCGCTCACGGTGCGCAAGGACCACCTGACGCTTCAGGAAGCGACCGCTCTCATCCAGACGCAGGCAGCGATGATCCAGGAATGCGACCCGGAACGTTTTCCAGGAAACCACGCATTGCAGATCCGTAACCTTGCGCTGCTGTCCCTCGCGCTGGCTACGGGACGACGCGTCCACGGGCTCGTCGGCCTGCGTCTCGAGGATGTCGATCTGGAACGCGATGAGATCCGCGTGGTGCGCGAAAAGGGCCGTACCGGGCGCGTCTTGCCGGTGGCCCGGTGGGCGATGGCGACGGTCCAGCGGTACGTGAGCGAGGTGCGGTCGACGATGCTCGACGGGAGGGAGAGCCCATGGCTCTTCGTCAGTCACTACGCCGATGTCCTGTGCACGCGCGCTGTCGGCTACGTGCTCAAGGTGGCCGTGACCGAGACGATCCACCGGAACCCAGACCTCGTGGAGCTTCGGGACAAGCGGATTTCGACGCATTCGTTGCGCGTCTCCTTCGCCACGCTGTTGTTCCAGGGAGGAGCGAACATCCGATCGATCAACGAGCTGATGCTACATGCGTCGCTGACCACCACCGGCCGCTACACCCCGATTCCGATCAGCGATTTGCGCCGGGTGCTGCTCGCGGCGCACCCCAGGGCATGATCGATGCTGCGCGATGATGCAGACG
>JACCZE010000105.1 GCA_013696105.1 Planctomycetota bacterium | reverse complement strand
GACTGGATGCTTCCGGAGAGATGATCGCCCAGGCCCGTCGGGTGCAGGCGCTGGGCGGGAACGACCGGCTGCAGTTCCAGGTCGGCGACATGATGGCCCTGCCATTCCCCGACCGCAGCTTCGACGGCATCACCATCGGCTATGGATTGCGCAACGTCCCCGATTTCAGCGCGGCTCTCGCTGAGATCGCCCGCGTCCTCAAGCCGGGAGGCGTGGTCGGCTGCCTCGACTTCGCACGTCCGCGACCGTGGCTGTGGCGGAAGCTCTTCCTCGGCTACCTCGCGGCCATGGGCAGCATCTACGGCTGGTGGTGGCACGGCGAGGCCGATGTCTACCGCTACATCGGCCGCTCCATCGATCACTTCGTGTCCTGGCGCGAACTCACGCAGGCGATGCGCGACGCCGGGTTCGAGCTCGTGGTCGAGCGGCCGCGTCTGTTCGGTGGGGTCTGTCTGCATGTGGGGAGAAAAGCATGTGCTCAGTCCTGAGTTCTCCGTTCTCCGTCGGGCAACAGGAAGCCTGGGAATCAGCTGTGGCTGTCGACGGAGAACGGAGAACCCAGAACGCAGGACATCGGTTATGAAGAACGACCTCGCCATCTATGACCATCACGCCGCGGACTGGTGGGATCCCTGCAGCCGATTCTCGGCTTCGTTGCATGCATTGAATCGCGTGCGCTTGGAGGAAGTGCGTGGTGTCGTCGGTGATCGGTATGCCGGGTTCGTCGTCGATCTCGGGTGCGGAGGGGGGCTGCTGTCCGAACCCCTCGCGCGCGCGGGTGCGACCGTGGTCGGCGTCGACATCAGCGGCGGCAGCGTGCGCGCCGCCTCGGCGCATGGCGCCGATTGCCCGCACCTGCACTACCTCCGGGGCGATGCCACGCGTCCGCCGTTGCCCGACGCGTGCGCGGACCTGGTGGTCTGCGCCGATGTCGTCGAGCACATTCCCGATTGGGAATCGCTGGTCGCTACCGCGGCGCGCGTGGCGAAGCCCGGCGCGCGCTTCTATGTCAATACCATCAATCGCACGTGGTTCGCCCGCGTGGTCACGGTCTGGTTGGGCGAAGGCCTGGGATACGTTCCGCGCGGGACGCACGACCATCGCATGTTCGTCGCGCCGAAGTCCTTGGCCGCGGCAGGCGACCGCCATGGCTGGTCTTTCGATGGCGCGACCGGCCAGCGCGTGATGCCGCTCCGGACGCTGTTCGGACGGCGCCTGGCACTGGCTGCGACCACCTCGCTGAGCGCGACCTACAGCGCCTGGTTCACCCGCCGCTGAGTCGGGGCAACGCTCTGCTGTAGCTCGTGCTGTAGAAGGTTGCCAGCCCGCGCGTGCCCCATCGATCGGCGGGTCTAGATTGGCGGGGTGAACCCCATGCGCGATATCCGTCTGACCCTGCTGCTGGTCGAGGATAACCCGGGAGATGCGCTGCTCGTCCGCACCGCCCTGGAGGACGCATCCCTGCCGCTGGTCGAGATGATCCACGTGAAGACGCTCCACGAAGCGATCGAGCGCCTGAAGAAGGGCGGTATCGATCTCGTCCTGACCGATCTGGGTCTGCCGGACAGCTATGGCTTCGATGCCTGCGCACGCCTGTGCAAGAACGAGGCCAATGTCCCTGTGGTGGTGCTGTCCGGACGCAGTGATCCGGTCATCCGCCAGGAGGGACTGCGACTCGGTGCGAAGGATTTCCTCGATAAGCACAAGCTGGGACGTGAACAGATCGTCAGCGTGCTGTGCCACTCGACCACGCTGCAGAAGATGGGTGAAGTCTC
Source organism: Planctomycetota bacterium (assembly GCA_013696105.1). Taxonomy (GTDB): domain Bacteria; phylum Planctomycetota; class UBA11346; order UBA11346; family UBA11346; genus JACCZE01. The sequence goes on along the minus strand of JACCZE010000105.1, from coordinate 1,594 downwards.
GGGCGAAGTGTCCGGCTGAACCCTCCTCGGCGGCGGGCGGACCGGCGAACCGTGCTTCCAGCCGAGCATGGAAAACACCGGGTGGGGTGGCGCAGGGGCCTGGGCCTTGCGGAAGATGTACCAGAAATCGTGAATCCCGGGACATGGCGGCCCAAGGTCGCCCGGGGCAGTCCGGAACGCTAGCTTGAATCGTTCGCCCAATGCGATGGCATGGGCGCATGACCACCAAACGCGCACGTCCACCGTCAGCCGCCGACAAGCTTGCGATGGGGCACGTGCGGGGACTGCTCACGCACATCGGCGAGGACCCGGATCGCGAGGGCCTGGTCGACACCCCCAAGCGGGTGGTCCGGGCGATGGCCGAGCACTTCGCCGGCTATCATCTCTCTCCGAAAGCCTTCCTCGAGCGCACCTTCGAGGACGTCGAGGGATACGATGAGCTGGTCCTGGTCAGCGACATCGAGGTGCACAGCCATTGCGAGCACCACATGGTGCCGTTCGTCGGCAAGGCCCACGTCGGGTACATCCCGCGCGGACGCATCGTCGGACTATCGAAGCTCGCCCGCGTGGTCGATGCCTACGCGCGCCGGCTCCAGGTGCAGGAGAAGCTGACCACGCAGATCGCCAATGTCATCGAGGAGGTGCTGAAACCGCAAGGCGTGGCCGTGGTGCTGCAGTGCCAGCACTTCTGCATGTGCTACCGCGGCATCAAGAAGCCCGGATCCTGGACCACGACCAGCAAGCTGCACGGGGTCTTCCTGGAGAATTCCGCATCGCGGCTCGAACTGTTCACGCTGATCGGGATGAAGCGCGGCTGAGGGTGGCCGTGCGTTGTGCACAGGCGCGCGCGACGAGCCATCAACGGTGCATCTGCAGCTGGCGCGACGAGCGGATGCGTGCGCTGACCGGGGAACGACGAACGGGCGGCCGCGCGCGACGCACGACCGCGCGCGACGCACGACCGCCCGTGGCTCGAGAAACCGCTCTCAGCGCTTGGCGAGGATCGCGTCGACCTGCTTCTCGGCGGTGGTCCAATCCTGGACCTCGTGTCCAGGCGCGAAATTTCGCTTCTGGGCGAGGTAGTAGGCGGTCTCAGCGATCAGCTTGTACCGCTCCTTGGCATCCACCGGCTTCTTGGCGGGGGCGGCGGCAGCGCTGGTCGCACCAGAGGTGCGGCCGAACGACTGCTGCACGGCTGGCTTCGGCTGTGAGGTGGGTGCCGTGTCCTTCTTCGGGGCGGCGGCTGCCATCTTCTTCGATGAGGTCTTCTCGGCCATGTCGGTCTCCTACGGGATGGGGCATGCATCACGCATGCGCGCGTGGAGCGTATGCCGAAATCCGCCAGGCGAAGACATAGGTACTGCTGCACTGCGATGCATTCAGCAAGTTCGGTGAGGACAATGCGTTAAGCTGCTACAAGCAGCTCGTGCCGTGCGGCCGGGCGAGCGTGCTGATCGAACGCCGAGTGGCCCGGCACCGGCACCCCGAGCCGTGGGTACGCCCCCGGGCAGTCGAGTCCGGCCAGCAACGATCAGAATGGGGGCTGATCCTCACCGACCGGCAGGGCATAGGCGTTGGCGGTCTCCCGCGTCCG
>JACCZE010000163.1 GCA_013696105.1 Planctomycetota bacterium | reverse complement strand
GCCGCGGACAGGCCGAATTCCCTGGGATCGATCGTCATGCCCGCCGAGATCAGCGCCGCGGCGATGCTCGGCTGGACGACCGCGGTCTCGGCCGCTGCGAATTCGCCATGCGCAGCAATCGCTCCGGGCGCGCAGACCTCGAGCGCCGTGCGGGCGGCGCTCAGACGGACCGCGGGCGCGGTGTCCGACTCCGTGCGCGAGCCCGGCTGCAGCAGCAGCACATCGGCCCACAGCCCGCCGAACCAACGCGAGCGCGCGTGCTGCGCCTGTTCATCGCTGGCGCTCTGCGCCAGCAGTTCCGCGGTGGACACCAGGTTGGTCGCTGTGACCTCGAGTCCGGCGCTCTCGCGGTACCAGGCGAGGGTGGTGCGCCGGCACAAGGCGGGGAAATCACGGAACAGCCGCGATGCCGGGCCCTCGGCGGCGAAGATGCCCTTGCCGCCCTCGGCCTTGGCGGCGGCGATGCGATCGCGGGTGGGCGGATGGCTGTCGTACATCGAAGTATTGCCGGCCATGCCGTCGGACACCGCGCTCTCGCGCATCTCGGCCGGGACCTGGCGCAGATTGGCCTCGATCAACGCCGGAAGATCGTCACCCAGGCGCTTCTCGCGCCAGGCCGCACGCAGGTCGTGCAGCGCGCCGCGCTCGGCCAGGCAGATCACCGGCAGCTCGCGCAACATCGATGAGAAATGCTCGTGTCCGACCACGCGCACGGCGGATCGGTCGGCATCGAATTCCATCTGCCGCGACATCAGGCTGCTGACCAGCTGGCCGATCATCATCAGGACCCACAGGACGCGCCGAGACAGCCACACCATCGCGCGCGCCAGTTGCATGACGATCGCGAGCGCGATGTGCAGGTTGCCCGCCGCTTCGGTCACCCGCACCAACCACTCGTCGAGGACGTCGCGCTGGTAGACCACCCGTGCGAACCAGTGGTTGACGGTGCGCACGACGTAGTTCGCGCGCATCGCCGCGCCTTGCGCGAAATGACCGAATTCGTGCGCGAGCACGCCGGTGAGCTGACGAACCGATGTCCCCGCAGCCAGCGGCAGGCCGATGGTCAGCACCAAATCGTTGCCGAGCATGCTGGTCATCCCGCGGCGGAAGCCTGCCGAAGCGTTGACCTCGCAGGTGACATCGATGCGCCGCGGAACCGGAGCGTCCATCGATGTGCACAGGCGTTCGACGAAGGCGAAAAGCCCCGGTTCCTTCGCCGGATCGAGGGTGATCGGGTCGTTCCGCTTCCCGCGCGGGGCGAACAACGGCTTGAACAGGAACAGCACCAGGATCCCGCCGATCACCAGCGGCCCGACGTAGGTGAGGAACGCACCTTTGCCGCTGTGCCTTCCATGCATGGATGAGAAGACCGAGGCGTTCTCGGTGGCGTGCCAATAGAGTCCGTAGCACGCGAGAGCGACGATCGCGAGGTAGATCAGCGGCAGGATCACCATCACCACCGCGACCAGCATCAAGGCGATGCGGTAGCCGACAGCGGTGCGCACCGGAGCGATGGGCTCGCGCAGGGCGGCGATGAGGTCGCGTTCGTCGGACGTGAGGCTTGGGGGCATGTGGGAGAGATCCTGGTGCCTGCGACGGTGAGCTGTCCCGGAGTGTGCCCGATTATCGGGATGGTTGCTGTGCCGTTCCATGGGCTCGGCCAATCCCTGGGATCGCCGAGTTGTACTCGGCTCTACCTGCATCCTGGCCGAGTGCAACTCGGCGATCCCGGGGGGAAGTCATGCAGGCCGAGATTCTGTGCGATGAAACCACGACCCAACTCGAATCGAAAGCTCATGAATAATTGCATGTAAGGCCCGGCCCGGGGATCCCCTTGAACTCGATCCGGGTCGGGTTGCTGTCCAACACCTCCTCCTGCCGAGTTGACATCGATCTCAATGGTGCTGTGGTCCGTGCCGTCCCCCACATCATCGAGGTGCCCATGTTCGGAGATTTCCGTGAGTTCCTGATGCGCGGGAATGTCGTCGATCTCGCCGTCGCCGTCATCATCGGTGCGGCGTTCGGCTCCATCGTGACCTCCATGGTCAATGATGTCCTGATGCCGCCCATCGGCGTGCTCTCGGGTGGTCTGGACTTCAAGGACCACTTCATCGTCATGAATGCGGCGAAGGCCGAGGAGGTGGCGCGCACCATCGGCCACCCCTTGACCTCTCTCGCGGAAGCACGTGCTCGTGGCGTTCCCGTCATCGCCTACGGCTCGTTCATCAACAGCCTGATCAACTTCCTGATCATCGCCTTCTGCATCTACATGCTGGTGAAGGCGACGACCAAGCTGCGCACCCCGGCTGACGCCTCGGCCACCAAGGAATGCCCGCTGTGCCTGTCGAAGATCCCGTTGAAGGCGACCAAGTGCAGCGGATGCACCTCCGCGGTCGCGTGAACACGCAGCCTGCTGGTTTGTCGCGCTCGCGTGGAATATCGGCGCCCGGCCGATTCTGAGACTGCCGCGCTCGACGGAGCGTGCGGGCTGGCCTACCCGCGCGGCTGTCCTACCTGAGCAGCCTACGGGTCAGCGGATGGCCATTCCCGGTCGCTCGGGCAAGGGCCTGCGAGAACCACGCTCGACGCGACGGGATCGACGTCGTCACCGGCCCCTGACCCAACGGATGGAATCCATTGAGCGAGAGCAGGCTGGCGCTGGTGAGCTTCTTGAGGCGCATCTGCAGAGTGGACGCAGAACGCGGATCGAGCTTACCGTCCGCCTCTCCGATGGCCTCGCGCTCTCGTGGTTGGACGACCCTGCTGGTCTCAACGCACTGCCCGCTGCCGATATGCGTGAGGGCTCGTGCCCACCTCACGGCGGAAGACGCGTGAAAAATAATAGGCGTCCTGGAAACCGACCAGTCGCGCGACATCTCCGACCGTGAATCCCCCGCCGGCCAGCAGACGCTTGGCCTGGGCGACGCGATACGCGGTGAGGTATCTCAGTGGCGTCATTCCCAACTCGAGCAGGAAGGCGCTGCGCAGCCTGCGCACGGTGGTACCCAGCCTGGTTGCAGCGCTGGTCATGGTCAGGTGCGCATCGCCGGCGTGCAGACGCACCCATTCGACGGCGGATGCCACCAGCGGACCATTCACCGGCGCCTGACGATGACGACGCAGGCACGACATCAGCGCGGCGAGGGCGTCCATTCCGGCATCGGGCCAAGCCGGGTCGAGGCGGCGCGATTCCTCGAGCACCAGGCGCGCCGCCAGGGCGAAGCGCGGATCCTCGCCGAGCTGGAAGCTCTCGACCGTCGGGAGCGGCAGGCCGGCGATCGCGATGAACAGGCTGATGAAGCCATGGCGTGAGCGCTCGGAGTAGAGCTGCCCTGCGGGCACGCAGATCACCGTTCTTGGCGCGAACGAGATGGTCCGATCGTCCAGGACCAGCTCACCACTGCCTTTGGTGTACCAGATGATGATCGGATGGGCGTGGGCATGGCGTGGAACGACACGCCTGGGATCGGTCCCCTGACCGGCGAAGGCGACACGGATGGGCCGATTGGTCATTTCGTCCATCCCACGGGTTGCTCGTCCATTCACCAGCGGCCTACGTCCAGGTACGCTGGCTGCCATGACACACTCGCCCCCGATCTGCGATGTCCCGAGCAAGCGGGAGCCGGTCGACCACCTCCCTCTGGCATTGCGTGAACTGGGCGTGCGGCCGGACACGCTCTCTCCGAGTCAGCGTCGGTCCCTGGAGGACGACGGCTTCCTGCTGCTGCCGAGCCACATGCCTCCTGCCATGCTCGCGGAGCTGCGTCGGGTGCACGATGAGCTGATGGGCGAGAAGTATGCCGATGCGCCGACTGCTTCGCAGCGCAGCGATTACTGGCATCACGAGGCCGGCACGCGCCGCCTCGCGGATCTGGTGAGCGAAGGTGCGGTGTTCGACCGCATGCATGCCGATCCGGTCCTGCTGGCAGCCGTGCACCACCTCATGGGGCGCGCGTTCAAGCTGGACGCGATCAATGCACGCGAAGCGCTGCCCGGCCAGGGCCGGCAGGGCATGCACCGGGACATCGCGGTCGCGGGGGACGGCGGCAGGACGAGCGTGAATTCGGCGTGGCTCCTCGATCCCTTCACCGCCGACAATGGCGCGACGCGCCTGATCCCGGGATCGCACCGCTGGCCGGACGCGCCCGAGGCCGGGATGGCCGATACGCAGGCCGCGCATCCCGCCGAGCGCCTGGTGATCGCGCCGGCGGGATCGGTCCTGGTCTTTCCCGGCAGCCTGTGGCATGGCGGCACGCAGAACCGCACCGCGATCGGACGCCGCGTGATCCATGTCAGCTTCGTCCGTCGCGATCACGACCTGGGCGCCCGCGCCCAGCGGCTGCGCATTCGCAAGGCCACCTGGGAACGCCTGAACGCAGGGTCGCGCTGGGTCCTCGACGTGTAAGACGCCCCGGAGCGCCCCGCGCCCTCCGGCAGCTGGTCGTCGCACGCAGACCGCGCGTCCTTGTCGAAGCAACTACGGGCAGATGACGATTTCGACGTCTGCATCCGTATACTGCGAGGTCGACAGGAGGAGATTCCCATGAGGTCACATTCGCGCACCCATTTCATTTCCGCCGCCTTCTCATCAGCAGCCAAAAAGCGCGTCTCCGCAGCCAAGAAGCGCGTCGCGAGCATCCTCCCCGCGTCGCAGCGTGCCGCGAAGACCCGTTCACACCCAGCGAAAAAATCCAAAGTACGAAGCTCGCAGGCCAAGCCCGCGGCGCGAGCGATTCGCGTGCGATCCGAGAAGCCCTCCGGCAAGGTGGCGTCCTCGCAGCGCGGCAAGGGGCGCGGCGCCAAACGCCCGGTCTCGGCGGCCCGCGTGGCCACAGCGAGGCCGATCAAGCGCGGAGGAAAATCAGCGAAAGCCCTATCGTCGCGGTCCACCGCCGCGAAGTCCCGCACCGCGCGTTCGGCCAAGACACCGGCGCGTACCCGCGTGAGCGCGCCGGCCAAACGCCGGTCCACCATGCCCCGCCGGATGGCCAGGCCATCGGTCGACCTGACCACCAGTGCCGTGCTCCCCGCACCTGCGGATGGACGGGACCCGTCGAGACTGATCGAACGTCAGATCCCGAGCAGTTCCGGCCATACGAAACCGTTTCCGCACCGGCTCGGGCCGAATTCGGCCGCGCAGCAGAGTTCGTCGCAGCAGGACAAGCAGCGGCGTGCGAACACCGTCGCTCCGCGCGTGGAGCCGTCGACCCGTGGCGCGCAGCATTGGACGGGCGGTCGACGCGGACATCAGAAGGGCCGCTAGAGATGAGAGAGGCCGCTGCCCGGCTTTCCCCCGGGATCGCCGAGTTGCACTCGGCCAGGATACAGAATAGCCGAGTAC
>JACCZE010000056.1 GCA_013696105.1 Planctomycetota bacterium | reverse complement strand
CGATATTGTCGGGGATGGATGACGACGACTTCCTCAGCTGCGTCGCCGCGCTCGCCCGCAGCCCTTTCGCCGCAACGTCGACCGCAATCAAATTCCTGCGCCTCCCTGCTGTTTCCGGAGGAGGGGGAAGGCTCGAAGGTGCGAAAGTAAGCAAGGTACGAAGGCTCGAAAGTCAGGGCCCCAGCCCCACTCACATGACCAACGCCATCCGGTTCACATGTTCCAACACGATCGCTACTTACCCTCACATTGGTCCAAATCCCGTCCCTCCCCCTAACTCCTGTATAAGATTTTTCCGAAAAAATGCCGGAACGGGCTGCCAAGGCCAATAACCCACGCGAACCCATAAGGACCCCTGAAAATGACATCCCTCTCCGCGCGCTTATCACGCTGGACGCTGCTCCACCTCACCCTGCTCGTCCTCGTGGCGTCGGCACCGATGGCCGGGGCCGCGACCGTGACCTGGGGAGGTAACGGCGGCGACACGCTGTGGAGCAACAACCTGAATTGGGATGGCTCCATCCTACCCGCCAATGGCGACACCGTGGTGTTCCCCGCCTTACCGACCCTGGCTGGCGCCTATACCGTGACCTATGACATCGCCTTGGGCCTGTCGCTGGCGCAGATCAACATCTACACGCCGGCTGTCGGTTCGTGGAACATCAACGTCTCCGGTTCGCCGGTCGCGCTGAAGCCGCTGGCGCTGAACGTCTTCGCACCGACGGTGGCGAACGTTACCGCACCGATCGACATCGTCACCGGAACCACCTTGACCGTCGCGGTCGAGACGGGCGCCACGCTCAACCTGCTGGGCGTCATCTCGGGAACCGGCTCCGGCAACCTGCTCTTCGCAGGCCCCGCCAACGCGACCATGGTCGGCACGCTCTCCAACACCTTCGTCGGCACCACCACCGTGCAGGCGGGCACGCTGTTCCTGAGCCGCACGGGCGGCGCGACCTCGATCGCCGGCCCGCTGCTGATCAACAACGTGAACGCCACCGTCGCGGTGGTCAGCGCCGCGGGTGCCGCCAACGCCATCACCAACTCGGTCGTGGTCACGGTGGCCGCCAACGCCACCTTCGATCTGACCAACGCCGCCGGCACCGACCAGACTCCTGACAACGAGACCATCGGCGCGCTGCTCGGCGCCGGCAACGTGATCCTCGGCGCCCGCACCCTCGGCGTGGCCCTCAGCGCCACTCCCACGACCTTCACCGGCCTGATCTCGGGAACGGGCGGCCTGCGCAAGAGCGGCAGCGGCACCCAGCGCCTCACGGGGCCCAACAGCTATACGGGTGCCACCACCGTGTCCGGCTCGGCCCTGACCATCCTCGGCCTCCAGCCGAACTCGCCCGTCAACCTGCGGGCCGGTACCCTGAAGCTCGCGAACGGCGCCTCCGTGGGCACGATCACCACCACCGCGGCGTTCTCCACGAGCGCGCTGGTCATCGGCAACGAGCCCTCGGCCACCAACATGGCGACGAGCGGCAACCTGAATCTCAGCGGCTTGGGCGCGAACACCTCGCGGCTCGACGTCTTCAGCGGGTCCGCCGCGACCAGCTCGATGCTGAGCGTGGTCGGCACGGTGACCCTCGGCAATGCGCCGCTGGTCGTCAACACCGCCGCGTTCACTCCGACGGTGGGCACGATCTGGACCATCATCGACAATGATGGCGCGGATGCGGTGGTCGGCACGTTCTCTGGTCTCGCCCAAGGCGCGACCGTGGCCGCGACCAACAATCCGGGCACCACCTTCACGATCAGCTACACCGGTGGCACTGGCAATGACGTCACCCTCACGGTGGCGGCGATCGCCGCCGACACCACCCCGCCGGTGATCTCGGTCGTCGCATCGAGCAGCATCACCGCGACTTCGGCTACGATCACCTGGACGACCAACGAGGCCAGCGACAGCCAGGTGGAATATGGACTGTCGACCAGCTACGGCAGCATGACCACGCTGGCTGCGGCCATGGTGACCTCGCACACGGTCTCGCTCTCGGGCCTGACGGCGGGGACCATGTACCACTACCGCGTGCTCAGCAAGGATGCCGCGGGGAATCTCGCCACGGGAGCGGACAACATGTTCACCACCACCGCCTCGGGCACGCCCACCGGAGCCACCACCGGAGCCACGACCGGTGCTACCACCGGTTCGAGCGATGGCGACTCGTGCGGCCTGGGCGGCGGACTCGGCGGCGGACTCGCCCTGCTGGTGACTTTCGGCCTGTTCGCGGTCCGACGCAGGGCCTGAAGCCTGCTGGACCCGCAACGTTGGAGATCGCCTGCCAGGCCCCCACGGGCCTGGCAGGCTTTTTTATGCGGCGCTGCGGTCACTGCGCCGGCGAACCCCCATCTGATCGGCGAGCGTCCCCCTCCATTCTTGCCCAGCTCCCGATTGCCGCTGTGCTGGGCGCATGTCCGAACGCGACGACTTCCTCGCCCTGGTCGACGCATCCCTACGCTTCGACTACCAGGCGGGCTCGGTCAATCCGGTCGATGATCCCTTCACCACCGGGTGGCGGGTCATGGACGAGGCCACCTGCGCGCACATCACCGGCGGCCGTTTCCTGATCGAGGTCCCGGGAGGAGAGCGCTTCGAGATCGATGATGGCGGGGGCAATTGCCTGCGCGCAGGCGTGAAGCACCGCATCACGCTGCTCGAAGGCCGGGACGTCGTCAGCCGCTGGTCGCATGCACGCTTCACTCTCCTGGGAAATTTCGACGCGCTGAGCCTGTTCGACGTGCCGGTGGCGCTGTCCCGGCCGACAGCAGAGGCGGTCGGAAGCATCAACACCGACCTCTGGAACCTGCACAAGCAGCCGATCGCCACCATCGCCGATGTCCTGCGCCGCAAGGCCCTGGGCATGCGCCTGCTCGACGAACTCACGCGCGGGCGCGTCTTCAGACCCGAGGGCCTGGATCGCCTGCGCGCCGCGGAACGTGTCGGAGAGGTCCTCACGCACATCGGCGAGAACCTCCACCGACCCCTGCCGGTCAGCGAGCTGGCGAGGACCATGGCGCTGTCGCCGGCCCGCTTCCACTCGGTGTTCAAGGACGCGATCGGCTCGGCGCCGCGCGACTACGTGCGTGTCGCGCGCATGCAGCGCGCGCGGCAACTGCTGCTGCATGCCGAGCTGTCCGTCGCCGAGGTCGCGGAACGTGTCGGCTTCCAGGACCAGTTCCAGTTCAGCCGCGCGTTCAAGCAGGTCGTGGGCATCAGCCCGCTGGGTTATCGTCAGCGGGCATGGGCCACGGCGATCTGATCACCGGGGCATGGCCGGTCACTTCTTCGCCGCGTCGACCACCTGCTGGAACTTCTCGAGCTCGCGATAGTCCTGCCCCCAGGTGGTGTACATCGCGCCGACGATTCCTTTGAGGCCTTTCGCCTCCTGCATCCAGGGGATCATGTTGTCCGAGGTGCTGTCGTAGAATCCGCACAGGATCTGCTGGTGGCCGCGGTCGGCGAAGAATTTCAGCGACTCGGCGCGCTTCTCGGGATGGCCGTGCCAGTTGAGGATGGTGATCGCGGGGTCGAGGGCCTCCCAGGATCCGTGGAAGGGATCCTTGCCCTTGACCAGGTAATCGTAGGCGTCGTGCTTGGACGCGTTGTGGTACGGATCGAACATGTCGTTCCACGCGAAGATGGGCTTGCCTGGGTCCTCCTTGGTGATCAGCGCCACGCACGTCTTCACGTTGTCCCGCAGGGACTGCAGCGGAGTCCTGCCCGAGGCCGCGCACGAATGATCCCAGCCCCCCTGACGGATCTCGTCGTGGCAGAGGATGTAACCGTCGGGCTCCAGCACCTGGTGCATTTCGGCGAGATTGCGCTCGATCAACGGCCAGATCTTCGGCTCGTTCATGCACGCCGACACGCCGTAGCCCAGACAGATCATCGCGTGCGAATAGCCGATCTTCACCCGGTCGCCCTCCTTCAGGCGGCTGCCCGAAGGCACCTTCACCACCGGCTGCTCGTACCAGTAGGCATAGAGCCCCGGCCATTGGGTGTTGCCCATCTTCGGGTCCTTGGCGTCGGCGAAATCCGCCCCTTCCTTGTAGGTGGTCTTGCCGTCCGTGCTGACGACCGAGAACGGACAGCCGTCGCGACGGAGGAGATTGACGAATCCACCTGGCTCGAAGCGCAGATCATCGATCCACAGCTTGCCCTTCTGGCCGCCCCAGGAACCGATGAAGACGTTCACCTCGGTGTTGTCGAGGGTGTTGAACACCACGTCGAACCGCTTCCAGTCCTGGGTCTCCTGGATGTCCCAGCTCTGGTGGTTGAGGGTCTGCTGCCCGGGCTTGCCGACCCAGAACGTGAAGGTGTTGGTATGGCCGAAGCCGTCCGTCTTCACCATCGCCGAGAGATGGTAATAGCGGAACGGCTCGACCTTCAGCACCTGGAAGATGCGCCCGTTGCCATGGGCGTTCTTGCCCGGTCCGGCTTCGATGCGCACCGAGCGCTTGCCTGCGCTGGCCACTGCATCGTCGAGGAAGCACACGGTGCCGGGGTCGTCGACGTTCCACCCGGTCGGTTCGTGGGCTCGCGTCGATTCCTCGAATGACAGGTTGGTCGGAGCGGTACTGTCGGCGGGAACCAGCGCTCCGCCGCGAACCACGAAGGGCGCGTCGACCACGGGCATGCCCTCGGCGAGGTTGGGGTCGTTGGCGAGCAGGTCCGTTCCCTGGTCGCCTGCGAAGACATAGCACCCCATTTTGAGGTCCCGGCACGCCTGCCGCAGCCGCTTGAGGTTCTGATCGTATTCCGGGCGGCGCACGGTGACGGTCTCGAACCAACGGGCGAACTTGCAGTCGGTGAGCGCGACCCCGTTGTAGCCGGCCTTGGCGGCGCGGGTCAGCATCTCGATCGAGGTGTCGACGTTCTTCGCGAACATGAAGTTGTGCGAGAGGTAGACCCAGCGCATCTCGTCTGCCTTCGGCGCCGCGGAGGTCGCAGCGTCGAGCGGAAGCGCGGCCAGCGCCGCGAGCAGCAGTCCGAGTGAGAACCGAGCGGTGATGGTCATGAAACCTCCTGGAATGTCCGTCGTCTGATCGCCTGGACCGTATCGTCGACGCCAAGCCCGACCATGGCTCGATCGCTCGTTTCCATGTACCGCGTGTATCGCGGCTCAGCCCGCGAGCTGGATCATGGTCTCGACGTTGGGGATGGCCATCAGCT
>JACCZE010000053.1 GCA_013696105.1 Planctomycetota bacterium | reverse complement strand
AGCCTGCTCATTCCTGCTCGCCAACGCCTTGGCGGTCGGGTACAGTTCCGTATACTGGGCTATGAAGCCCCTACGTTAGGCCACCTGCCATGTTCGACAAGTTCACCGACCGTGCCCGCAAGATCATCGCACTCGCCCAGAAGGAGGCCGAACGGTTCCGCCATGATTACATCGGCACCGAGCATCTGCTGCTCGGACTGGTGAAGGAAGGCAGCGGCGTCGCGGTCACCGCCCTGAACAACCTCAGCGTCGATGTCGAGAAGGTGCGTCGCGAGGTCGAGAAGCTGGTGGTCACCAGCGACAAATCCGCACCCAGCGGCCCCCTGCCGTTCACGCCGCAGGCCAAGCGCGTGCTCGAACTCGCCAGCGAGGAGGCGCGCGCCCTCGGTCATCCCTACATCGGCACCGAGCACATCCTGTTGGGCCTGCTGTCCGAGCAGGACAGCGTCGCCGCGCAGGTGCTGATCAATCTCGACCTCAAGCTCGACGACGTGCGCAACGAGATCCTCGATCTGCTCGGCGCGTCCGACGTCTCGAAGATGCCGGGCGCGGCGCCCGCCGCGTCCGAGGGCAAGACCGCCGAGAAGCCGACGAAGTCCGGCAAGAAGTCCGAGGAGTCCGCGACCCCGGCCCTGGACGCCTTCGGCCGCGATCTCACCCAGGCCGCCGAGGCGGGCGAGCTCGACCCGGTGATCGGCCGCGCGAAGGAGATCGAGCGCCTATGGCAGATCCTGTGCCGGCGCACCAAGAACAATCCCGTGCTGCTCGGTGAGCCGGGCGTGGGTAAGACCGCCATCGTCGAGGGTCTGGCGCAATCGATCGTCAAGCACGAGGTCCCGGACCTCTTGGCCAACAAGCGCATCATCTCGCTCGACCTCGCGTCGATGGTCGCCGGCACCAAGTACCGCGGCCAGTTCGAGGAGCGCATCAAGGCGGTGATGAAGGAAGTGAAGTCGGCGAAGAACATCATCCTGTTCGTCGATGAGCTCCACACGCTGGTCGGCGCCGGCGGCGCCGAAGGCGCCATCGACGCGTCGAATGTGCTGAAGCCGGCACTGTCGCGCGGCGAGATGCAGTGCATCGGCGCGACCACCCTCGACGAGTACCGCAAATACATCGAGAAGGACGGCGCGCTCGAACGGCGCTTCCAATCGATCATCGTCAATCCGCCCACCACCGAGGACGCGATCAAGATCCTGCTCGGCCTGCGCGACAAGTACGAAGCCCACCACCGGGTGAAGATCACCGACGAGGCCGTGGCCTCCGCGGTGAAGCTTAGCGACCGCTATATCACCGGCCGCTTCCTGCCCGACAAGGCCATCGACGTGATCGATGAGGCCGGCGCCAAGCTGCGGCTGAAGGCCACCTCGCGCGCTCCCGCCTACAAGGAGCTGGAGATCGAAATCAAGGAATTCGACAAGCAGAAGTCCGAAGCGGTGCTGAATCAGGACTATGAGAAGGCCGCCGAGTTCCGCGATCGCGCCGAGAAGAAGAAGAAGGAGCTCGCTGACCTCAAGCGCAAGCACCTCGAGCAATCGAAGGAGCTCTGCGGAACGGTCGATGAGCATCTGGTCGGCGAGATCGTCGCGTCGATGACCGGCATCCCGCTGCAGCGTCTGGACCAGGGCGAGGCGAAGCGCCTGCTCGAACTCGAATCGCACCTGCACAAGCGCGTCATCAGCCAGGATGAGGCGATCAAGGCGATCGCTCGCGCGATCCGCCGGTCCCGCTCGGGCCTCAAGGATCCGCGTCGTCCGGTCGGCACGTTCATGCTCGTCGGCCCGACCGGCGTCGGCAAGACGCTGCTGTGCAAGGCGCTCGCCGAATTCATGTTCGGCGGCGAAGAAGCGCTCATCCAGATCGACATGAGCGAGTACGGCGAGAAGCACAACGCCTCGCGCCTGGTCGGCGCTCCTCCCGGATACGTCGGCTACGAAGAGGGCGGGCAGCTCACCGAGAAGGTGCGCCGTCGTCCGTATTCGGTCGTGCTCTTCGACGAGATCGAGAAGGCGCACGGCGACGTCTTCAACATGCTGCTGCAGATCATGGAAGAGGGCCACCTCACCGATTCGTTCGGTCGCGTGGTCGATTTCCGCAACACCGTGATCATCATGACCTCCAACGTCGGCGCTTCGGCCGCGTCAGAAGCTGGTTCGCTCGGCTTCGACACTGGGGCCATGGCGGACAACTACGCCTACAAGGCGACCAAGAAGGCCTACCAGACCGCGCTCGAAGACCACTTCCGCCCGGAATTCCTCAATCGCCTGGACGACATCATCGTGTTCCGTCCGCTCGAACGCGAGGACCTCCGCCAGGTCGTCAGCCTCGAGTTCCAGAAGATCACCAAACGCGTGCTGGAGCAGGGCATCACCCTCGAGCTGCGCACCGCGGCGATCGATTTCCTGCTGAAGGAGGGCTACAATCCGCGCTTCGGCGCCCGACCGATCCGTCGCACGATCGAACATCACATCGAGGACCACCTCTCCGAAGCGATCCTGCGCGGGGAGTTCACCGCCGGCACGTCGCTCGCCGTGGATGTCGAGGACGGCCACCTGGTGTTCCGCCGGGTCGAACGCCCGGACGAGGTGACCAAGTTGCCGCAACTGACCGGCGACAGCGGGCCCGAGTCCAAGCCGGCATGAGCGCTGGGCTCCATCGGCGACGCCGATGGAGCCCGCCACTCTTGCTACTTCTTGCTGCTACTTCCTGACCGCTGCGGTCAGAGCCTTCTGCGCGGCCTGCCGCCACGCCACGATCTCTGGCAGCCCTGTGCCAGACGTCAGGGCCCCGAGCTCATGGGCCTGGGTGAGCAGTGCTTGGGCGGCTGTTTTCGCTGACGCCGGGGCGGCCGCATCCCTGGTCATGGCCGCCAGCGCGCGGGCATAGCGGAAGTCGTCGACCCCTTCGCGCGTGCATTCCCAGGTCGCGACCGTGTCACGGGTTCCATCGCGACGGGGCGGAGCGCAGCTGAAGTCGCGCTCGCGGCCGTCGAGGTCGTAATACAGATCGATGTGGCTGCCCGTGTACGAATAGGTGATGCAGCCATCGGTGCCGCGTTCTGCGGAAGCGCGCCATTCGCGCAGGCCGAACGGCTGGCGGCCGAACCCCACATTGCAGTTCAGCAGGTATTTCGCATGGGCCTTGGCCTGCTTGAACTGGTCCAGGCTGCAGAAGTCCTTGAAGTGATGGACGTCCACGGTCTTCATCATCGTCACGCTGTGCTCGCTCTCGATGTGGTAGGCGATGCCCGTCCAGATGTCGGGCGAGACCGCGTGCAGCGCCTGATGGATCGCCGTCAGCTGATTGAGGGTATCGGGGATGTTCGGCTCGTCGCCGAAGCAGAAGTAGGGCTTGGGCCAACCGCGTTGCTTGGCGGTGTCGTTGATGACCTTGAACCACCCCGCGATGAACGTCGCCGTCGGCTGACCCTGGATGGGTTTGCCCGTGGCGATCGCCTGATCGGCTCCGCCATTGGGGAATCCGACCGGCGAATCCCGGAAGCCGTACTTCCGCGCCATCGCGAACGAGGCATCGAGCTCCTTGGCATTCACGATCTCGACGTGATCCCCCTTCCATTCGCAACGAGGAGAGATCACCGGACCGGGGAGCGACGTGATGCCATGGCTTGCCAGGTCCTGGAGCATGCGCTCGTTGTCGCGAAGGATGCTCGCCGTCTGCTCTGGATAATAGACGATTGGCAGCACGTCGCAGCCGTACAGGGCGAAATCGTGGTCTGCTGCCGGCAGGCTGAACGGCAGCACCTCGACCACGACCGGGATCGAGCGCGTGCCGCCCTTCTCGGCCTTGACCGTCACCGTACCTCGGTAGGTACCCGCCTTGGCGTTCTCCGGAACCTGGACGAGGATCCAGAAGCGTCGCGCCATGCCGTCATCGCAGCGCAGGACATCGGCGTCGGTGCGGTTGAACAAACGCAACTCGCGTTCGCTGACGTCGTAGAGCCCCGACTGATCACCGCCGTGGCGGGTGATCCGGTACCGGCCGACGCGCACGGTGACATTGCCTGAGCCGAGTTCGGCGCCGCCCGGTTCCTTGAGCGCGGAGATCGTCACCTCGACCTTGCCGAGCTTGCGGCCGGGCCGGAGGCCGAAGGTCGCGGGCTCGGCCTCGCCGAGCGCAGCGGTCAGGTGCAGCCCGGTGACCGTGGGATCCTTCGCGGCGAGCGGGTCCTTCGAGGTCTCGCCCTGGTAATCCCCGATGGCATAGGGCGACACCGGATAGATGACGAAGCCGTCGCGCTTGTTCTCGGCCGCGGCGGCTCCGGTGAAGACCGGCGGCTCCGGGAGCTTGGACACGGGCTTCCAGCTCTGCGCCCAGTCGTAACGCCTCATCTCCTTGGTGAAGGTCATGAACTGTTTGGTCTTCGCGGCCTGTTCGACCGGTGCGACGAGCACAGCCGAGAGCGTGTTGCCATAGGCATCATCCGAGCGGAAGCCGAGGTTCAGCTGACCATCGGCGACCGTGACCTCGAACTCCTTCCACGGATGCCGGGTCTCGACGTATTTGTCGAACGGATCCTCGCCCGGCAGATCCTCGGCATCCTGGTTGCGGAAGTATTTGGTGAGGAAATCGTCGCAGCTCATCGTCTCGTCGACGACGGTCGCACCTTCGGCGCTGACGGTGCGATGGCGGAAATTCTGCATGAATTCCCACGCGCCGGGATCTTCGAGCTGCAGGTAGACGCGATATCTGCCGTTGGGCACGTCGATCTGCAGCTCGGCGTTGCTGACCGAGAGCCAATCGCGGAAGAGATTGTCGGGATGCAGCCGGATGCAGACGTTCGGAGAGCTGTTGGCGAACTGCGCTCCGGGTTTCCAGCCGAAGCCCTTTTCCTTCGAATAGGTCGCCGTGTCGGTGAGCGGAACGTAGCCCGGGAAGCCCGGCGCGCCCACCGGCTCGACATCGAACGCCTTGAGTCCGGGGACATCGATCTTCGGCACCGGAAAGGAATCCAGGCGGATGTTGTCGATGTAAATGGCCACAGGGGCGTTATCCGGGATCACCACGAATCTGCGGATCTTGGTGGTATCCAGCATGCCCGTGACGTCCCGACGCAGGATCTCTCCGCGCCAGGTGTCGGCGACGGGGAACTGCACGGTGTTCTTGCCGGGCGCCAAGGCGGTGTAACGGTTGTGCCAGGCCCAGTATCCGGGGACATCCATCGGATCGCGGATCTGGATCGCGATCTTCACGTTCTGATCTCCGGGCACGAACACGTCGAACTTCAGGGTGTCCCGAGTGGACCAATCGCCAACGAGCCCGCTGTACGAGTCGGAGACCAGCGCCGCGCCGGGCTTGACCATCAGCGCCTTCGATCCGCTGGTGGCGTGTTCGTCGACGACGCTGAGCCCCTCCTTCTGCTCGAAGGGCTTGATCGAACCGTCCTCGAAATCAGCGATGATGATCGGCTCGACCGCCTGGAGATGGGCTCCGCACAACATGAGCAGGGACAGCAGTGTCGTGGTCGAGCGCATGGTTTTTCTCCGGTTGATCATGGTGGGCTAGAGCGTCATCGGTCTGGGTCGGGCGCAGGAATCGCGAGGCAGCCATTCGGCGCGCAGGATGATAGAGCACGGAGCGCTGCGTGGATTGCGTTGCCTCTGCTGCAGCAGCGTCACCGCCGAGGTGCCCATCTGTTCGATGGGCATGCGCACGGTGGACAGGGCTGGCGCGCAGAAGAAGCCGATGTCGCCGAATCCGACGACACTGACCTGCTCGGGCACACGCCAGCCGTGGTCCTTCACCGCGCTCGCCACGCCGATCGCCAGTTCGTCCATGGTGCAGAACACCGCCGTCGGAACCGTTTCGGACTTCAGGATCTCGCGCATCCGATCATAGGCCGCGGTGCTGGTACTCGGCACGACATGCGCGAGTTCGGGCCGCAGGGGGATCCCGTGCTCGGTCAGCGCGCGGGCGTAGCCGGCGTGGCGCGCGGCCGCGGCCGAGGTGCGCGGAAAATTCATGATCGCGATGTCGCGATGACCGAGCGCGATGAGCGCGCAGACCGCATCGTACGACGCATCGACCCCATCGCAGGTGACCTGATCGAAGCGCCGTTCGGCGGGCTGGTCGCTGTCGACCAGCACCGTCGGCACATCGACATGACGCAGCGCGTTGAGCAGCTGTGGATCGACGATTCCGAGTACGATCAGTCCGGACAGCGCCGGGTCTGCGGCATGAACGGACACGAAAGCGTCGTACGGCGGGATGGCTTTGCGGATCATTATCGGAGCGTCGTCTCCGGCCGCGGCCTGAACCCCCTGCAGGATGCGCTGATAGAACACCGCGCTCGCGACTTCGGCCTGGTCGAAGGGAGAGATGACGCCGATCGCGGTCCCGCGGTTCGCGCTCACCGGCGTCTCGCGTGCGGGCTGGGGACGGACGAACGTCCCGCGTCCCGGTATGCGCTTGAACAGGCCCTCCCGGGTGAGCTCGACCATCGCACGCCGCACGGTCATCCGACTCAGGCCCAGCTGCGCAGCCAACGTGCGCTCATCCGGAATCGGGGCCTCCGGGGCGAACACCCCGGAGGTGACCTCCAGACGCAGCCGATCCTTCACCTGTTGGTAGAGCGGCCGGGGATCACTACGTTCCAAACCCAGCATATACCGAACTATACCAGGATAGTGTTATATGCCATTATTTTTTATAGTTTACCTTAAGTTTAGTTAATACAGTTATTTATAACTCACAATTGGATCGTCGTCTGGGTAGTAGAATGCACCCGATCGCCGGCGCACCTGTCCGCAAACCCCGATCGACTGGGCTCTTCCCTGAAAATCTTCCGCAGCTGCTGGGCAGCATCGGCATCAGCAGCCGCTGCACGCCCCATCAATCGGACTTTTCCTCACGGCCTGCATCCGATCCGGTCACGCGCCCGCGCGTCTGACGTCCGGGCTTGGGCATGACGACCACGGTGCCGGCCATCAGGTCGTGCCATCCGCGCTTCTTGCGGTCGAAGGCGACCCAGAGGAACCCGATGCAGAGCGCCAAGGCCGAGGGGATGTAACCGATATAGCGGATGATGAATTTCCCCATCGTGGGTCGACGGTAGGTCTTCTCATCGAGGATCTTGGCGCCGAAGATCATCTTCCCCGGAGTCGCCGCATACAGATGCCAGAGCACCAGCACGAAGGCGATGCCCAGGATCCATCCCAGCACGCTGGCCATGTTCTGGGCGACTTCGGCATTGGCGATGGTCAGGCCCATGATCAGGCCGATCGGAATCGCCAAAACCCCCACGATGATGTTGTCGACCAGCGATGCGAGGACGCGACGCCAGAATCCGCAAAACACGTAAGCGTCCGCATCCAGGTGCGACTCCTCACGCATGATGCCGTCGGGGGTCGAGAAGGGATTCTGCTCGTTCATGTCGTCCTCGGTGTCGGATGGTCGATGGCCGCTACGGCCGTTCCGGTGAATTGCGCGAGCTGGCGATCGTGCAGACGCCCCAGGATCAGCAATGAGCCGACCGCTCCGAGCAACGCGCAACCCATGTCGGACTGGGTGTCCCACACGTATCCCTGCGTGCCGAGGAAAGCGTCGGCGCCCGAGCCCATCACGACCGCAGCGCCCCATTCGATGAGCTCGTAGGAGGCGCTTATCGCGAGGACGAAGCACACGACGAGGAAGGCGAGCCACCCCCTGCCGGCAATGACGCGCTTGCGGATCAGGATCTCGCGCGCGACCAGGGCGGGAACGAATCCTTGGGCGACGTGGCCGAGCTTGTCGTAGTTGTTGCGCGACTGGCCGAGCCGATCCCGCAGCCAGTCGAGCGCTGGAACCTCAGCGTACGTGTAGTGGCTGCCGACGAAGAGGATGGCGCAATGCACGAGCAGGCACGCATAGACCAGCGGCGTGAGCGGAAACGATCGGTAGGTGCACGCGAGGATCGCTGCGCACGCGAGCGCCGGGAAGGCCTCCAGCAGCCACGTCGGATAATCG
>JACCZE010000463.1 GCA_013696105.1 Planctomycetota bacterium | reverse complement strand
ACATCGTGGCGGCATCGCTTCGCGATTGTATGCCGCCAGCGCCGCTCGGCGCCCGAGGGACTGCAAGACTATCGGCTATCGGCTATCGGCTATCGGCTATCCGCTATCCGCTATCTGCCGTCCTCTTTTCACCAACCACCAACCACCAACCGCCTTCTGCCATCCGCCTTCCCCACCGCCGGCCCTCGGCCGGCTCGCCTTGCCCGTCCCGGGCTCCCCCCCATGCTGGGCGGCCCGCCGCCACCGCCGTCGAGGAGGCTCTGTGCCCTCATTCTCACGTCCGCCGAGCACCGAAGAGGAACTCGAAGAGGTCCTGACCCAGCCCACGCCCGGCACCATCGAGGCGATGCGGGATCTCGGTGGCGATCTGATGATCCTCGGTGCCGGCGGCAAGATGGGGCCGACCATGGCCGCGCTCGCCGTGCGCTCGATCGCGGCCGCGGGAAAGAAGCACCGCGTCATCTGCGTCTCGCGTTTCGGCGCGAGCTCGAAGAAGCACGTCGAGACCCTGCACGGGATCGGCGCCGAGACCATCTCCGCGGACCTGCTCGAGCGCGACTCGTTGGCCAAGCTCCCGGACGTGCCGAACATCATGTACCTGGCGGGCATGAAGTTCGGGACCGAGGGCGCGCCGTCGATGACCTGGGCCATGAACGTGTTCGTGCCGGCGATCGTCGCCGAGCGCTTCACCAAGGCCCGCATCGTCGCGCTGTCGACCGGCAACGTCTATCCGTTCGTCCCGGTCCGCTCTGGTGGCGCCACCGAGGAGGTCACTCCCGGTCCGATCGGTGACTACGCCAATTCATGCCTCGGCCGCGAGCGCATGTTCGAATACATGGCCACGCGCCACGGCACCAAGTCCGTGCTCGTGCGCCTGAACTACGCCAATGATCTGCGCTACGGCGTGCTCCTGGACATCGCCAACAAGGTGAAGGCGCAGCAGCCGATCGATCTCGCCATGGGCTATGCGAACAGCATCTGGCAGGGCGACGCGAACGCGGTCTGCCTGCGTTCATTCCCGCTCGCCGCGAATCCGGCCGCGTACCTGAACCTCACTGGGCCCGAGCTGGTCTCGATCCGCGATCTCGCCCTGCGCGTCGCCAAGGGTCTCGGCCTGCCGGCGCCGACGTTCGTCGGCAAGGAATCCGAGAACGCGCTGCTGAACAACGCGGCGAAGTGCCACACGCTCTTCGGCAAACCCGACATGTCGATCGATACCCTGATCGATTGGACCATCCATTGGGTCAAGGTCGGTGGCGCCACGCTCAACAAGCCCTCGCACTTCGAGGTGCGGGACGGGAAATTCTGACATGGCCAATACCGCCGCACTCCGCCAACGCCTGCTCCAGGGATTGGTGATTCCCGCGCACCCGCTCGCGCTGGATCAGAACCGCAAGCTCGACGAGAAGCATCAGCGCGCGCTGACGCGCTATTACCTCGCCGCCGGCGCCGGCGGTCTCGCGGTGGCGGTGCACACCACGCAGTTCCAGATCCGCGATCCGAAGATCGGCCTGTTCAAGCCCGTGCTGCAGATGGCGGCCGAGATCGCCAAGCAGGCGCCTTCGAAGCCCGTCCTGGTCGCCGGCATCACCGGTCCCACCGCGCAGGCGGTGGATGAGGCGCGCACCGCGGTGGCGCTCGGCTATGACGTCGGGCTGCTCAGCCTGGCGGCGATGAAGGATGCGACCAACACGCAGCTGATCGCGCATTGCAAGGAAGTCGCTGCGGTCATCCCGGTGTTCGGCTTCTACCTGCAGCCCGCGGTCGGCGGCCGCAAGCTCGATACGGCATTCTGGCGCGATTTCGCCGCGATCGACAACGTCGTCGGCATCAAGTTCGCACCCTTCAACCGCTATCAGACCATCGACGTCGTGCGCGGCGTGGTCGAATCCGGACGCGTCAAGGAGGTCGCCCTCTATACCGGCAACGACGACAGCATCATCGTCGATCTGCTGAGCACCTACCGCTTCAATGGTACCGAGGCGACTATCATCGGCGGCCTGCTCGGCCAATGGGCGGTGGGAACGCGCGCAGCCGTGCGCATCCTCGAGCAGGCGAAGGCGGCGCGCGCGGCGAAATCCATCCCGACCACGCTGCTGACCCTCGCGCACGAGCTCACCGACACCAACGCAGCGCTCTTCGACGTCGCCAACCACTTCCACGGCTGCATCGCCGGCATCCACGAGATCCTGGTGCGCCAGAAGGTGATGCCCGGCCGCACCTGTCTCGACCCGAAGGAGGACCTCTCCCCCGGCCAGATGGCGGAGATCGACCGCGTCCACAAGGCGTACCCGCATCTGCACGACGACGAGTTCATCAAGCAGCACATCGATGGATGGTTGAAGTAGGGGCTTTTTGTGCAGGGGCTGTCGCCCCTACGGCGCTCGCGCGCCTACCCCCGGGCTTTGTCGCGGCTGTTTGTGCAGGGGCTTGTCGCCCCTACGGCGCTCGCGCGCCTACCCCCGGGCTTTGTCGCGGCTCGATGTCGTCGGGAACCTCCGACATCGTGGCGGCATCGCCTGCGGCGATTGTATGCCGCCAGCGCCGACTCGGCGCCCGAGGAGAGTTACGGGACTGGCTGACAGCTATCAGCTATCCGTCCTCCTACCTTCGTTTGGCGCGTGTCAGCACTTCCATGGCTTCCACATGTCCCCGCTCCGTCGCGAGATCGATCGGGGTCTTGCCGTCGGTGCCGGCCACCAGCGGATCCGCGTGATTGGCGATCAGGAGCTTGATCATCGGCAGGTCCGCGCGTTGCGCGGCGTAATGCAGCGGAGCATAGGCGCAGACCCGATTGGGATCGGCGCCATGGGCGAGAAAGAATCGGACCGCGTCGAGACGGCCTCCGAAGGCCGCGCCATGCAGCGGGGTATTCGCGGTCTGATTGGTCGATAGCCGGTTGATGTCCGCTCCACCAGCGATCAGCGCGGCGCGGATGTCGTCGTCCGCCGCCAAGTGCAGCGCGGTCCAGCCATCGCCCGAATGGGTGTTCGCTGATTCCTCGTCGTGGGAGAGCTCCATTACCCGCTCGAGGTTCCCCAGCGCAGCCGCTTCGAACAGGTCCAGTTCCGGCGCGAGCTCGGCCATGAGCCGGAGGACCTCGCGGTTGCCTTCTGTGACCCTGCTCGGGTCGTTGAAGTGCACCAGGTAGAACGCCTTGAGCACCGCGGTCGCGCCCGCGTCGAACCCGTCGCGCACCCGCGCCGAGGCGAGCGTCGGATCGGCCTCCATCAGGGTCCGTGTCGTCTCGGGATCACCCGCGGCGATGGCCGCGAGCAGAGCATCTTCTCGCACCGTTCGTGGATCGGAACTGGGCATGCCTGAATGGTCACGACGTTGGGACCCGAGAAAGCGGTAATCTTCTATTTTCTCAGGGGCTTCGCCCCTACGGCGCGCGCACGCGCCTACCCCCGGGCTTTGTCGCAGCTCGATCAGTCCTGCGAGGCAGTCCTGATCGTGGCGGCATCGGCTGCGCCGATTGTATGCCGCCAGCGCTGCTCGGCGCCCGAGTGCTGCCTGCTATCCGCTATCCGCTATCCGCTGTCCAATTCCCCACTCTCCTCCATGTACCCGGATGGCGGATCGCCACAGTCGCGCCATGCCCGACCCGCATCGCGTCGTCATCATCGGAGGGGGGTTCGGCGGCTTGCGCTGCGCGCAGGCGCTCGCGCGCGCGCCGGTCGCGGTCACGGTGATCGATCGGCGGAACTTCCATCTCTTCCAACCGCTCCTGTACCAGGTCGCCACCGGGGCGCTGTCTCCGGCGAACATCGCCGCGCCGCTGCGATCGGTGCTGAAGCGGCAGCGCAACGCGCGCGTCCTGCTCGGAGAAGCGGTGGCCATCGATGCGCGCGTGCGCGCGGTGCGCTTGCGTGACGGTGCGGACGTGCCGTACGACACGCTCGTCGTGGCCACCGGATCCCGGCACCACTACTTCGGTCATCAGGAATGGGAAGCCTTCGCCCCCGGGCTCAAGACCATCGAGGACGCCACCGCGATGCGTCGGCGCATCTTCCTCGCCTTCGAGCATGCCGAGCGCACGGGCGACGTCGCCGAGCGCGCGGCCTTGCTGACCTTCGTGGTCGTCGGGGGCGGCCCCACCGGCGTCGAGCTGGCCGGAGCGCTCGCCGAGATCGCCCGCCACACCATGGCGCATGAATTCCGCGCGATCGATCCCGCTGCGGCCCGCATCATCCTGGTCGAGGCGGGGGACCGCGTGCTCGCGCCCTATGACCCCATCCTCTCGGGCAAAGCCGTCCAGGCGCTCACCCGCATCGGCGTCACGGTGCGGACCTCCACCCAGGTCATCGCGGTGCGCGACGACGGGGTGGACGTCACCTCCGCCGGGGCGACGGAGACCATTCCGGCGCGCACCGTGCTGTGGGGCGCTGGGGTGATGGCCTCGCCACTCGGTCGCATCGTCGCCGAGTCGATTGCAGCCGAGACCGATCGCAGTGGACGGGTCATGGTCGAGCCGGACTGCAGCGTGGCCGGCCATCCCGAAATCTTCATCGTCGGGGATCTCGCGAACTTCAGCCACGACGGCGGCAAGCCCCTTCCTGGAGTCGCACAGGTGGCGATGCAGCAAGGCGACCATGTCGCGCGATTGATCCGCTCGCGTTTGGACGGGCGTCAGCTACCGCCATTCCGGTACCGCGACCTCGGGAACATGGCGACCATCGGCAAGCACCTCGCAGTGGCTGAGATGGGATCGCTGCGCCTGTCGGGTTGGCTCGCCTGGCTCGCCTGGCTGTTCATCCACGTCCTCAAGCTGGTGCGCTTCGAGAGCCGCGTCCTCGTCCTCGTCCAATGGGCCTGGTATTACGTCTCGTGGAACCGCAGCGCGCGGTTGATCACGGGGGATGAGGGATCGAAGGCGGATAGCGGAGGGAAGATAGCGGATAGCGCGTAGCGCGTAGCGCATGGATATGTCAACGCCATCCGCCATCCGCCCCACTGGCGCGGTCCCTACTCTGTCGTCTCGGGGACCGAGACGATCAGCACCACCGCCACGATGATCAGCGCGGCGGCGATGAAGGTGCGGGCGCTCAGCGGTTCGTCGTGGAATGCCCAGCCGAGCAGCACGGCGATCACCGGGTTGACGTAGGCGTAGGTGGCCACGCGCGTCGGGCTCGACCAGCGCAGCAGGAAGACGAACGCGCCGAAACCGATGATGGCGCCGAACACGACCAGATAGGCGAGCGCGAGCCAGGAGGTGAGCGAGGTGTCGGCGAGCGAGATGCGCGCGCCTTCGCCCACCGCGAAGCCGACCGCCAGCAGGCCGACCCCGCCGCACAGCATCTGCACCGCCGCCGCCATCAACGGCGATTTCGGCAGCGGCAGGGCCTTCGACCACAGCGATCCGATCGCCCACGACAACGCCGCGGCCAACAGCACGCCGAAGGCGATGGCGCGTTCCCGGTCCATCGTTCCCGGCATCGCCCCGCCGAGCACGCCCACTCCGACCAGGCCGATGGCGATGCCGAGGAGCACGAGCGGGCGCGGCGCCGGGCCACGGTGGGCGATCCACGGCAGCACGGCCATCCACAGCGGCGTCGACGCGATGGTGAGCGCGGTGATGCCCGACGGGACCCAGTGCTGCGCCCAGCACACCGCGCCATTGCCGACCACCAGCAACAGGAAGCCGACGAGGATGGCCGACCCCCACTGCTTCCGCTTGGGCCGCGGTTCCCCGAGCATGTGCATCCAGGTGAAGAGGATGGTACCGGCGACCAGGAAGCGCGTGCCCGCCATCAGGAAGGGCGGCAGGGTCTCGATCGCCAGCGCGATCGCCAGATAGGTGCTGCCCCAGATCACATATAAGGCGATGTACGCGGTGATGATCAGAGCCCGCGTCGGGCGCGCGTCGGGCATGGCGGAAAGAATCGCGCTGCAAGCGTGGGAGCAAGGGGAGGGGAAGGAGCGGACATGGCGGATGGCAGATGGCAGATGGCAGATACTCCCGCACTCCTCCTCGGGCGCCAAGCGGCGCTGGCGGCATACAATCGGCGTAGCCGATGCCGCCACGATCAGGACTGCCCCGCAGGACTGATCGAGCCGCGACAAAGCCCGGGGTAGGCGCGTGCGCGCGCCGTAGGGGCGACAGCCCCTGCACAAACAGCCCGCGACAAAGCCCGGGGGGTAGGCCCCGGTCAGGGGCCGTAGGGGCAAAGCCCCTGAGGACTAAGCATGCCGGAGCGCCTCCACCGGTTGCAGCCTCGCCGCCTGGATCGCGGGCGACAGGCCGAACACCACGCCGACCAGGATGGAGATGCCGACCGAGAGCATGATCGACCACGGGGTGATCAGGATCGGCCAGTCGGCGAGGCCCGCGACCAGCAACGCGCCGACCAGGCCGAGTCCGAGGCCGACCAGGCCTCCGACCGCGGACATGGCCACCGTCTCGGAGAGGAACTGCAGCAGGATGTCGCGGCGGCGCGCACCCACGGCGCGGCGGATGCCGATCTCGCGCGTGCGTTCGAGCACGTTCGCGAGCATGATGTTCATGATGCCGATCCCGCCCACCAGCAGCGAGATGCTGGCGATCGAGAACATCACGGTGGTGAAGATGCGCTGGGTCTTGCGCTGCTGCTCGAGCAGCTCCAGGGGGACGACGACCTCGATGTCGCGCTGCGGATGCGAGCGTGCGATCACCGATCGCACCAGCGCTCCGGCGGTGATGACATCCACGTCGTCCCGGTAGCGCTGCACCAGCTGCGTCACCTCGACCCGGGAGATCTGATGGCCGCCGGCTTCCATCTGCACGTGGCGCAGGCCGAAACAGGTGCGCGCGGTCGATTCCGGCAGGTAGATGGTGCGGTTGAGTTCGTCCGCGGACAGGCCGCCCATGCCGGTGGTGCGTTTGGGTGCGAGCACGCCGATGACGCGCATCCACTGGTCGGCGATGCGCACGTCCTTGCCCAACGGGTCGTCCAAGGGGAAGAGCCGACGAGCGAGGTCGGAGCCGAGGACGGCCACCGCTTGGCGGCGATCGGTGTCCAGGTCGGCGAGGAAGCGTCCGCGGGCGACCACCAGCCGTCCCACCTCGCGATATCCCGGATCGGTCGCGATGATCCGCGCGTCCAGCTGCTGCGTTCCGGCGCGCACCTTCTTGCGCACCTCGCGAGCGGCGACCTGTCCATCGAGGCCAGCGCAGATCGCCCGTAGGTGGTCGCAGTCGGCGAAGGTCAGGCCGTGGCTGAGGATGCGCTCGCGCTTGTCCTTCTCATCCTTGTTCAGGACCTCGGGGGGCTTGACGCTCTTGATCAGGATCTTGTCGATCCCCATCTGGCGGATGGCGCTGATCGCTTCGGCGCGGGCGCCTTCGCTGATCGCAAGCATCGCGATGACCGCACCGACGCCGAACACCATCCCCAGCATGGTCAGGAGCGAGCGCAACTTGTGGTGCGC
>JACCZE010000460.1 GCA_013696105.1 Planctomycetota bacterium | reverse complement strand
CCTCCTGCTCGCCTGGATATATATATAATCCCTCCTGATACGCGCGCCCACCCAGGCCACTCCCGCCGAGGAGCCTCTGTTGTTCTGATGCGTCTGGCGTCTGGCGTCGGACGTCGGACGTCGGACGATCCTACTCCCCCGCCTCGGCGCGCAGCTGCGCGAACTCCTCGGCGCTCAGCCAGCTCGGGCGGCGCACGCCCGCTACGTCGACCTGGCCGAGCTTCGACCGCTGCTCGTCGCTCAGTGCCGTGGGCGTGACCTCAGCGCCGGTGCGCAGGCGCGACCACAGGTCGACGAACGCGGCCGGCAGCGGCGCCTCGACGCGCACCTCGCTCCCGTGCATGGGATGGGCGAACACCAGCAGCGCGGAATGCAGGGCCTGGCCCGGCAGTTCGGCGCACGGCTGGCCGTAGACCCAATCGCCGACCAGTGGGTTGCCGTGGTGCGCGGCATGCACCCGGATCTGGTGCTGGCGGCCGGTGTGCAGCACGACGCGCAGCGTGGCGAAGCGCGGCGCGGCGCGGTCATCCGCACCCGCGGTCTCCAGCGTCTCGTAGTCGGTATGGCAGGGCTGGCCCTGGCTGGTGACGATCCGCGCGATCGAGGAGCCGTCGCCTTCGCCGATCGGATCCAGCCAGCTGCCGTGGGCGGGGTCGGGAGCGCCATGGCAGATCGCGCGGTACTCCTTGTGCAGGTCGCGCGCCTCCATCGCCTTCGCCACGCGCGTATGCGCGGTGGGATCGAGCGACACCAGCACGATGCCCGAGGTGTCGCGGTCGATGCGGTTGATCAGCCGCGCATCGCGCGGATCCAGGTCCTGCGCGCTCATCCATTCCTGCAGTGCATTGAGCAACGTGCCGCTCATGGTCTTCCCCGCCTGATGGGCGAGCTGCCCGGGCGGCTTGTTGCACGCCATCAGCCACTGGTCGCGGTAGAGGATCTCGAGCGCGGGTGGAGGCGAGCCGATGTCCAGCCTGGGCGGCAGGGGCGCGCGCAGCTCGATGCGATGGCCGGCCTTCAGCACCATGCGTGGTTCGGCGGTGCGGCCATCGACGCTCGCCGCACCCGCGTCGAGCCAGCCGCGGATCATCGTCCGGCTGATGGTCGGCAGGATCGCGTGCAGGTAGCGGTCGAGCCGCTGCGGCGTCATCGCCGGCGGCGCATGGCCCTTGGGCACGGTGAAGCGTACGATGCGGTGGGTCTGCGTCAGCTCGCGCTCGACCACCACCTCGCCGCGGATGCGGTCGTCATCTACGGGCATCGCCGGCCACCTCGGAAGATGCGACCATGCGCTACGAGGCCTTGCTGGGCGCGGCCGCCTTGCGGCGCTCGCGCACGGATGCCGCCAGGCGGTGCAGCACCGGCACGGTGTCGTCCCAGCCCAGGCAGGCGTCGGTGATGCTCTGGCCGTAGGTCAGGCTGACGCCCGGCTTGTAGTTCTGCCGACCGCCGACCAGGTTGCTTTCCATCATCAGCCCGAAGATCGCGCGCGATCCGGCGGCGAGCTGCGCGCCGATGTCATCAGCGACGGCGGCCTGGCGGTGGTGGTCCTTGGCGGAATTACCGTGGCTGCAGTCGATCATCACGCGAGGACGCAGGACCGCGTGCGCCAGCGCCTCGGTCGCCTTCTGGACGTGCACGGCGGCGTAGTTGGGTCCGCCCGAGGCGCCACGCAAGATGACGTGGCAGTCGGGATTGCCGCGCGTGGCGACGATCGCCGCGAGACCTTCCTTGGTCACCGACAGGAAGTGGTGCGGGTGCGACGCCGCGCGCACCGCGTCGATGGCGATCTGCAGGTTGCCATCGGTGCCGTTCTTGAAGCCGACCGGCACCGACAGGCCCGAGGACAGCTCGCGGTGGACCTGGCTCTCGGTGGTGCGCGCGCCGATCGCGCCCCAGCTGACGAGATCGGCGAGGAATTGCGGCAGGATCGGGTCGAGGAACTCGCAGCCCGCGGGCATCCCGAACTCGGCGAGGTCGCGCAGCAGCCGGCGCCCCAGGCGCAGTCCCTCGTTGATGGCGAAGGTGCCGTCGAAGTGCGGGTCGTTGATCAGCCCCTTCCATCCCACCGTGGTGCGGGGCTTCTCGAAGTAGACCCGCATCACCACGATCAGGTCCGCCGCGAGTTCGCTCGCGACGGCCTTCAGCCGGCGCGCGTAGTCGTGGGCCGCGGCGACGTCGTGGATGGAGCACGGTCCGACCACCACCACCAAGCGGTCGTCCTCGCCCTTCAAGGCGCGCGCGATCGACTGACGCGCCAGCGCCACCGTGGTCGAGGCCTGATCGGACAGCGGCAGCTCCTCCATCAGGATCGACGGCGGCAGGAGCGGCCGGAGCCGATCGATGCGGACGTCGTCGGTGATGTAGCGCATGGAGGGAATTTCGCGCGGAAGGACGGGGAACCAAGGGGGAAAACAACCTGAGGACGTGCTGAGTCCTCCGTTCTCCGTCCTCCGTCTCTCCTGACGACGCTTTTTCCTGGTCATGGGGCGGTGATTCGGTCCTGAATCAACGATGAGAATCATTTCCGGGCAGACGGAGCACCGAGGACGGAGGATCGAGCACGTCCTTTATTCCAGATCCCGTCTCCTCACCGCCAGGAAGCCCCCGCTGCGCCCCATCCACGCGGGATCGATCGCGGCGCTGATCACCTGTTCGGCGTCGTCCTGGGCCCGGGCTATCACCAGGCCGTCGGGGTCGATGATGCGGCTTGAGACGAATTGGCAGGGGCCGGCGGCGTTGGCGCTGGCGAGCCAGCAGCTGTTCTCGGAGGCGCGGGACGAGAGGTTGGCCTCCACCGCAGCGCGCTTCCACAGCTGATCGCGGCCGACGCAGTACGTGGGGTGCAGGAACAACCGCGCGCCGGCGAGCGCAAGGATGCGCCACGGTTCGGGGAAGCGCATGTCGAAGCAGATCTGCAGACCGGCGCGCGTTCCCGCGAGCCGGGCTGGACGCAGTCGCGCCGCACCCGGCGTGAAGCAGGTCCGATCCATCGGCATCAGGTGCTGCTTGTCGTAGCGCGCGGTCGCGCGTCCTCGGGCGTCGACCGCCACGGCGGAGTTGAACAAGCGTCCTGCGCTGCGCGTGGTGGTGCCGACGACCACAGCGATGCGCAACGCGCGGGCCGCGGAGCGCACATCGGCGAGCGCCCGGGTGAGCGCAGGGAAATCGATCGACGCAGCGCCTTCGGGGGGCGGGAGGTGATGGACGGGGGCGTACCCGCTCAGCGAGGTCTCGGGAAACACGATGAGGCCCGCGCCGTGGTCGCGCTTGGCCTCGCGCATCTGCCGCAGGATCACCGCACGGTTGGCGGCGATGTCCGGGGTGACCTCCATCTGTCCGCACGCCACCACCAAGCGCGGCTTCCAGGTGGCCGGTCTCGGTGCCGGAGGCCGTGCGCGCGCGGTAATGATGCTGCTGCTCACGGCTCCAGCGTACCGCCGGTCGCAGGCGAGCCAGCGCGCCTGGCCCATGGCGGCTCCGCGGGTATCCTGCGTGCGATGCAGGCGCTTCCCGTCGACGATGTGCTGGCCGACGTGGTCGCGTCGTTGACCACGGGGCGCAATCTGGTGCTGACGGCTCCTCCCGGTTCCGGCAAGAGCACGCGCGTGCCGCCGGCCCTGGCGCGCGCCCTCGCTGGCCAGGTCTACCTGCTGCAGCCGCGGCGCATCGCGGCGACCTCGTTGGCGCGGCGCATGGCGTCGGAGCAGCCGGGCTGGCGGATCGGCCGCGACGTCGGTTACCGCGTGCGCTTCGAGCGCAGCGGCGACGCGTCGACGCGTTTGTGGGTGATGACCGAGGGGTCGCTCACGCGCCAGCTGCAGGCGGATCCGTACCTCGAGGGCGTGGGCACGGTGATCCTCGACGAGTTCCACGAACGCAGCCTGCACACCGATCTCGCCCTGGCGTACCTGCGTGAATTGCAGACCACGGTGCGCGAGGACCTGCGCTTGGTGGTGATGTCGGCGACCATGGATCCCGCGCCGGTCGCACGCTTCTTGGGCGACTGCCCGGTGCTCTCCACGGACGGCCGCGTCTTCCCGGTGACCGCCTCGCATTGGCAGGGCGCGCTCGACCTGCCGCTGCCGGATCTGGTCGCGCGCGCGGTCGAATCCGCGCGTCGCGACCCGGACTGCGGCGACATCCTGGTCTTCCTGCCCGGGGTCGGCGAGATCCGCGCGTGCGAGCGCGCCCTGGCGCATCTCGCATCCGAGGTCGACGTGCTGCCGCTGCACGGCTCGTTGACGGGCGACGAACAGGAGCGCGCGCTCAGTCCGGGACCGAAGCAGCGCGTGGTGCTGGCGACCAACGTCGCCGAGACCTCGGTGACCATCCCGGGCGTGCGCACGGTCATCGACTCGGGGCTCGCGCGCGTGGTCTACCACAGTCCTGTCACCGGACTCGAGGAGCTGCGCCGCGAGGCGATCAGCCGCGCCTCCGCCAGTCAACGCGCCGGCCGCGCAGGGCGCACCGCTCCGGGCCGCTGCATCCGCCTATGGACACCGCTGGCCGACGCGCGCCTGTCCCCTGCGACCGCGCCGGATGTGCGTCGCGTCGATCTCGCGCCCGCGTGCATCGCGCTGAAGCAATGGAGCCACGCCGACAGCCGGCGCTTCCCGTGGTTCGAAGCGCCCGAACCCGAACGCCTGGTCGCCGCCGAGGAGCTGCTGGCGTTGTTGAAGGCGGTCGACGAGCCCTATGGCCCGCTCAACCAGCTCGGAGCGCGCTTGGCGACGCTGCCCGTGCATCCGCGCTTCGGTCGCCTGATGCATGCCGCCGCCAGCGCCCAGGCGCCGGTGTTGGGCGCGACCCTCGCCGCGCTCGCCTCTGAACGGGATCTGCGCCTTCCGCGCCGCGCGCAGGACGCCCCCGCG
>JACCZE010000148.1 GCA_013696105.1 Planctomycetota bacterium | reverse complement strand
GCATGGTCGCGACCTCGTTGTGCGCCTTCTGCACCGCCAGCATCAACGCGGTCCAACCGCTGCCGTCGATCGCGTCGATATCCGCTCCCTTCGACAGCAAGAGCTCGGCGAGGTCGCCGCGACCCGCGGACACCACCCAGTGCAACGCGGTCTTGCCGCCACTGTCGCGCGCATCGACCGTCGCCTGGCCGTCGAGCAGGGCGGCGGCGACGTCGCGGTGGCCATCGGCACAGGCCAGGTGCAAGGCGGT
Organism: Planctomycetota bacterium; assembly: GCA_013696105.1. Classification (GTDB taxonomy): domain Bacteria; phylum Planctomycetota; class UBA11346; order UBA11346; family UBA11346; genus JACCZE01. The sequence goes on along the minus strand of JACCZE010000148.1, from coordinate 2,486 downwards.
GAAGTCGCGGCGCTTGGTCGCGCGTGCGTCGACGTCGGCGCCGCGCGAGAGCATCATCGATACGACTTCCACCCGGCCATGCGACGCGGCCCAGTGCAGGGGCGATTCACCGCCGCTCTTCTCGATCGCATCCAGGCGGGCACCCTTGCGCACCAGCAGATTGACCACGTGGGCATGTCCGCTCGCCGCAGCCCAATGCAGGGCCGTGGCACCGTCCTCGTCGCAGGCGTCGATCGGCGCGCCCTTGCCCAGCAGCAGTTCGACCGCATCGCGCTGGCCGTGACCCGCGGCCAGGTGCAGCAGGGTCCAACCCTCGCCGCCGCGCTGCTTCATCCACTCGGGTCGCTGCTCGATCATCGACTTCAGATTGACAACGTCGCCGGTCTCGGCGTGGCAGGATACCGTGATGAACTCGGTCTTGAATTTGCCCCCACCCTGGGCCTGCGCGGAGTGGGCGTTCAGGACACGGTAGTAGGCGGTCGAGAGGGACATGACCTGGTCATACCCGGGCCTCGGCGAGGGGCAAAGGAACGGCTCGGGATCCGACCGCGGTGGCTTACGCACGACAGGCGATAGCCCCCTGAACTGACCGACGGCACCGGCGGCACCACCGCCGACCGCCGAGTCCTGTTTGCGTGATAAAATGGGCGAAGCCCATCACGCAAACATCCTGGGTGGTTCCAGCCAAGGATGTAAGGACGACAAAGGTCGTAGGGGTTTGGGGACGAAGCCCCCGACTGAATGCCCCTCGACGAGGCTGGCGCGATCTACGCGCACCGTAGCATCCCAGCCCTATGAACGACATCCTCTTCCAGCTTTCGCACGCCGATGGATCCGCGTGGTTCATCCTCACCGGCTGGAAGCTGATCGGACTCACCGGGGCCATGTGCTTCACCATGCGCTGGCTGGTGCAGGCCTGGCATCGCCAACGCACGAAGACGGCAGAACTCCCGAGCGCCTTCTGGTGGATCAGCCTGCTCGGCGCGGGTCTCACCCTCACCTATTTCGTCTGGGGCAAGAACGACAGCGTCGGCATTCTGCAGAACCTGTTCCCGATGTCGATCGCTGCCTACAACATCTATCTGGATCTCGCGCACCGGCGTCCGAAAGCGACGGCGGAGTCGGGCTAATTCCTCGCCCCGTGGCTCATCAGCATCTCCACCACATCCGGGTGGCGATGCTTGATCACCACCCGCAGCGGGGTGGTGTCGTCCTGGTCGCGCGCGTTCACATCGGCGCCATGCGCGAGCAAGGCGGCGACGATATCCGAGCGCCCCTTGTAGGCCGCGCGATGGAGCGGCGTCTGGCCTGAGTAGTCGCGCGCGTTCGCGTCGCAGCGGGCGGCCAGCAGCTCTTGGACCACCTCGAGGTGACCGCGTTCGGCAGCCACCCACAGCGGGGTCTGCCCCTTGGTCTCGCGCGGATTCACCGGCGCCTTGCGCGCGAGCAGCAGCTGGACCATGTCCAGGAACCCATTCTCGGCCGCCCAGTGCAGCGGAGTCATCAGGTAACCGTCGGACGCATTCGCTCGCGCGCCGCGGTCCAGGAGCAGACGGAACACCTCGCGCTGCTGCTTCTGCACGCTCAGGAGCAGCGGCGTCGCCCCGTGCATCTCCTGGACCTCGAGGTTCGCCCCCCATTCCAGCAGCACCTTGACCGCGCCCTGGTGGCCCATGAGCACCGCGCAGTGCAGGGCGCTTTTTCCGGTGTGGTCGCGCGCTTCGATATCGCATCCGGCGGCGACCAGGAAATCGACGATATCGGTGTGACCCTCGGCTGCGGCGACGTGGAGCACGGTCTGCTGCTGCAGCGTCGAGCGCGAGGCCAACGGTGCACCGATCGTCACCAGGTGCTCGACCAGGTCCTTCTGTCCTTGGGTCGCGCCCCAGTGCAGCGGAGAACTTCCGGTGCGACGATCGCGCGCATCGATGATCGCGCCATGGATGAGCAGCAGGTCCGCCATCGCGATCAGGCCATGCGACGCCGCCCAATGCAGCGGCGTGGCACCGATGCGGTCACGTGCGTTCACCGCGGCACCGGAAGCGAGCAGCATCTCGGCGATCGCCTGCTGGTCGCGCGCGGTGGCGACATGCAGCAGGGTCCAGCCGTCGACGTCCTTCTCTTCCAGCCACTCCGGGTGCAACGCCAGCTGGCTGGACAACCGCTCGACATCGCCGGCCTCGACGAACTTGGCGCACGACACGATGTCGGTCGCCGCCTTCACCGCCTTGCGTTTGCGCAGACGATCGCGTATCGCGGTGAAGAACCCGAACGGCAGCGTCATGGCGGATCCTAGCGCCGGACCCGTCTCCGGTCAAAGCCGGACGGAGGTATTGCGCCCGATCGTGATCACGCGGATTCCCATTGAATCCCCCAGATTCCGGCGCTGATAGGCCGTAGGGCGACAGCCCCTGCGCAAGCAGCGGGCGCCGAGCGGCGGTGGCGGCATACAATCGCCGAAGGCGATGCCGCCACGATTACGGAGG
>JACCZE010000439.1 GCA_013696105.1 Planctomycetota bacterium | reverse complement strand
CTGTCCAGCTGCACGCGCCCCGATCCGCGCTATAGCGTGGTCGGAGTCCACCATGGCCAAGCTCGCAACGATCACCGTCCCCGATTTCGGCGCCGACGCGGATGCGCCGGAGGTCCCGGTGAGCGAGTACGCCGCGCGGCTCGATGCGATCTCCCGGCGCATGGCTGCGGAGCGGCTCGATGTGCTGGTGGTCTACGCCGACCGCGAACACAGCGCCAACATCAGCTACCTGACGGGATTCGATCCGCGCTTCGAGGAGGCGCTGTTGATCATCGACTCCGCCGGCGCCCGCCACCTCATGGTCGGCAACGAGTGCCAGGGATACCTGCCCGATCCGATCCTGCGCTGCCAGCCGATCCTGTTCCAGGAATTCAGCCTGCTCGGGCAGCCACGCGCGAGCTCACGGCCACTGCGCGAGATCCTCTCTGGCGTGGGCGTGGGCGCTGGCCGGCGCATCGGGTGCGTGGGCTGGAAATACTTCGACGGGCCCCTGGTCGCCGGCGGCGCGCTCGCGCTGGACATCCCCTCGTACATTGCCGACGCCCTGCGCGAGCTGGTCGGAGGCCGCGAACGCGTGGTCAACGCCACCGCGATCCTGATGAACCCGCGCGACGGCATGCGCGTGGTCAACTCCGCCGCGCAGCTCGCGCAATTCGAGTTCGCCTCGTGCCGCTCATCGAGCTCGATCCTCGCGGCGGTGCGTGGACTCGCACCCGGCCAGCGCGAACGCGAGACCGCGCGCGCTTTCCAGACCGAGGGCATGCCGCTGTCGTGCCATCCCATGGTCAGCTTCGGCGGCAAGGCGAGCCGCGGACTGTCGAGCCCCGGCAACGGTTCGGCGGTCGTCGGCGGAGCCTACACCGTCGCCTTGGGCGTGTGGGGCGCATTGAACTGCCGCGCGGGCTACCTGGTCGCCGACGCATCGCAGCTCGACCCTGCGATACGCGAGTTCTATCCGCGCTTCGCCGCAAATTTCTTCGACGTCATGGTCGCGTGGTACGAGTCCATCCGCGTCGGGGCCACTGGGGGCGAGGTGTTCGCCGCGGTCGACCGGGTGCGCGACCCGACGCTCTACGACTTCGCGCTCAATCCCGGGCACTACCTGCACCTGGATGAATGGCTCCACTCTCCGTTCGTCGCCGGCGATCGCACCGTGCTGCCCTCCGGCGCTGCGGTGCAGATGGACATCATCCCCGCCTCGCGCGGTCCGGCATGCGGCATCAACGGCGAGGACGGCATCGCCCTGGCCGATGCGACTCTGCGCGCCGAGCTCGCCGCGCGCTACCCCAGTACCTGGGCGCGCATCCAGAAGCGGCGCTCGTTCATGACCGGGACGCTCGGCATCCGTCTGGACGACAGCGTCCTGCCGCTGTCGAACTGCCCGGCGTGGCTGCCGCCGTACGCGCTGGATCCGACGCGCGCCTTCGCCAAGGGGTGAGCCGACCATGCGCGGGTGGCGGGATCGCCATCCCGCTTCGCGCGCTGACCCCGGCTCAATGCCCGTCGATCTTCCCGGTCGGCCGTGCGATCGCTTCCACCGGAGTCGTCGGCCAACGCGGGCGCTCGATCAGGGGGAACCACCCCTCGTCCGGCCAGAACGCCTTGACGTCCTCGCGGTGGTACTGCACGGCGTATCCGACCCTCGGCCGCGCGGTGAGATTCGGTCCTGAGCCGTGCACGGTCAGGCGCGAGAACGCCACGAAGTCCCCGGGTTCCATGATCACCGACGTGAACTCCTGCGGCTCAACGCGCACCGTGCGGTGACCGTTGTCATCCTCGGAAGCGAGCGTGCCGGCGAGGTGCGAACGCGAGAGCATGCGCAGGCAGCCGTTCTCGACCCGCATCGGTTCGAGCGCGCACCACAGGTTGATCGACGGACCGTCGTGCCGGGTGTACTGGTTGTCCTGATGGAATGAGAACTTCCCGCCGCCGGGGCTCTTCACCGCGGTGAAGGGCAGGTAGAGATGCGCAGGTCCTCCGATCAGCCGCGAGGCGATCGAGCGCAGCTCGGGGCTCGCGAGCAGCGCTGCGATGCGTCCGCCTGCCAGGTACTCTCCGGTCTGACGCAGGCTGGTGCGCGGCAGGCCGATCGCGTCCATGATCGCCATCACCTCGGCGCGCAGGTCGGCGGCGTACGCTGTCCGGAACACCCCGGGGAGCAGCACCCAGCCCTCGCAGTGGTAGGTTCGGATCTGTTCATCGCTCAACGCCGGATCGATGCCGGTGGTGCTGATCCGGTTCGACGTGATCGTTTCCATGGTCGTTAGCCCTCTTATGCGTATGATGCTCGGATCCCGACGCGTCTGGTATGGACTCGGCCGACCATCCTTGGTACTTTCTGATCACCCATGGACGATCTGGTGTTCCTCCACGGTGGGCGGTCCCCGCGTTGCACGGCGGTGGTGGACAAGCACTTCGACGGCTACTGCTCGCTGCAGTTCATGGCCGCCGGGGCTGTGGACCTGTTCTACGACCGCGAGCACCAGCGCCTGGACGGCCGCTGGTGCTGGACAGCATTCCCGGGTCCGTGGATCCGCTTCCGCCGCGCCGAAGGCTGCTCGTCGTGGGATCACCGCTATGTCGCCATCCGCGGATCGCAGGTCGTGCGTTGGCTGGCCGATGGCCTGCTGTGCAAGGGCGCGCAGCCCGCTCCGACCGAAGCGGGATTCGCCACGGATTTCGACCGGCTGCTCGCGCTGACCGCTCGCCCGGATCGCTGGGGCCGGCGCCGCGCCGCGAACCTGCTCGAGAACCTGCTGCTCGCGCTCGCCGACGCACGCGCTGCCGGAACCGGAGCCGACCCCTGGCTGGAACGTGTGACCGAGGCGGTGTCAGCACCTGAACCCTATTCCGTCGCGCGCATCGCCCGCGACGCCGGTATGGCGGTGAGCACGCTGCGTCGACGCTTCCGCCAGGCCACCGGCACGTCCATGCACGCCCACGCCTTGGCCTGCCGGATCGCCCAGGCGCGCCGGATGCTCGACGACGGCGTCCTCCCCATCAAAGCGATCAGCGAGCGGCTCGGCTACTCGGACGTGTCGTTCTTCACCAAGCAGTTCACCCGCCATGTCGGCGTCTCGCCGGGAGCCTATCGTCTCACCCGCGTGATGTCGCCGCCGCTGCACCTGCTCACGGATCCGGATCCGAGCAGGCGCCCCGCCACTGGATAACACTTTGTAGCTCAATAGGTTGCGATTCTGTTTCCTCTACGTTGACTCAGAGGAAACTACGGCACACTGGTCGCCATGACCGTGGGAAAGCCAGTCTCCGCCGACAGCGCCCAGCGCAGCAACCTGCGCGCGATCGGCAGTGCGATCCGCCGTACGCGCACCGAGCGCGGCCTGACGGTGGAGCAGCTGGCGGCCGCCGCGGGACTGTCCAAAGGCATGATCTCGAAGATCGAGAACTTCCGCTCGATCCCCTCGCTGCCCGTGCTCGATCGCATCGCCGGTGCCCTGCGCACCACGCTCGCCGCGCTCACCGAGGGGGTGACCGCGGAGCCGACGCGGCCGTACGTGCTGACCCGCGCCGGCGCCGGCGTGCACGTGCCGCGCGAGGACGCCATCGGCTTCTCCTACCGCGCGTTGAACTCGGCCAACCTCGGCGGCGGCTGGCTCGAGACCTACATCCTCGACCTCGAGCCGCAATCCCAGCGTGCGCAGGTGACGACCGACGGCCACCAGTGCATCCACATGCTCGCGGGCCGCATCGACTTCGTCCTCGGCGAGGACCGAGTCGCGTTGGCGGCCGGCGACACGCTGCTGTTCGACGGGCGGATCCCCCACGTGCCGATCAACACCGGCACCGCACCGGCGCGGCTGCTGGTGCTGTACCTGCTCGACAACGACCGCGGCGCCCTCGAATGACCCAGGAGACGACCATGCCCTCGCTCGACCATCCCTATGCCGGCGCCGATCGCTCGCCGCGCTGGCTGCGCGGGAACCTCCACACCCACACCACGCGCAGCGACGGCAGGCGCGCCCCGCAGGAGGTGATCGACGACTATGTCGCTCGCGGTTACGATTTCCTGATGTTCTCGGACCACGACACCTACGCGGGGCCCGAGCACTTCGCCGATTGGAAGACCGGCGGACTGTCGATGATCCCCGGCAACGAGATCACGCGCGATGGGCCGCACATGCTGCACGTGGGCGCCACTCGGAAGATCGAGCCGAGCGAGGATCGTCAGGCGGTGATCGACGACATCGCCAGGACCGGCGGTTTCGCCGTGGTCAACCACCCGAACTGGTTCGAGGACTTCAATCATTGCCCGCACGAGACCATGAAGGAGTGGACGAACTTCACTGGCATCGAGATCTACAACCACGTCATCGGCGAGCTGCCCGGCAGCTCGTACGCCACCGACCATTGGGACCGCCTGCTCGCGCGCGGACGCCGCGTGTGGGGCTTCGCCAACGACGACAGCCACCAGGCCAAGCACGTCGGCTTCGCGTGGAACTCGGTCCTGTCTGAGGATCGCAGTCCCGCCGCGATCGTCGCGGCGATGGCGAAGGGCCGCTTCTACGCGAGCACCGGCGTCGCCATCGGGTCGATCGCGGTCGAGGGCATGACCATCACCATCACCAGCCCCGACGCCGAGCGCATCGTCGCCATCGCCGACCACGGCGCGCGCATCGAGGTCGCCGACGGGCGTGAGATGACACTCACCGTGCCCGACGGGAAGACCACCTACGTGCGCTTCGAATGCTGTGGCCGCGGCGAGCGCGTCGCCTGGACCCAGCCGTTCTTCGTCGATCGGGCCGGCGCGGCCTGATCGACGGCTGCCGGTCGCGGCGCGCGCGCGTGCGGACCGCGCCGCGTCGGTCGCCTACTCGCGCTCGATGACGATCGACTTCATCAGCGGCTTCGCGCCGCAGGTGATGGTCCAGGTGTCCGAGGCCTTGGATGCCATGTGGACGTCCTCTTTGGCCTGGCCATCCTCCTCCCAGCGGTAGGTGACCTTCACCGGCGCCGACCCGCCTTTCGGCTCGAGGTAATCCGCATCGATGCGGAAGCTCCACAGCAGGTTGCCCGCGACCTTCTTGCCGACGTAGCGCACCAGCGCCGCGCGCGTGCCCTTCGGCACCTCGGAGGTCGAGGTCCACGCCGTGCGACCGCGCGCCTGTCCGGGTCCGGTGCCGATGGACGTGAAGGTCTTGCCGTCGTCGAACGAGACCTGGAAATCCCAGGTGTCGTTCTCGCCTTCGCATTGGTAGTGGCCGCCGAAGCGCAGGCGCGTCATGTCGCCGGGCGTGGCGATGGGGAAGGTGATGCTGCCGTCGGAACCCTCGACCTTGAGCGGCGAGCCGCTCATGCGCTCGACCTTGGGATGGAAGTCGGTGTACAGGACCTGCTTGCCGGCGTGATCGGTGCGCGTATTGGCCTCGACGGTGATCGTGCCCTCGGCAGGTCCAGTCGAGAACGAGATGGTGTTCGCGCCTTGGTCCAGGGCCGGCAGCGGGCGCTGCGAGTGCTGGATGTCATGGCTGATCGACAGCGCGTCGATACCGGTGCCGGCACCCGTCAGCTCGAACTTCAGGCGATAATCGTACCGTCGACCGACGAACTTCTTCACATCGATCTTCTGCTCGCCCACCGCGGTGACCTTCGCGACCTCCTTCCAATCGAGACCGTTGTTGTCGGAGATCGACACCATCACGCCGCCATCCTTGCCGATGGCGGTGGTGAGCGCGAGCTCTCCTCCGAGATAGACATAGCTCGACGGCATGCGCAGCACGAAGCTGGCGGGCTTGCCCGCCGACTTGGCACGTACCTTGGGCGACGCAGCGTCGACCGCGATGTTGTCCGAGGCCAGCGCCGCATCGAGGAATGCGCCACCGGCGATCGGCGCCACGTAGGTGTGCGTACCGTTCCCGACGCGCCCGGGCGCGAGGCTGCCGCCGAACGACGCGTCGTAGCGCTTCAGGAACCCGTTCGTGTCCTCCATGCATCCGGGGCCGCCGTTGCCGTCGAGCATGTTCACGTGCAGGCCCTTGTGCGACCAGTTGCGCTCGAGCCGCTCGCCGCGGCGCATCTGGACATTGACCTGATACCCCTGCGATGCGCCGTACTCGTAGATGTACGCGGGGACATCGCCCGAGGTGCCGTCGAAGACCTGCATGGTCGCGTACCAGCCGTGCGTTCCCGCCGGCCACCAGCCCTTGTGGTTGTAGGTCGGCGCGCGCGAGAGGACCTCGGGGCCCTTCTTCCAGCCGGTGCGGCCGTCCTGGAATTCGAACTCGCGCAGCTTCTTGTCGATGCCGTGCTTACCGTCGAAGCTGTCGGGGTGCTCCTTGTACCAGGCCAGAACGCCGGCGGTCAGCTCGGCGATCGAGGCGACCGAGCCGTCGGCCTTGGGGAAGTAGCTGATCAGCGAAGAATCGAAATGGTGCCAGGCATTGCCGTATTCGATCTCGCAGATGCTGTGGTGATGCACCGCCCAGCCGCGCGCCGGGTAACCAAGATAACGCGAGAGCGCATTCACGTGCGCCGATGCGTTGCAGCACATCGCGTAGCCATAGACGTTGAAGATCTTGATCGGATCGTAGACGAGGTCCTCGTGCTGGAGGTACTCGGCGGGCGGCCCGTCCTGATGCTGGAAGCTCGACACGGTCTTCCACACGGCGACCGCCTTCTCGTGGTCGGTCATGCCGTCGGTGATGAAGGACTTCTTCCAGGCTTCCAGGTTCGAGACATCCGGCACCTTGTCGGAGAGCACCTTCACGTAGCTGACCACCGCCGGAGCCGCGGTCTCGGCCGCGCGGGCGACGGGCGCGACGGTGAATGCGGCCAGGCAGACGAAGGCGAGGGTCGGGCTCAGCAGGCGATTCATGGGGGTGCTCCGATGGGTGCGATCACCCTACAACGGTAGAACGCCGTGGGGATGACATTTTTCCGGGTTACCGGCTGCGCGAGGATCGGAAAGTACGTATTCCGTACATGATCGTACCAGATCGTACCATTCAACCGTTCGGATCACCCCCGGTGCGGCCTCGGCGATCCCGATGGTTCAGCCGTCGCTCTGACCCGGCGTCGATGATCACTGCTTCGGCGGCGTGCTCATCAACGTGCGGAATGCCGCGGAGCGCTCTTCGGCGCGCGGTCGTCGCAAAGTACCGCCAGCGGGAATGCGGATGGTGAAGGTCGTGCCGGCACCGACCACGCTGACGAAGGTGATCGTGCCCGCGTGCTTCTTGGTGATGATCTCGCGACAGATGTACAGGCCTTGTCCGGTGCCGCGGCCCACTTCCTTGGTGGTGAAGAACGGCTCGAACAGGCGCGGTTGGACCCCCTCCGGGATCCCGGCGCCGGTGTCTGCGACCCGCACCTCGATCCAATCGCCCTTGCGGCGTGACGAGATGGTGATGGTTCCGCGCGTGCGCGATGCGCGCACCGCGTCTGAAACGGCGTGCGCCGAGTTCACGATGAGGTTGAGGAACACCTGGTTGAGGTCCCCCGGATAACATTTCGCGCTGCCCGTATCGGGGTCGAGGTCGAGGACCAGGTCGGCGACCAGCTTGTACTCGTTGCGCGAGATCCCGGCGGCGGTGGTGATGCAGCGGTTGATCTCGAACAGCTCGGGTTCAGCGCCGTCCGGGTGCGAGAAATCCTTCATCGCGCTGACGATGGTGCCGACGCGCCGGATGCCTTCGCTCGATTGCGCGATCGCCTTCGGGACCTCCTCCTTGTGGTAGGAGACATCCAGCGCGGCGATCTCCTCCGGGGTCGCGGCTCCGGCGATGAGCTTTTCGAGCACGCACGGAGATCCGCCGGTTTCCGCAGCGTACAAATGGCGCGCCACGTCGCCCAGGAACGACAGGTTGTCGCCGATGAACTGCACCGGCGTGTTGATCTCATGCGCGATGCCCGCGGCGAGCTGGCCGATGCCTACGAGCTTGATCGAGTGGATCGACTGCGCTTCGCGCTGGCGTCGTTCGGTGATGTCGGCGGCGAACATCAGGAACCCACCGCCCGCGGAGCCGTTCCCCCCGGGCAGCGAGATCAGCGTGATGCCGAGGTAGCCCGAGCGGCCGTCGGGCAGCTCGTAACGCATGTCATCCAGGCGCATGGAGGCGCTCTGTCCCACCGATTCGTCGCGGTAGGTGAGGACCTTGTTCCAGTCGAGCGGGATGCCGCAGTGGTCGAACGGCTTTCCGACCACCTGATCACCGGCGATGCCGAAGGCGCGCTCCGCCGCCGAATTCCAATGGTTGATCGTGCCGCGGCCGCTGACCCCGATGAGGATCGAGGGGATCGCCTCGAGGATGAGCCCGATCTCGGTCTTGGCCTTACCATCGTGCGGCGCATCGGGCCGCGGCGCATCGGGCACGGAGGTCGGAACCGGCGCGGGGCGACGGCGCGAGCTCGCCATCGCAGCCACGATCAGCCCAGACAGCACCACGGCGAATACCGGCAGCGGCACCGGCGCGTACGGCAGGATCAGCGCGCAGATGAGCGCCAGCGCGAGGATCACCGGGGTCATGGGGCTTCCGGAAAGGACGGGCGACGGGGACGTGTCCGCTGTCGGGCGAGGCGATATCGCGAGGTATACCGTAACCTTATAATATCACAATTCTTACGTTCCCGTTTCGCAACCGCCTGGATCACTGCCGCTGCAACAATCAACAATCGGGCGCGACCGGCATCTCCCCGGGTGAGGACCATGGATGCGGCACGCATCGGGACATCGTCACAGGCATGAGCGACGACCACCGCATCCGTGATGACGACCGTCGATCCGACGGGCTGCTCGGCTGGTGGTTGATGACTGATGACTGATGACTGGTGGTTGATGACCGGTTGATGACGGTCGGTCTCTCGTGTCTGTTGTCTGTGATCACCACCATCGTCCGATCCGATCACGAAGCGCGCGTGAGCGCCTACGGGTGGCGGAACCCGCCTGGGCGGTAGCATCGCGGCTATGACTGAGAGCTCTGCAGCGCCACGCACGATCCCCGTCCGAGCGTCGATCGGGCGCAAGAGGATCGTCTTCATGGGCGCCTCCTACCTGTTCGTGCACCGCGTGCTGCGCGACATGCTCATCGTCGGCGGCTTCACCGACTGCGAGATCGTTGTGCTCGACATCGATCCGGTGCCGCTCAAGACCGTGGCCGACCTGTGCGAACGCATGGCCCGGCAGCAGCAGACCCGCATCGTCGTCACGCGCACCCTGGATCGCGCCGAGGCGCTGAAGGGTGCGGACATCGTCGTCTTGTCGATCACCGTCGGCGGCCAGGAATCCGATTTCCGCTCGTTCGAGGTCTGCGCGAAGTATGGCATCCCGTCGGCGACCGGCGACACCATGGGGCCCACCGCGCTCGCCCGCAACCTGCGCACCATCCCGGTGATGCTGCAGCTGGTGCGCGACATGGAGGCGCTGTGCCCGCGCGCCGCGCTGCTGAATTTCACCAATCCCATGTCGTGCCTCACCGGCGCCGCGGCTCGTCAGAAATCGATCCTCACCTACGGCCTCTGCCATTCCGCGGACGCCATCGAAGAATACTTCGCGACCATCTTCGGTTGCGCGCAATCCCAGGTCGACCTGGAGGTCGGCGGCGTGAACCACCAGGCCTTCGCGACACGGGTGCGGATCGCGGGCGTCGACCGCACCGCCGACATCCTCGCCGCCTCGTTGGCCTCGAGCGAAGGTCTGCACGACCAGCTGTTGGCCGAGGACAGCGAGGTCACCCTGCAACGAGACGTGCACCGCATCCTCGGCGTGTGGCCGTCCACCGGCGCGTACCACCTCGCCGAATTCTATCCATTCTTCTTCACCGAGCGCCGCCGCGCGCAGTTCGACCAGAAGCTCAAGCGCATCATCCCCGGGCGCGAACGCTTCGGCCGCAAAGAGCCGCATCCGCTGCTGTTGGAATGGGCCTACGGGAAGGAGCCCGTCGGCGATCTCGACCGGATGACCAACGAGCACGCCCATGAGATGATGTGGTCGATCCTCACCGGCGAGTCCTACGCCCGTGTGGTCAACGTGCTCAACAGCGGCGGATACATCGCCGATCTGCCCAAAGACGCCTGCGTCGAGGTGAAGGCGACCATCGCCGGCCACGGCATGACCGCCCAGCCGGTGACGCTGCCAACCGCCGCCCTGTCATGGGTGCAGCGCTGGGTCGCGATCCACGACCTGACCATCCGCGCGGCGACCACCCATGACCGCGGCGCGGCCGCCCAGGCGCTGATGCTCGACCCGCACGTGGTCGACCTCTACGACATCGAGCCGATGATCGACGACCTGCTCACCGCGCTCGAGCCGTGGATGCCGCGCGAGTGGTACCGCACCGGTGCCCGCCCGGCGACCGCTTGATCCCGGTCCGCCGCCGTCAGCGGCTCAACCCCAGATGAACCACGGGGAGGTCGCCCCGGGCGGCTGGATGTGGCGATTCATCGGGAAGGACAGCTCGTCGGTCGCCGGGAGCGGCTTGGGCGCCGTGCCCATACCAGCGACGTGCAGGTCCGACGGCGCCACGCCGAAATGACGGCGGAACGCACGCGCGAAGGCGCTGGCGTCGGCGAATCCCAGCTGGTGCGCGACCTCCTTGACCGGGCGGCCCTCGGCGAGTTCGCGGCTCGCCCAACGCAGCTTCGCCTGCGCGCGGAACGCCATCGGACTGAGACCGAACCGACGGCGGAAGGCGCGGATGACGTGATCCTCTCCGATGTTCAACTCGGCGGCGAGATCCGCGACCGTCAACGGTGCGCCGAAGTCGCCTTCGAGCCGGGCGCGGACCCGCTGCCAGGGATCGGCCCGCGCGCGCCGCGACGGTTCGCGTCCGAGAGCCATGGTCACGGCCGCGAGCAGGTCGTTCAAGGCTCCGAGGACGCGCAGACGCGGAAGGTCGCCCGGTCGGTCGAGCTCGCGGCACCAGGTATCGAATGCCGTGCGCACGGCCGGCGCATGCTCACCCAGCACGATGCGGTCGGGGATCGGTTGGCCTTCAAGCCACAACGGCAGGGCTTGGCGTGGCGGGGGGACGAAGGTGACGTGCGCCTCCCAGTAGCACGTCGGTCCGGTGTAGCCGTACTCGTTGCGCGGCTCGCGTTTCAGGCACAGCAGTTCTCCCGGGCCGGCCCAGCATTCGCCCCGCGACGTACGCGCGTACACCCGACCGGATTCTATGAACAGGAACTGGTGAGACGGGACCCGGTAGACGTGCCGCTGTTCGGCATCCACGCGCCAGCAGCAGGAGAAATCGACGCGTGGACGCGCATCCTCGACGGTGACATGGGGAATCGGGGTCGACACCGGGATGCTCCTGGCCGTGGGCATTACAGCTGGAGCGCCCGGTAGAGCAATGCGGCGGGGGTCGTGCGGACGGTGCTGATCGGTGGCCGATGACAGCCGGGAAAGCCCAGTGCATCCCTGCAGGCTGCACCTGAGATCCCCTCCGGCCACCGGCCACCGACCACCACCTCCAGACCGGTTGGACATGGTCGCATCTCGCGTGTATATCTCCTGTTGGGATACCCGTTGATCGACCGCGAACAGCGTACAGCCGAGTTGGGGAAGACCGTGCCTTCGGAAGCGTTCGGCGCCTCCGGGGACGGGGCCGTCCCCGCTGACGACGTTCCGACCGGAATGCCGCCCCTGGCACCGTCGCTGCATGGCAAGAACCTCGGCAGCCTGCTGCGTGCGCACGGCTACCAGGTCGAGGAGCGCGATGCCGATGACCAGCGTTTCGCCCTGCACGGGGTGATCGGCAGCGGCGCCACGGCGAGCGTGTTCTCGGCCTTCGATCGCAGCCTCGCGCGTGAGATCGCGGTCAAGGTCCTCGCCCGGTCCGGTCCCGACGCCACCGACGATGTTCGCCATTTCGTCGACGAGGCCCGCGTCACCGCCTCGCTCCAGCACCCGAACGTCCTCCCCGTGCACGAGATCGACGTCGCCGACAGCGGCCTGGTGTATTTCACCATGAAGAAGATCGAGGGACGTTCCCTCGGCGATGTGATCAACGCCTCAGCTCCAGGCGCCCGCAGCGAACGCCTCGCCTCCTTCAGTTCGGTGGCGGCGCTGTTCATGTCGGTCGGCCATGCACTTGCCTATGCCCACCATCGCGGCGTCATCCATCAGGACGTGAAGCCGGACAACATCATGATCGGCGATTTCGGCGAGGTGCTGCTGGTCGACTGGGGCAGCGCCGCACGCATCGACGGCTCGGATCAGCGCCTGTACGGCACCCCGCTCTACATGGCTCCCGAGCAGGCGCGGCTCGAGCGCGTCGATATCCGAACCGACATCTACTGCCTCGGCGCCACGCTCTTCCATGCCCTCATCCTGCGCATTCCGACCTGGGACGACGGATACGAGGAGTTCTGGGCGAAGAAACGCGCGGGCAGGATCGATCCGCTGACCGCCGATGAGCGCGCTGCGGTGCCTGCTCCGATCCTGGACATCGCCTTGAAAGCCATGGCGCCGCGCGCCCAGGATCGCTACCAGCGCGTCGACGACCTGATCCGCGATCTCGAACGCTATGTCGCGGGGCTCGCCGTGTCCGCCCATCGGGATACCTGGCTCGAGATCGCCGCACGCTGGCATCGCCGGCACGCGCGCTCGCTGTGGTCCGGGGTCGGAGCCCTCGCCGTGATCGCCATCCTCGGCGCATTGCTCTACGGCGAGCGCCTGCAGCGCATCGCCACCTGGGGCGCGCCGATCGCCCATGCGACCTTCTCCGACGACTCCTGGCAAGACGACTGGACGGTCAATTCCGGAGTCGTCACCCGGGAGAACGGCGAACTCATCGCCAGCAGGCACGGCGAGACGATGATCGAGTTCAAGCGCCGCCTGCCCGGCGACGTCGCGATCGAATTCGATGGCGAGACGCCGGTGGGGACCAGCCTCGGCGATATCAGCGTCTTCTGGTCGCGAGACGGCGCGCTCCACGATGACAAGTGGGGTGAAAAGCAAGGCGAGGTCTACCACCTGCAGTTCGGAGCGCACGGCGGCAGCTATTCGCGCATCACGGCTCCGGGCGGCCGCACGGTGGCGATGAGCCGCTTCAAGCCCGAGAAGGGCCGACGCTACCGCATCCGCGCCGAGATCATCGACAGCACGATGAATCTGCTGATCGATGGCAGGCTCATCTGCACCTTCACTGATGAGCTCGCGCACCTGGGCGGCGGATGGATCTCGATCTACACCTATTATCAGGGCAAGCGGCTGGACAACCTGCGCGTGTTCGCCCGCGGCGTGCCCCAACAGCTGCCGGGGACCGCGATCGCCGACCATCTCGTCCGCGCCGGCCAGGATGACCAGGCGATCGCGGAATACCGCCGGCTGTCCGAGGTGCACGCCGGCACCGCCTTGGCCGAGGAGGCGCGGTACAAGCAGGGCCTGTGCGAATACCGCAGCGGCGCGTTCGATGCGGCGTTCGCCACCTGGGCTCCGATCACCGGATCGCGCTGGACCGGCCTGATCGAGGTCCGTCGCATCGACCGGGACTACGCCACCGCCGACCACGACCGCGCGCTCGAGCGGCTGGCCGTGCTCCACCCCGGCGCCGACGAGGCTCTCAGGCGGCAGATCGCCAGCGGCTGGAACGGACAGATCTCGCGCCTGGCGAACCAGGTCGTCGCCGGAGCCGATCCCGCAGTCCTGGCGAGGTACGTCGCGGTCCATGATCGCATCATGCCCGATGACATCCTGACCGCCGCCCACACCGCCGAGGCGCTGTTCGCCCTCAAACGCTACGACGAGGTCATCGCCCGCTTCCCGTTCCTCCCCTTCGCCATCCTCAAGGCCTGCTCCTATGCGGGCCGCATCGAACGCGTCCCCGACCTGGTCGACGAGCCGACCATCCGTGCCTCCACCCTGCATGGCATGGGCCTGCCCCAGCGCAGGATCGATGAATGCGCCGAAGCGAGCGATGGCGGCGAGGCCATGATCGACCTGGGCAGAGCCGAGGAACTCCTCACTGACTTTGACATGTCCATCAAGGCGGGCTACGCGACCGGACGCTTCGAATCGCTGCTCGCAACCACGACCTCGCCCATGTGGAGATCCCGATCGCTGGCGATGCTGGGACGGACCGACGAGATCCCCGCGCCAAGCCTGGGTGAACTCTGGGCGATGATGGCGACCAGGCGCTTCGACGAGGCGATGGCCACGTACGGAAACCACCTGGACGCCGGGATGTGGCCGCGTCACCAACTCGGCCTGCAGGCGTACATCGCTGGCGATCACGACGAGGCTTTCCGCCTCTTCACCGTCCCCGAGGGATGGGAGTTCCGCCAGCATCAGCAGCATTTCCCCTTCGCCCACTACGTGATGGTGCCCTTCCTGCAGGAACTCGCTGGCGATGCGCAGGCGATCCCGCGCATGCGCGCGGCCTTCGAGACCGAGCGGCGGTACGTCTACGGACAAGTGCCGTGGCACTACCTCCGACTGCTCACCGGGGAGTTCGACGATGCGCGATTCCGTCAGCAGCAGATGCGCCGCTTCCTCGAGGCCGACCTCATCCTGCTGACCGCCATCAGGCGAGAGCGCGCGCAGGATCCCGCCGGAGCCGCGGACCTGTACGCGCGCTACGCCGCCTTGCCGATCTGGCAGCGCGTGTTCGAACCGGATCCGGTGATCGATGGGTTCGTGGTGTGGCGGAGGGAAATGCTGGGGAGGTGAGGCGGGGGGGAATGGGGATGGGGGATGGGGACAGATGATCAACCTCACGTCACGGCGTAGTCGCGGATCTCAAGAATCGGGATTGGGAATGCGGGCATATGCCGCGCGATGCCCTTCGAAGTGGCCGGCAGCGACGCATCAGTAGTGCGAAACGTGACCGTACCAAGCGGACCGCCGCCAAGCAGGGATGCTCCTATCCTTCAAGTCACTGGGAATAGGCTCGCCGCAACAGGAGCAAACATGCGCGCGCTGATGGCTTTGATGATCACCGCGGGCTCCTTCGCGGCTGTTGAGCCCGACCCCGAGGCCGAGCACGTCATCGAAGCCGTGCGGTGGATCGTCGTCTCGCAACGCGCCGACGGCGGCTGGGGGGATCCGAACATCGTGCGCGTCACCACCGTTCCGCCACCGCAGCGGGTGGGCGAGCCTCCGCTGCCGCCGATCGCACCCGAGGATCGATACCGGTCGGATGCGGCAGCCTTCAGCCGGACTGCCGCAGCGCTGTGGCGCGCCCGGTGGTGCGATCCCGCAGCTGCAGTCGCTGCAGCCCGGGCACAGGACCTCGCAGCGCGGGCGCTGATCGCACGCGCAGACCACAGGCCGTCGCTCGACGAGGCGATCGCCTTTTTGCGTGCCGAGCAAGCGCGCAGCGAGGAGCCGCCGGAGGGAGCGGCTCGCGCAGCGGCGAAGGCATGCCGCTCTGTGATGTCTGCGGCTATCGACGCCGGTAGCATCGAGCAGTTGCATCTCGGGCTGCCAGCGGTGGAGAATTCAGCGCTCATCGATCTGCGGCTGACGTGGACCGCGGCCTCGCTCATCGAGCGCAGGATCCACTCCTGGCTCGAGCCTAGGCTGGTCTCGAATTCTGCACGGATCTCGCGCCACCAGAGGCGACTCCCCGAAACGACGACCGATCGGCCACTCCAGGTGATGCCAATCGTTCCGTTCGACGACGGCTCGCCCTTCGCCGCTGCGCTCCTGTCGGAACCCGCGGATGGCATCATGGCGTGGTTGCGCCCGATTGCCGAAGCCGAGGACGCCGAGCAGCTCGAACCCGAGCGCGGCCTGGCTTACCTCAATGTGTTCACCCGCCGTGGCCGCGACCCCGAGGGCGCGTGGTGGCGCGCGTGCGTCACGAGCTGGACGAACTGCCTGCTCACGAAGGCTCGCCGAGTCGAGACCCCTTCGGGCCCGATTCTCGACTGGGAGGAACCCAGCAGACGGAATGAGGTGACGAACGCGATTGCGCTGCGCTGGCTGCTCGCGGTCCATCGCATTGAAGGCAATCGCCGTCTCCGCGCCTGGGAAACCGCACACGTGACCGAACCGTTAGCACGACTGGGTCGTACTCAGAACACCGATGGCACCTGGTCCTCCCCCGGTGAGGCGGATCCCACCGCGCTTGCGTGCCTCGCCTTCATTGGCGCGGGGTACGATCACCAGACCCCCAACCGCCACCGTGACGTCGTAGGCGCCGGCCTGCGCGCGCTGATGCGGACGGATCCCGCAGCAGGATCGATGAGCGATCGCGCGCTGCGCACGATGGCCGTCGCCGAAGCCTTTGCCATTTCCGGCGATGCCGACCTTCGCCTTCCGGCCCGGCAGCGACTGGACCGGCTTCAGGCGGACCAGTTGCCAGGCGGCGGCTGGTCGGATGAGTCGGGTGGCACCGCCGACTGGAAGACATCGGCGCTGGCTCTAATGGCGATGAAAGCGGGCCAGGCCGGTAACTTTCCCATCTCGTACGACGATGCTGCCGCGTGGTGGCGCGCGCAGACCGGCGACGGCGCCAATGTTCCAGTCGAGACTTTGGCATGGCAGGCGGTCGCGGGACTCATGCTCGGCGAGCGTGAGCGCGCAACCACGCTGACGCGCGCGTTGGTCGCCCGTTTGCACGACGAGCAGCCGGCAGACGACTTGCTCTTCCCTGCCAGCATGGCGATCGCGGCGATGGGCGGCGAAGCCTGGTCCGAGTGGGTGCATCGGGCTCGCAAACTGCCCATCGGAGAATCAGGAGGGCTGCGGCTGCTCGGCGACGAATTGCTCTATCGCTACCAGGACCAGAAGGAGAAATCGGACTGAGTTCTCTATTAATAATAAATAATGCACAGGTCATTATTCCCCAGAACTCGCGTAGGACCAATGCCATTCCCCCGCTCTCCTTTGTTCTTCTGCTTCTTGCTACTCACACCTTGTGCAACAGCAGCCGAATGGTCGTTTGTCCAGGTCGACCACAGCAACGTTCCCGCAGGAACGTGCCGAACCTCCGCCTGGTCTTCTCGCTTGCCGGACGGAACGAAGCGCGCCTTCACCAGCACTGCGCTCCTACTTGCCGCTAATACACGGATCACCTTCGTCGAACAGCCTGTGGCCATCAAGGAGCCCGGGCACTCGGTCGCAGACGTGATGAGAACCAAGGCCGGCATCGCGGCCATCAACGGCGGTTACTTCACCAATGAGTTCACGCCCGCCGGTCTGCTCAGGATCGACGAACGCACCGTGTCTCCAAAGAGCGATGAGGCGGTGCTCTCAGGCTTCATCGCCATCGATGCCACGGGTAAGCTCACTCTTCGGACCCGTGATGACAAACTCGATGACGTTACCTCTGCGAGGCAGTCAGGACCCTTCATCATCGATCCGGGCGGGAACGTCGGCATCAAGTGGGGCGATAAGCCCGCTTTCGCTCGAAGGTCTATGATTGCAGCTACCATCGATGGCTACCTCGCCCTCATCGCCACCACCGATGTATCGCTGTTCGATCTCGCCACCTGTCTGCACGAGCATCCCGATGGATTCGGACTCGCTCATGTCGAGCGAGCACTGAATCTCGACGGCGGACCGTCGACCGCGCTCTGCATGTTGGGGCGGAATGAGCCGATCGTGTTCAGCGAGAAGGCTCCGGTGCGCGATGTGGTCGTGGTCTT
The DNA here is from genome assembly GCA_013696105.1 of Planctomycetota bacterium. GTDB lineage: Bacteria > Planctomycetota > UBA11346 > UBA11346 > UBA11346 > JACCZE01. The sequence goes on along the minus strand of JACCZE010000439.1, from coordinate 162 downwards.
GGCCACGGGGAAGTGAATCCGAGGAGCGAAAGGACGGAGGTAACCGCTCATCCAAGCCGCTCAGAGTCCAGCCGCAGTCAATCTGACGGATTTTCGTCAGTGTCAGCGGACGAAAATGCGTCGATGTGTCAGGCGACCTTGCGTCGCTGGGCAGCGTATACT
>JACCZE010000436.1 GCA_013696105.1 Planctomycetota bacterium | reverse complement strand
CCGCAGCACCACCGTACCCGGGGTGACGCAGGCGCCGTCCGCGGCCATGGCTGTGAGCTCGATCCCGCCCTGGCGCCCGGAAACGCGGGCGAAGACCAGCGCGAACAGCTCGAGCCCGCAGACGATGCCGGCTTCCTTGGCGGTGATCGTGCCGCTCAGACGTGAACCGGCGCCGACCAGGGCCCGGCAGGTGAGGTCGCCAGCGCCGACGTCCTCGGCGAGCGCGAGGGCGATCAGCGCGGCGACGTCGGGATGCGCATAGGGGGACGGGGTGGGCATCGGCCTCCCAGGCTACGCGCGAGCGGTGAAAGCCAACGGCGGTGGGTTGATGTTGGTGTTGGCGGCTGGTGGCCGGAGGTCACCACGCTCCACCGACACCAACCGAGATCCCTCATCCGCTCAGCCCGATCGTCCCCCATAGAGCGATTTCACCACCTCGTCTATGGTCGTCTCGGCGATCGCCACATCGGCGACCGGCAGGGTGGCGAAGCAGCGCTGCAGCAGGGCCGGGGTATCGGTGCTCGCGGCGATCGTCGCCTCGAGTTGGAGCGGGCTGGTCTGTTTCCAGATCACTCCCTCGCGTGGCAGGTCGATGACTCCCGCGAGGTCGATCGGCGACTTCATCGTCAGCTGCATGGTCGACGATGCGCCGTAGCGCTCCTTGAGCGCGGCGAGATCGCCGTCGTGCATGATCTTGCCGTGGTCGATGACGACGACACGGCGGCACAGCGCTTCGATGTCCTGCATGTCGTGCGTGGTCAGCAGGATGGTGGTGTTCTCTTCACGATTGAGGTCGATGAGGAACTGTCGCAACCGGCTCTTGGTCACGACGTCGACGCCGACCGTCGGCTCGTCGAGGAACAAGACGGGCGGATTGTGGAGGAGGCTGGCCGCGAGATCCGCCTTCATGCGCTGACCGAGCGAGAGCTTGCGCACGGGTGTGCGCAGGAATTCGCCCAGCGAAAGCACCTGGTCGAAGCGCGCGAGGCGGCGCTGGAAATCCTCGAGCGGAACATCGTAGAGGTGGCGCAGCAGTTCGAAGCTCTCGCCGACCGCCAGGTCCCACCACAGCTGCGACCGTTGTCCGAACACCGCTCCGACGGTGCGCACATACCGGGCGCGATCGCGGTGGGGGTCGAATCCGTTCACCCGCACGCTGCCGCGGGTCGGCGTCATGATGCCGGTGAGCATCTTGATGGTCGTGCTCTTGCCCGCTCCGTTGGGTCCGATGTAGCCGATCACCTCGCCGGGCTGGATGGCGAGGCTCACTCCCTGCACGGCGGTGAGCTCACGGTATTTGCGGTCCACGATGTCGCGCAGGGATCCGAGCAGGCCGGGTCGCCGGTCGAAGGTCTTGAAGGTCTTGGTCAGGTCGGTCGCTTCGATCGCCGCGGGCATCGCGGCATCGTCGTGGGCCCGGAAATGATACCAGCGGGGAAAGAGAGCCCGAGACGTCGCCACCAGCGGCAGGACCGGAGGGCAGAGCGGTCAGCTGCCCCTTCAGCTGGTAGCGGATGCCCATGGGAGAAAGCTGAAGTAGCAGTATCGGGCGCCGAGTCGGCGCTGGCGGCATATAATCGCCGCAGGCGATGCCGCCACGATGTCGGAGGTTCCCGACGACATCGAGCCGCGACAAAGCCCGGGGGTAGGCCCTTCAGGGCCGTAGGGGCGCCAGCCCCTGCACAAACCGCGGGCGCCGAGTCGGCGCTGGCGGCATAGAATCGGCGCAGCCGATGCCGCCACGATGTCGGAGGTTGCCGACGACATCGAGCCGCGACAAAGCCCGGGGGTAGGCCCGTCCCGGGCCGTAGGGGCGACAGCCCCTGCACAACAGCAGTCTGCGGTAGCGGCCCGAGCGGAAACTGCTAGAGTACGGCAGCGGCGATGTCGCATCCCCTGCTCCTCTTGAACCACGATTGGCACAGCCAGCGTGCGAAACTCCGGCAAGGCCGGGTACGACCACCACCCCTGGTCGCGGCCGGGGTCGATGTCGTGTTCGACGCCGACAAGGGCCGTGAGGTGAAGCTCGGCGGGCTCGCCGTCATCTTCGGAACCTTCCCCGCCACCGTCGACGAATTCGTGGCGCTCGCCCGCGCTCGGCTCCACCTCGGCCCGGACCAGGCGCGCGAACTCGACCCGGTGCTGAACACGCGCGTGCTCGCGATGTGGGCCTGGCTGCCGACGCTGAGGCAGGATTGCTACCTCGAGTTCGATCGCGCCACCGGCGCTGAACAGGTCTGGTTGATCGGACCCGGACCTGGCGAAGCGCGCGAAGTCGACATCGAGAGTCCCGACGTCGATCTCGATCACGCGTTCCTCGAGGCGCTGGTGCTCAACGGTCCCGGCCACTGGGGCGGCGAGTCCGGCCTGCAGCGCCTGGTACGGCGATTCGGCCGCCAGCCCCTGCTGATCGCCGCGCAGGTCGCGGACCTGCTCGAACACCGTCCGCGCGAACCACGCAAGGCCCTGCGCGTCGCCCAGGCCCTGTGGGCCGATCTCGGTTCGGATGACGAGAATGCCTGGGCCGCTCTCGCCGGCAGCGAACATCCATGGGTCTGCGTCCAGCTCGGCCGACTGGCATTGCGCCTGGGACTGCTCCGCGCCGCGCGCTTGCTGCTGGGTTCGACCCATGGCACCGGCGATGCGGCGCCGATCGCGCATTTCGATCTCGGCCAGGCGTGCGAAGCGCTCGACGATCTTCCCGCCGCCGAAGCTGCCTTCGCGCGCTTCGCGTCCGCGCGCCCGAGTGATCCCGACGCCTGGCGCAGACTCCTTTTCTGCCGCCTGCGCATGGGCCATCTGCACATCGCCGAAGAGACGCTGCGTCGCTACCGCTCGGCCAGCGGCAAGGACGATGACCTGGCCGAGCGCTACCTGAGCGTGGTCGCTCGCGGCCGCGTGCGCGGCGAGCAGCGCGCGACGCTCGCGGGCTGGCTTGGCGCACGGCTGCACGAGACCCTGATCGGACACACCTGCCCCGACGCGCTGGTGGAAGAGATCGCCCGCCTCTGTTTCGATGACGACGATACCGCGTTGGCGGCCGCCATCCGCCGCGGCCGGATCGAGCTGGTCCAGCTCCTGGCGGCCGGCCCGGATCCGCTGGCGGCCGAAGCCAACGCCGAGGCGCTCCTGCGCACGGCTCTGCTCGCACTGCCATTCCTGGGCGGGATGCACCGTGAAGAAGTCGAAGGCGGGTCTGAGGCCTGCGCCACCAACATGGTCGCGGCTCTGCACCTGTGGAGCGACCTGCGCCTGAGCGGCACGCTGCGCGTGCTGCCATCGATGCGCTGGGTGCGCGAACTCGCCGCCCTGGCGATGTCGGCCCGGCGCCAGCGCTGACGTGGACCGCATCGACGCCATCCTGGCCTTGTTCGAGGACCAGGATCCGCTGGTCCAGGAGTCGCTCGTCACGCGTCTGGGCGTGGACGCCGAACTGCTGGAACGGACCTGGACCACGGCCATCGCGCGCGGCGAACCGGCGCCGGCCCTTGTCCAGCTGGTCCTGCGCGCAGACGCCGAGGCGCTGGTCGACGCCTTCGCCGAGGCGGACGATCTCGACAGCGGGCTCTGGCTGCTGCCACGGCTGCATGTGCCGCGCCGCGACTACCGGACTCCGGGCCTCGCCGCGCTCGACGACCTCGCCAAGCGCGTCCCGGCTGACGCTGATGGCGGGGTGATCGCCGACTTCCTGTGCAACGACTGCGGTTTCGTGGGCGATCACCAGGATTATGACAACCCGCTCAACTCGCTCATGCCCTGGGTGCTCGAGCGCCGGATCGGGCTGCCGATCTCGCTGACCGTGCTGTGGGTGCTGGTGGGTCGGCGCCTGGGCATCGAGCTGGATGCGATCGCGCTGCCCAAGCACGTCCTCGGCCGGTGGCGAGGCGGCTACATCGACATGTTCGAGGGCGGGCGCATGGTCACGCGGGAAGAGCTCGACAGCCGCGTGGGCCGGTTCGATGGCAGCGGCGCGGCGCCGTACCTCGCGCCAGCCAGCGACCGCGCGTTGCTGCGGCGCATGGCGCGTAATCTGGCCAGTTCCTACCAGCGTCGCGACGAGAAAGTACGGGCGACCATCGCGCACGGGCTGGCGACGTCGTGAGGGATGGTTGGTGGTTAGTGGTGAGTGGTGAGTGGTGAGTGGTGGAGGATTACCGCGCTGATCGATGGTCGGTAGTCGCTGTGGGTGTCCACCAACCACCAACCACCAACCACCAACCCTACTTCTTCACGTCCGGCGTCGATTCTGAAGCGGCTGCCGCCAGCACGGCCTGATCGCCTTCCTTGACGTCGTCGCGCGGGTCGGCGAGCGTTCCCGGAACCATCTGGCAATACGAGAGCGCATCCTTCACCAGCATCACGCTCACCGTCGCCACCAGCAGGTTGTTGCGACGGATGTGGAAGCGATTGCCGACGATGATGCCGTGCTTGGTGCCGACCCCGAGGATCGCTCGCGCCATGCGGCCGTCGCTGCCAAGATCGACGGCGTAGACCTTCGTGCTCAGCGGCTTGGGCGCCGGGTTCTTGCCGGCATCGCCGCCGGTCGCAGGAGTCGTCGCCGGCGCAGCAGCGCTCACCGGAGTCGCAGCGGGCGTGGGGGCGCTGGTCGCGGACGATGCCTCGGGGGCCGGAGCCGGCGCGGGGGTGCTCGGGGTCGGAGCGAGGCCGTCCAAGAG
>JACCZE010000417.1 GCA_013696105.1 Planctomycetota bacterium | reverse complement strand
GCGCAGAGTCGATCGGAGCCCCGTCGCGGGAAGGAACCCACCATGGCCAAGGCCGTCGTCGATCCGGAAGAGCTGCTGCGCTTCATCGCGGCGCTCAAGCGCTTCAACGAGACGACCAAGAACGAGCTCGGCAACATCAACCGCCAGTTCCGTCGTCTGGGCGAGACCTGGCAGGACGAGGAGCAGGCGCGTTTCGCCGAATCCTTCGAGCTGATGGTGCGCGTGGTCGGTCGGTTCGTCGACGAATCGGATCGCCAAGCCCCCTTGCTGACGCGCAAGGCCGAAGCCATCCGCGAGTACCTGAGACCGCGATGACGAGCGCCAACATCTCCGATCCGGAAGTGATCCGTACATTCCGGACGCAGTTGGCGAGCTTCATCAAGCTCTGTTCCGCGGCGCTCAGCGCGCGCGCGAGCGAACTCAACCGCACGCGCGACTGGCTGCGCGGCGAACAGCTGCCCTATTGGAAGGGCCAGAGCTTCCGTCGCGAAGAGGCGTTCCAGAACGCGCGGCGCCAATGGCTCGAGGCCGAAGCCGCCGTCACCGAGGGCATGCGCAGCCGGGGCCCGGGCAAGCCGAGCAGCATCGAGGAGCGCATCGAGATGGATCGGGCGCGCCGTCGCCGCGACGAGGCCGACGAGAAGCTCACCCTCGTGAAGCGTTGGCTGGTGCGCCTCGATCAGGAAGGCGAGCCGCTGATGCACCAGTGCCAAGGCCATGATTTCGACCTGCGCGACCGTGGCGTAGCGGCGCTCGCCCAGCTGCAGCGCCTCGCCGAGCGCGTGCAGACCTACCTCGACCTGCCGACCGGCGGGGGCGTCAGCATGCCCCCGCCCCCGGGCGCGGGAGGCGCCCCATGACCGGCGTGAGTGGCGACGACGCCCTGCTCGAGGATTCGCTGCGACAGCTGCTCGAGGCGTGGGCGGCCACCTCCGAAGGGTGGCGCGATCAGGCGCGCAGCGATTTCGCCGATCAGCATCTCGCCGGCATCGAGGACCGCACGCGGCTCGCCGCGCGGTCGGTGAAGGAGATGGACGTGCTGATCGCCCAGGTGATGCGCCAATGCCGCTGACCACCCCGGTGACAGGAACATCCGATCACGCTCTGGGCACAGACCGCCTGGGCATCGACGCCGTGTCCGAGCGGGTGAAGGCCGCGACCGCACAGCTCGCGGCGATCGAGCAGGAACGCGCGCATTATGAGCGCGAATGGCGCGAGGCGCGCGCCACCATCGCGCAGGCGGGCCAGCGCACCATCGATCGCATGGAGAAGGATCGGCCGCTGCCCGAGGCGAGAGGCGCCGCAGAAGCCGTCTTCGCCACGCTCCAGGCGGATCGCGAACGCTGGGCGACGCGCGTCGCCCAGGTTTGCGCACGCATGCGCAAACAGCTGCGCGCGACCCTCGAGCAGCGCTTGATGGAGATCGAACGCTCGCACGCAGCGGTGCCCGAACCTTCGCCCCCGACTCCGGAGATGGCGCGCGAGACCGAGCGCAGGCGGACCGCATTCCAGGCCGAACTCGAGCGCCTGCGCAAGCAGGTCGCCACGCTCGGCACGGATATCGGTCGCGCCTGCCGACGCGCGGGCGTGCACATGGATCCCGCAGCGGTCGCGACCGACGTGCTTCCGACCTGGGATCTGCCGCGCCTGATGGGCCTGGTGCGCGAAGAGATCGAGGACGCGCAGACCCAGTTCGTCGAGGTGAGCGAGTCGTCGGCCTACGGGGCCGTGCGACCGGGCGGACTGCTGTTCATCCACAGCATGGTTGCGCTTCCCCACATCGCCCTGCTCGCGGCGCTGTACTACCTGGCTTCCTTCCCCGATGTCGTGCCGTGGGCGATCGCCTCCAGCGTGGCCACGCAAGCTCTGATCGTGCTGTCGACGTGGTTGCGGCGTAGATTCCTGGCCAAGCGTTTCGCTCAGATCCATGCCGCCCATGCGCGCGTCGGTGCGCGCGTGGAGCTGCTCGACCAGGCCGTGACCGACGCTCTGAATCCCCGCCTGACCCTCCACCAGCGATTGGCCAATATCCCGGTCGATGACCGCGCCGACCGGGCGAAAACGCTGCAGTCGAGCACCGACGCGGCGCTGACGGCGGTGCGCAAGCGCGAGCGGGCGCTGGCCGAGCGCATCGCTGCGCGCTTCGATCTGACCCTCGAAGCCGTCACGATCCGCGCCGCAGAGCGCGCCCAGCTCGAACAGGAGCGGCATCGTGCGGCAATTGAGCGCGAAACCGCGGCCCTGGCCGAGCGCCTGTCGGTCTGCGATCGTGGGTGGGGGGACGTGCGCTCCAGGCTCGAGCAGCGCTGGACCGAGGCGGTCGCTGCCGTGCGCGCATATGCTGCGGCAGTCGGACAGAGGGCCGCGACGCTGCAACCGGCGTGGTCGCATCCATCCTGGTCGAGCTGGTCGCCTCCGGGCGATTACGCTGGCGAGATCCTGCTGGGTCGCGCGCGCATGAGTCTGGCGGACTTCGCTGCGACCTGCGATGGCCCGGGATTCCCGGTCGCCGCCGACGTATCGCTCGAGATCCCTGTCGCCCTCGGACTTCCCAGCCCGTCGTCCCTCCTGGTGCGGGCCGGCGCGGGATGCCGGCACGAGGCCCTGCGCCTGGCGAACCAGATCGTCCTGCGCTCGCTCGCATCGTTCCCGCCGGGCCGCCTGCGACTGACGCTCATCGACCCGGTCGGCTTGGGCGATTCGTTCGCCGGGCTCCTGGACATGGCCGACCACGACGAGGCGCTGCTCGGCGGCGGGATCCTCAACGATGCGACGCGCATCGAGCGCGGGCTCGAGGATCTCATCGCCCACCTCGAGATGGTGATCCAGAAGCATCTACGCGGCCGCTACGCCACCATCGACGACTACAACCGCGAGGCCGGCGAGATGCAGGAGGCGCTGCGGCTGGTGGTGGTCGCGGATTTCCCAGCCAGCTTCAGCGAGCGCGCGATCGAGCACCTCTCGGTGCTCATACGCAGCGGCGCGCGCTGCGGCGTGCACGTGGTGGTGCTCCACGACGACCGCAAGCCGTTGCCTGGCCCGCTCGACCTCGCCTGGTTCCGCCAATCCGGGTTGATCCTGCGCGAAGTGCAGGGCCGGCTGGCGATCGACCGCGATCCGCTGCACGCATGGACCTTCGTGCCCGAACCGCCGCCGTCGACCGAGCTGGCGACGCGCCTGATCGGCGAGATCGGCAAGCTCGCACTGGGCGCCAAGCGCATCGAGGTGCCTTTCACGTCGGTCGCTCCCAGCCCGGATGCGGTGTGGTCGCTCAGCGCCGCCAGCCATCTCTCGATCCCCATCGGCAAGCGCGGGGCCGACCGGCTGCAGCACTTCGAGCTCGGACGCGGAACCTGTCAGCACGCGCTGATCGGCGGCCGCACCGGATCGGGCAAGTCGACGCTCTTCCACGTGCTGGTCACCAGCGCGGCGCTGTGGTACTCGCCGCGCGAGCTCGAATTCCATCTCATCGATTTCAAGAAGGGCGTCGAGTTCAAGGCCTTCGCTGCGCATCATCTGCCGCATGCGCGCGTCATCGCCATCGAGAGCGATCGCGAGTTCGGACTGAGCGTGCTCCGCCACCTCGACCAGGAGCTCACCCGCCGCGGCGACTCGTTCCGCCGCGCCGGCGCGCAGGATCTGGCGGCGCACCGCAAGGCCGGCGGCGAATACCTGCCGCGCATCCTGCTGCTGATCGACGAGTTCCAGGAGTTCTTTACCGAGGACGATGCCATCGCGCGCGATGCCGCGCTGCTGCTCGACCGCTTCGTCCGTCAGGGCCGCGCCTTCGGCGTGCACGTGGTCCTGGGTTCGCAGACCCTGGGCGGATCCTACGCTCTGGCCAAGAGCAGCCTCGGCCAGATGGGCGTGCGCATCGCGCTGCCCTGCAACGAGAACGACGCGCACCTGCTGCTGCACGAGGACAACGACGCCGCCCGCCTGCTCACACGTCCGGGCGACGGCATCTACAACGACCGCGCCGGCCTGGTCGAAGGCAACAGCCCGTTCCAGGTCTGCTGGCTTTCCGAGGAGCTGGAGGCCGCGCAGCTCGACCACGTCGCCGGGCGTGCGCAGGCCGAGGGTTGGAAGCCGCAACGGCCGCCGGTGATCTTCGAGGGCAACGGTCCCTCGAACCTCGAGGAGGAGCTGGATCTGGCGGCGCTGCTGGCGCGCCCGCACGTTGCCGAGGATGCGCGCATGCGCGCGGCGATCGGCCAATCGAGTTCGCTCAAGGGCGCGGCCGAAGCGACCTTCCCCGCATCCGCCGGCGGCAATGTGCTCATCGTCGGCCAGAACCGCGAAGCCGCCGCCGCCACCTGCGGCGCGATCGCCATCGGACTGGCGGCGCGGCATGCTCCCGGGAAGCTGCGCTTGATGGCCTTGGACGGCGAAGACCAGGACGGGCCGTTCGCGCGATTGCACGAACGTCTCGCCGCGGTCCTGCCGCACGGCAGCGTCCGGCACGAGGCGCGGTCGCTGGCGGCGGCGCTCGGCGAGCTGTCATCGCTGCTCGAGCGGCGCCAATCGGGGGCGGATGCCGACCACGCCCCGGTGCTCGTCACCGTGTTCGCGCTGCAGCGGTTGCGCCAGCTGCGCCCCGACGACGACCTCGGCGGGCGCGACGGCGGCGAACC
>JACCZE010000411.1 GCA_013696105.1 Planctomycetota bacterium | reverse complement strand
CCGCCGCAGCGCCCAGATCAGGATCACCAGACCGACCACGAACACGGGGATCGTCAGCGCCTGGCCCTTGCTCATGAAGCCGAGGATGGCGGCGTGTCCGGGCGAACCGGGCTGACCGATGTCCGGCTCGCGGAAGTGTTCACCCACGAAGCGGCCGATGGCGTAGAGGCAGAACACCACCCCGGTGGTCAGTCCCGGTCGGCGATGCCGCGCATGCAGCGGCAGCACGATGGCGAGGATGATGAAGCCCTCGAGGAACGCCGCGTAGAGCTGGCTCGGGTGCCGGCCGACGTGGAATCCGCCGACGGTGGGCGCGTGAGGGAAGATCACCGCCCACGGCGCGTCCGACGGACGGCCCCACAGTTCGCCGTTGATGAAGTTGGCGATGCGTCCGCAGGCGACGCCCATCGGGGCGGTGGCCGAGACCATGTCGAGCAGCACCGGAAGCTGCATGCGTTGACGCCGCGCATACCACCAGCTGCCGATGACCAGGCCAGCGAGGCCGCCGTGACTGGCCATGCCCCCGTTCCAGACCTGGAGGATGAACGGGAACTCGAACCGGCGCACGACCTCGTGGTCGGGTCGGGGAACTGCCCCGGTCGGCAGGTAGTCGCCATAGGTGCGGTCGTACAGGCCCATGCGCCCGATCGGATTGTCGACCACGTCGGGCCAGGCGTAGAACAGGCAGAATCCGAGGCGGCCGCAGATCAGCATGCCGAGTCCCGCGGCGAGCACGAAATCCTGGATCTGCGGGCGGCTCAGCGGCGAACGGCCGGCGCCGGACCAGCGCCAGGCCATCCAGAATCCCCACGCCAGGCCGAGGAGGTAGGCCAGGCCGTACCAGCGGATGCCGATGCCGTTGCCGAAATAGAGCGCGAAGGGACTGAGGGCGTCGACGAAGCAGTGCTCGGAGCCGGGGGCGATCAGCAGCGACGGATCGGCCATGGCGGCGCAGGATGGGCGCGGTGCGCGAAAGGAAACCGAGATGCGGTGTCCGTCGCCGGACGTCAGCCGGTCGAGGCGAGGAGCACCACGAAGCGGCCAGGAGGCCGGCTTCGGGGCGCGTCTCGCGCGCCCATGTTCCGGTGACTCAGGTCGCGGCTGCGACCGGGGACGCCTTCGCGGGATTGCCCGCGTGCTCCTGCAGGAAGGGCAGGATGCGCTCGAGCGCCGCCTTGCCGCCGCGGTCGGAGGGGTTCTCGATGAACTGGTGGCCGAGGCTGCTGAGCACCGCGAGGGTGCTGTGCTCGTCGGCCTCGACCACGCGCAGGTGGAACTTGTGCGCGAGCTTGGCCGGCACATCGGTGTCGTTGTCCCCGTGCAGCAGCAGCAGCGGCGGGAACGCGTCCGGGCGCAGGTGCATCGGGCTGACGGCGTGGCGCTGGGCGCCGGCGAACTGGTCGACCGCCTTGATCACGTGCGGGGCCAGCCCGTCGCCGTGCTCGAGCGAGGGCGAGACGCCGCAGGCGATGACGGCGCGGACGCGCATCGCGGGGTCCTCGCCGAGCTGCGCGGCCAGGTTCAGCGCGATCAGGCTGCCCGACCCGCTGCCCAGCAGGATGACCGACGAGCCGTCCTGGCCCTGGATGGCCGCCTCCTCCAACGCCTTGGTGACGCCGGCGCGCGCGTCCTCGAGGATGTCGTGCCCGCCGCGCGCCCCATCGGCGAAGGAGCGGAAATCCACCGTCGCGCTCGGGTAGCCGGCCTCGGCCAGCGCCAGGCAGAACAGGCGCAGATCCTCGCCGCGGCCCTGGTTCCACCACCCGCCATGGAAGCACACCACCAGCGCCTGGTGCTCGGCGCGGTCGGGGATGAACAGGTCGTAGTGGTTGCGCGCATGCGCGCCGCACGGCGATTTCAGGGAGGCGTACATGGCTGGCATGGCTGGAAGGGTACGCGGGACTGGTCACGGGGAAGGGAGGGAAAAACGGAGGAGAGGTGCTCCGTCCTCCGTCCTCGGTTCTCCGTCGGACTGCCGGAGGCAGGTCCGGGGGGACACTCGTGCTCGGTGCTCCGTTCTCCGTTCTCCGTCGGACAGCCGGAGCCGGTTCATCGATGCGATGACATGGCTACCGGGCCAACCGCTCCCCGACTGAGAACGGAGGACCGAGGACGGAGCACGTCGCTGCGGTTACATCCGTTCGGGCGCCTGCAATCCCAGCAACCGCAACCCTTCGCCCAACGCGCCCCGCGCCGCGCGTACCAGGGCGAGGCGGGCCGAGGCGGTGGCCGCGTCGGGGCAGAGGACGCGTAGCGCCGGGTCGTGGTTGCCGGCGGTCAGCCACGAGGCGATCGCGGATGCGAGCGCCAGCAGGGCCTGGGCGAGGATGCTCGGCTCGTCGCTCTCGGCCACGCGTTCGAGGGCGTGGCGCAGGCGGGCGATGGCCAGCAGCACGCCCTTCTCGGCGGCCAGGCGCAGGAGCTTCGGATCCGCGGGCGGCGCGCTGGGATGCGTCTCGGCGAACTTGCGCTCGATAGAGCACAGACGCGCGTGCGCGAACTGCAGGTACGGGCCGGTCTCGCCGTCGAAACGCAGAGCCTCCTCGAACTTGAACTTCACGTCGCCGGTGCGGCCGTTCTTCAGGTCGTTGAACACCACCGCGCCGATGCCGACGGCCTTGGCGATGCGCTCGCGCTCGTCGCCGACGATTTCGGGGTTCTTGTCGGCGATGACCGCGCGCGCGCGCTCGATCGCCTCCTGGATGATGTCCATGAGCATCATCGGCACGCCCTTGCGCGTCGCGGTCTTCTCCCAGGTGCTAGTCTCGTCGTTCCACATCAGCACGACGCCGTGGCCGACGTGGCGCAGGCTGTCGGCGTAGGGCCGGCCGAGCAGCTTCGCCACCGCGAACCACTCCTTGAAGTGCAGTGATTGGCCGAGGTCGACCTCGTACAGCGCGCGGCTGAAACCGTAGCGCGCGAAGCGGTCGTCGCAGGCCGCGAGGTCGCGCGTGGTGTAGAGGCTGCCGCCGTCCGAGCGCAGGATCAGGCACGGCTTCTTCATGCCCACCGAGCTCAGGTCCACGACCTGCGCGCCCTGGTCCTCCTTCAGCAGCCCCTTCGCGCGCAGCTCGGCGATGATCGGGCCCATGGCGTCGCGGTAGTGCGCTTCGCCGCGCCAGTCGTCGAAGGCGACGCCGAGCAGGTCGTAGATCTCCTGGCAGGCGGCGACGCTGGCGGTGCGGATGATCTCCCACAGGCCGATCGCCTCGGGGTCGCCGGTCTCGCACTTGCGCGACCACTGCCGCGCTTCGTCCTCGACCGCGGGATCCTCCTTCTCGAGGCGCGAGATGCGCACGTAGAGCTGGTTCAGGAAGGTGACCTTGTTGGGCGCGCGCTCGAGGTCGGCGAGGGTCAGACCTTCGCGCTTCCAGCCGGCGATCAGCCGCCCGAAGGCCGTGCCCCAGTCGCCGAGGAAGTTGATGCGCACGGTCGTCCAGCCAGCCGCCGCGTAGCAATGCGCGAGCGCGTTGCCGATCATGGTCGAGCGGATGTGGTGTAAGGCCATGTGCTTGGCGATGTTCGGCGCCGAGAAGTCGACGCACACCGTGCGCTGGACGCCCACCGCCGAACGCAGGGCGACGCGCGGATCCGCGGCCAGCGCCGGCAGCAGTGCCGCCGCCACCAGCGCTGCATCGAAGGTGATGTTCAGGAACGGGCCTGCGGCGCTGGCCTGGACGCCGTCGGCGCCGTTGACCAGCGTCGCGAGTTCGCTCGCCAGGGCGGGCGGACTGGTCGAGCGAGCCTTCGCCAATTGGAAGCACGGCAGTGCGATGTCGCCCGCGACGCCCTTCGCGGGCGAGCCGTAGAGCGCGACGATGCGCTCGGGCGGCACGCCGAGGTGCGCGGCGATGCGGGCGGTGACGGGAGCGGTGACCAGGTCCAGCATGCGGCGCGACAGCTTGGGCCGCAGGGTCGACCCGCAAGTGGGGAGGGGACAAGCAACGTTCTCAGTTCTCAGTTCTCAGTTCTCGGTTCTCCGTTCTCCGTTCTCCGTCCTTCCACACCGGGCATTGCCTGGACCCATTCGATCCACCCACGGACGAGCCTCGGCTGTCGGACGGAGAACCGAGAACGGAGCACGGAGCACATTCCCTTCCCGTCCAGCCTGCTATCGTCCGCCGATGCTCGTCCGCTGGTTGGTGATTGCCGCCGCTCTGCTGTGCTGCGCATCCTGCACGTCTGAATCCGCCGCGCGCCCGGCGCCGGCCGCGAGCGACGAGCCGCCGGTCGAACTCGCACAGCTGATCGCCCGCGGTTCGGAGTCGCTGGTGCGCCGTGCGCTCGTGGACGTCCGCAGCGGCTACGCGGTGCGGCTGGAAGCACTGCGGCAGGCCAAGCGCCTGCGTCCGTCAGGGATGGCCGAGATCGTGCGTCGCCGCGTCGAGGACAGCCGCGACGCGCTCGAGCACGCCGCCGCGTTGGAGGTCTACTTCGACCTGTACCCTCGGATTGCCGCCGACGCCGCCGAAGACCTGGCCAGCCGCAGCGTCGACCCCATCGGCGACGCCGCGCTGATCAAGGCCATCGTCGTGCACCGCTGCGAGAGCGCGTATGCGGTGGCAGCGCGCCTGATCGCGCGGGCGGCGGACGATCAGCTGCTCTTCCACCTGCGGCCCTGGGTGCGCGCGGCGGCACTGCCCATGGCCGAGGCGCTGGTCAGCCAATGCCGGTCCGGGGCGCAGCCCGTCCACATCCTGGCGCGGTTGATCGCCGAGCGCATCCGCGGTGAGCGCGACCCCGATGCGCTGCTGGGAGGCATCCCTGCGGAACAGCTGCCCGCCCGGGCGCTGCGGGAATTCGCCGAGCATCTGGGCGCCGCTGCGGTGCCGAGCGTGCGTGCGGCCCTGGCGGGCAACGGCGAGACGCGGCTGGCGGCGATCGACCTGCTCGGTGAGCTGCGCGACGCGGCATCCGCCGATGCGCTGCTCGCGATCCTCGCGGGCGAACCCGCGCTGGCCGAGCGCGCCGCGACGCTGCGCGCGCTCGGACGGTTGGATGTCGTCGCGGCGCAGCCGACGCTGATCGCAGCGCTGCGCGACCGCACCGAGGTGGAGATCCTCGGCGGC
>JACCZE010000393.1 GCA_013696105.1 Planctomycetota bacterium | reverse complement strand
GTTACCGTGTCGACGACCCCGTCCTACAGCGCGACGACCGCGTCGATCTCCACCCGTCCGCCTTTCGGCAGAGCCGACACCTGCACGGTGGCCCGCGCGGGGAAGGGGGCCTCGAAGAAGGTCTGGTAGATGCCGTTGACGGTCTGGAACTCGCCGAGGTCGACCAGGTAGATCGTGCAGCGCAGGGCCTTGGACAGGCTGGTGCCGGCTTCGCGGCAGATGGCATCGAGGTTGCGCAGGCATTGCTCCGCCTGGGGCCCGGTGGCGTCGCTGACGAAGGTGCCTTTCGCCGGATCGAGGCCGAGCTGGCCGGATATCCACAGCAGACCGTCGTTCTTGACCGCTTGGCTGTAGGGGCCGATGGCGGCAGGGGCGTCGGTGGTATTGATGGTGGTGCGCATGGGGAGGTTGGGGGTTGGTGGTAGTTGGTGGGAGGAGGATGGCGGATGGCGGATGGCGGATGGCGGATGGCGGATGGCCAGCCAGGCGACCTCTGAGGTGTTTATCGACCAACCACCGACCACCAACCACGAACCGCCCAGCGCCAACTCGATTGGCTCCCGCCCCGCTGCGCGTACCCTGGCGCGCTCATGGCGAAGCTCGGACCCAACGACCCCTGCTGGTGCGGCAGCGACAAGAAATACAAGCGCTGCCACTTCGCACGCGATCAGCTGCGCATCCTGCAAGGGCAGGCGACGGAACAGACGCCACCGCCGCCCGGGTTCCGCGCGGTGAAGCCGCATGCCCTCAGCCCACGCCGGGCGGTGCCCGAGCACATCGTCCGTCCCGATTACGCGCTCACCGGGCGTCCCGCGAACCCGCGCTCGCGCCAGCTGCTCAAGACTCCGGAGCAGATCGAGCGGCTGCGCCGCGCCTGCAAGCTGGCGCGCGAGGCCCTGGAGGTGGCCAAGGCCGCCATCGGGCCGGGCGTGACCACCGATGAGATCGACCGGCTCACCCATGAGGCCTACATCGCCCGCGGCGGGTACCCCAGCACCCTCAACTACCACGGATACCCGAAGTCCCTGTGCACCTCGGTCAACGAGGTGATCTGCCACGGCATTCCGGACCTGCGTCCGCTCGAGGACGGCGACATCGTCAACCTCGATGTCACCATCTACATCGACGGCGTGCATGGCGACCTGTCGGAGACCGTGCTGGTCGGCACGGTCGACCAGGCATCGCGCGATCTCGTGACCACCACTTACGAATGCATGATGCGCGGCATCGGCGCGGTCAAGCCGGGCGGCATGATCCGCGACATCGGCAAGGCCATCCAGGAGCACGCCGAGAGCCGCGGCTTCAGCGTGGTCAAAGCCTTCGTCGGCCACGGCATCGGCGAGCAGTTCCACATGGATCCGCAGGTGCCGCACTATTTCGACGCCACCCAGACCCGCGAGCTGGTGCCGGGCATGGTCTTCACCATCGAGCCGATGATCAACCAGGGCACCTGGAAGCACGTGACCTGGGAGGACCAGTGGACCGCGGTCACCGCCGACCTCAAACGCAGCGCCCAGTTCGAGCATACCATCGCCGTCACCGAACGCGGCGTCGAGATCCTCTCCCTGCCCGAGGGCATGGCGCAGCCGTTCGCGCATTAGACCGGTTCGGCCAATGGATGGCTGCGTTCCGGCCGCCATCGGCCTCGCGCAGCGCCGAGAGCCGCTCAACCGGGTCCAGAAGCCTCTTGCCGCACTTCCGGCGCGATCAACATCGGACGCCAATGACCACCCCGCCCGATTTCGACCCGATCCTCGAATCGCTGAACGAGGAGATGCGCTCGCAGATGTACGCCCTCAACGAGCTGCATCACCCGATCTACCCATCGGATCCGAAGCGCGTCGCCGAACTGGAGCGACGCATCGCCGAGATCACAGCCGCGATCGTGGCGCGCCGCAAGGAGATCCGCGCCAAGGAGCAGCCCGCGCAGCGCGCATCGCTCGATCCCATCGCCGAAGCCCAGCAGACCGCGGCTCCGGCCAAGGTACCTTGAGAACGTCGGACGTCAGACGTCGGACGTTTATTCGTGAAAGAGAACGATCTCATCCGCAACCTGCGTGCGCGCGTGACCGATCCCAGCGGAGTGACCGGCATCGGGGACGATTGCTGCGTGTGGACCCCGGGCGGGCCGACCTGCCTGAGCGTCGATGCGATCGTCGAAGGCCGCCACTTCCGATCCGAAGACGAGCCGGCGCTGGTCGGACGCAAGGCGGCCGGCGCCGCGCTGTCGGACCTGGCGGCGATGGGGGCGCGCCCGGTGGGGGCGGTGGTCGCCTTGTCCTGTCCCGCGCGCTGGAATGGCGAGGCGGTGATGGCGGGGCTGATCGCCGAGCTGGAACGCCACGGCTGTCCGCTGCTTGGCGGCGACACCACCGCGTCGGATCAGCTGGTGGTGTCGGTCACGGTGTGGGGCGAGCGCGCGAGCGCGCGCTTCCTGGTGCGTTCGGGCGCCGGCCCAGGCGACCTTCTGATCGTCACCGGTCCGCTCGGCGGGAGCCTCGCGAGCGGGCGTCACCTGCGACCAGAGCCGCGCTTCGCCGAAGGTCAGTGGCTCGCTGACCAGCCCTACGCGCACGCGATGATGGACCTGAGCGACGGCCTGGCGGCGGATGCCCCGAAGCTCGCCCAGGCCAGCGGCTGCGGTTGCCTGCTGCTGCCGCAGGACGTGCCGGTGCATCCCGATGTCGCGCAGATGTCCGACGGCGCCAAGGCCGCCTGCTGCGACGGCGAGGATTACGAGCTGCTGGTGGCGGTGTCGGCCGAGCACTGGCCGAATCTGCAGCTGGCTTGGCCGTTTCCCCGTCCGTTGTCACGGGTCGGCTGGCTGCTCGATCAACCGGGCGCGTTCATCGAAGACCGGCAGGGTCGGGTCGTTCCGATGACCTGGACCGGGTTCGAACACCGGACGTAGCGAGGTCGGTCATCGCCCCGCACGTTTGCGATACGCCGCTGGTGGAGAGCCCATCCTCTTGGCAAACACCCGGGACAGGTAGTAGCGATTCGGGAAGCCGCAGCCGTCGGCGATGGCATCGATGCTATCGTCGGTGGTGATCAGCTTCTGCGCCGCCTGACTGAGCCGCAATTCGAGGATGTATTGCGCCGGCGTCTGCCCGATGGAATTGCGGAAGATCTTGATGAAGTGGTCGACGCTCAATCCACAGGATCGGGCGAGCCACGCATTGCTCAACGGCTGGCGATAGCGTTCACGGATCGCGGACAGTGCCGGTTGGAGCTCGGGTTCCCGCTCAAGGCCGCGCGGAGCCGCTCCCGCTGCGGGAGCGGCAGCGATGAGCACGCCTTGGCCATCGCCGAGTAGAGCACCCCAGTGAGTTCGCAGGCGACCTCCGGAGGTTGCGATGTCGTGGCTCGGATGGCATGAGCGCAGCTGGCGGCCCGAGCTTCGAGGTCACGCTCCGGGTGCAGCGTGATGGGTCGGGCGAATACGTCCCGGACCAGTGGTTTTGGCAGTCCGATCACCTCGAAGTGCGCATAGAAGTGAGTGACGGTGCCGACGCAGCGGCAATCGAAGGTGATCCACGGTGGGAGGAGATGGATGCGGTGCGGTGCGAGTTCTGACCACGCTTGGCCTAGGCGAATCGCGGCGCCATGTGCGGAATTGACATAGAAGCGCCAGAAGGTCGATCGGACCTGCCAATTCCACGTGTGGTCGATGACCCTGTGATCGGCGTTCAGCAGCGCGAGGTGAAGGCGGTCGGTACCCGTATCGAGCGGCATGCCGCAGGATCCCTCCACGCAACGAAGTTCAAGACGAGTGCCTCAGGTGCGTCGACGCCAGGTCAACAGCGCGATCATCAGGATGCTGGTGACGCTCAGGCCCGAGCCGCATCGGCTTCGTCCACCCGCATCGGCGGT
>JACCZE010000338.1 GCA_013696105.1 Planctomycetota bacterium | reverse complement strand
CCACCGGCACCGGGCGGGTCGGCCGCTCCAGCGCGAACGCGCACATCGCGCGGCGCGCCGGCGGATCGGGCAATTACGCCGGTCGGCCGCGCGTCGGCGGCGCGCAGCCGCAATCGAGCTCGGTGCGCAAGAATGACGACAGTGGCATCGTCATCGGCGTGGTCGTCGTATGCGTCATCGCTGCCGCCATCTTCATCGCGGTGATGATGTCGAGCCAATCGTCCTCCGGGTGGGCCCCGCCCAAGCAGCC
Source organism: Planctomycetota bacterium (assembly GCA_013696105.1). GTDB lineage: Bacteria > Planctomycetota > UBA11346 > UBA11346 > UBA11346 > JACCZE01. Next base: position 5,573 of record JACCZE010000338.1, on the reverse strand, counting down.
CGAGAGCGCGAAGCCGCTGCCCAGGAAGACCGAGACGCTCCCGGATCGTCCGATCGCTTCACCGCCGACGGGGATGATCCCGACCAAGACGCCGCCGCCCAAGGCCACGCCGACTCCCGCCGCCGATCCGATCGCGAAGGCTCCGACGCTGTCGCGCGCGGAACTGCTGCACCAGATCGCCGATTTCCGCCTCGAGGAGCGCTTCCAATCCGCGCTCATCGCGGCGCAGAAGCTCGAGACCGCCGACGAGCGCGATTCGCTGCAGAAGGCCATCGCCGCCCAGCACGACAGCCGTAAGAAGGACCTCGAGGTCGTGGTCGCGAACAACACCGACGGCGACCTGATCCGCAAGATGCTCGCCCCGGCGCTCACGGTCTGGGGCATGCCGGGTGACGCCGAATGGGCTACCGCGCTGATCGCCAAGAGCGAGCAGTCGTCCGCGCCGTTCGCCGCGACTCCGGCGACCGGCCAGGGCCCAACTTCGGATGAACCGCAGAAGCCGCCCTTCACCGGCGAAGTCTCGCCGCTGACCGGTCAACCGCTCGCGGTGCAGCCGCCGCGCGAGACGCCCGCGGCCGTGGACCCCAAGGCTACCGCACCCGCTCCCGCAGCGAATGCGTCCGGCAAGGATCCCGTGGTCCAGGCCAACGGTCTGATCGACCAAGCGCTCATCGCCAACCAGAGCACCGCGGCGCAGCAGGCCCTGACGAATCTCGACGCGGCGCTGCCCGAAGCGCGCGCGCTCAAGCGCAAGGTCGACCTGTGGACGCGCCGCGCGGCGCTCATCAACCGCGTGGCTCCCACCGGCAAGGCCAAGCTGCGTCTGCCCAATCCCAACGGTGAGCAATGGGATGTGACCGGATGCGATGCGACCGCGGTCGAGGTCAGCAGTCCCAGCGGCACGCGCACCACGCTGCCGTGGAACCAATTCGCCGCCAAGGAAGCCGCGAAGGTCTTCCAGGACGCGGTGAATTCCGGCGAATCATCCGGCGATGAGCACGCCACCGCGATCGTCATGCTGCTGCTCGCGGGCGACCAGGCGATGGCCAACGTGCAGGCGAAAAAGGCCAAGGGCATCTTCGAGCCAGAGGTGTCCGCGGACGTCGACACGCTGCTGAGCCTGCACAAGCGCCGTGAGCTGTCCGATCTCATCGCTCGCGGAAACGATGCGCTCAAGGCCGGAAACGTGAAAGCGCTCAACGACACGCTCGCCGAGATCAAGAAGACGGACAAGGCAGGTCAGGCGGCGATGGCCGCGCAGATCGCGCGCCTCGAGGAGGGGGTCGCGAAGCTCGCAACCGCGCGCACCGCCCCCGCGGCGGGCCAGGGTAAGGACAAGGTCCTGTTCGACATCAACGACGATCTGCTGTCGTTCCCCGACATCGACGGGAAGTGGCAGGTCAATTCCGGTGTCGTGGCCAACCTCACCGACGGCGCGCACCTCGGTCGCCACGACCTCGGTGGCGCGAAGACGATGTCGATGCGCTTCCAGACCAGCCAGAACAAGGGCACTCTCACCGTCGAATTCCGCGGGGCCAAGGTGACCATGGATCTGGCCGCCAGCACCTACGTCGCCAGCGGCAAGGCCGTGGGACGCACCAAGGGCTTCAATTTCATCGCCAAGCTCCCCTACACGCTGCTGCTCGAGCGCCGTGACGACACCCACACGTCGCTGCAATTCAACAACGGCGTCGAGACCGCCGACATCCTGGTCGCAGATCTCAGCGACTCCATGAAGGTCACCGTCGATGGCGGCGCATCGATCTCGATCGAAGAGATCGAGATTGTCCGCGAGACCAAGTCCGCGCCGGCCGTCGACCGCAAGGCCGCGTTCAAGGTCATCGGCTGGGATCCGCTCGGCGGCGCGTTCATGGAACCGCCGGCGATCGTCCTGCCGTCGAACCCCGGTGCGCCCAGCGGCATCGCCACCGCGCTCAAGGACAACGTCGCCGGCTACAGCTTCGAGGTCAAAGGCATCGGCAGCCTGCGCATCCAGCTCGGCCGCCAATCCGACAAGGACTCTAAATGGGTGACCCTGGATGTGGAATTGCCGAAGAGTCCGAACGAGGTCAAGCCGCTCTCGGTGCGCTGGACCGACCGCGCGATCTCGGTGTACGACGGCAAGGGCGTCGAGATCGCGACCCAGGCGCTCGCAGAACGCTTCACCCACCTGATGATCTCCGCGACCAACCAGGCCACGCTGATCGGTACGCCACGCATCGAATTCAAGGCTCCGTGATCCCGTTCCGCGCCTCCGCGCTGCTCGGCGCGCTGGCATCCGCGGCGCCGTCCCAGGCGCTGCGGGTTTCTTCATCCGCCCAACACACCGATCGGTAGAACCGCCCCTCATGCCCGACACCGCGCGCGCCAAGACCTTCGTCGTCGACACCAACGTCCTTCTCCACAATCCGAACGCGCTGATGGCCTTCACCGACAACCATGTCGTGTTGCCGATGATGGTGCTCGAGGAGCTCGACAAGTTCAAGACCGCCAACAACGAGCTCGGCCAGAACGCGCGCGAGGTCGCGCGCGCGCTCGACAAGCTGCGCGCCAAGGGAAGCCTGCGCGACGGCGTGCCCACTCCGCAGGGCGGCCTGATCCAGGTGCTGCTGAAGCACGACGAGATCGCCGGCATGCTGCCCGGCGTCAACGACAACCGCATCCTCGGCTGCGCGCACATGCTCAAGCGCGAGGGGCACAACGTCATCTTCGTCTCGAAGGACATCAACGCGCGCATCAAGTCCGATGCGCTGGGCATCCCCAGCGAGGACTACAAGAACCAGAAGGTCAACGCCGACGAGCTCTACACCGGCTGGGTGACGAAGAACGTCTCTGCCGAGGTCCTCGACGAGATCGCGGTCGGCGAGACCTTCGAGGTCGCCAAACTGTTCGCAGAGGACGAGGCCCCCCTGGTCGCCAACCAGTTCGTCCTCATCAAGGACGAGGCCGACCCCGACCGCTACATCATCGGCATCTACGACGCCGAATCGAAGACCGCGCGCCGCATCGACGACACGACCGAGGAGCTGTTTGGCGTCTCCCCGCGCAGCCCCGAGCAGCGCATGGCCTTCGAGCTGCTCCTGGACGATCGCATCAAGCTGGTGTCGCTGGTCGGCAACGCCGGCACCGGCAAGACCCTGCTCGCTCTGGCGTGCGGCCTTTCCAAGGTCATCCACGACGACGAGCACTTCAAGAAGCTGCTGGTCAGCCGGCCGATCATGCCGATGGGCAACGACATCGGCTACCTGCCGGGCAGCAAGGACGAGAAGCTGTCGCACTGGATGGGGCCGATCTTCGACAACCTGCACTTCCTGCTCGCCAGCGAAGAGCGCGACCCCGACGAGGTGATCAACCGCCTGATCGAGGAGGAGTCGATCACCCTCGAGGCGCTGACCTACATCCGCGGCCGTTCGATCAGCAAGCAGTACGCGATCGTCGACGAGGCGCAGAACCTGACCCCGCACGAGATCAAGACCATCATCTCACGCGCCGGCCAGGACACCAAGATCGTCCTCACCGGCGACCCGCACCAGATCGACAACCCCTACCTCGACTCCAACTCGAACGGTCTGACCTTCGTCGTCGAGCGCATGCGCGGCCAACCCCTCGCCGGCCACGTGACCCTGACCAAATCCGAACGCAGCGAGCTCGCGGGCATCGCCGCGACCCTGCTGTAGGTCGACAGACGCGCTCCGCTCCTGACCACGCGGTGCGTCGATCGCGTGGGATAGGACCAGGGTTTCGGCTTCGGCTTCGGCCGAGCCCGCCATTCAGACGGAAACGGGAAACGGGCACAGGGCAACGGGCACAGGGCACAGGGCACGGGTGCCGCCTCCGCCGCCGGCACAGGCTATCCTGATCACGCTCCAGGCGGTGGCCGCAGCGGTAGCCGAAGCCCGAATCCGTATCCGCGATGAGGCGTGCGCACAGGCCCGCTGGAGCCGGAGCCCTGGACGAAGGATCACCAGAGTGTCCCGCGAAGCTGGGCCACTCCCGCTTCCCAGCCCTGGTCGTACCGCCATCATGCTCCGCATCGGCACCCATAGCTCAGCTGGATAGAGCAACCGCCTTCTAAGCGGTAGGTCTCAGGTTCGAATCCTGATGGGTGCGCCACATCGAAGCCCATGATCGCCTTGGTCCTTGGTCAATGGTGCGGCGTGCCTGGCATCCCCTGCCCAGTACAGCCGACACCCTTACTGTGCACGGGTGTCGGTCACCCGATGGCCGGGAGGATGAAATGTCGCATCGCTTGGTCATCGATCGCACTTCCGGTTCCTACGCGCCCCCGCGTCTTTCCCCGGTCCGGATTCTCATGTATCCTATGGGTACAGTTGGGGCTCCCCCAGGTGACGAGCGCGGGGCGTACCTGGAAATCGGGCCCCGCCTGCTGAAGAGCTCGAACAGGAACGATCGAGGAAACCACATGGCCGATAATCCGTACCAGGCTCCTGACGCCGAGAACATTGGCGTGGGAAAATTCCAATATTCGCATGGGCAGATGATGTGCGCGACCTTTTTCGCATCGATCATCCTCGCTGGAATCATGCTGTCTCGCAACTGGTCCACCGCAGGCGATAGCGCGCGGGCGTCCCGATCCCTGGCGACCTGCATGGCGATCGGCATCATCGGCCTGATCGGATGCATGTTCATCCCGGGCCACCTGGCAGGATTCGCCTTCACGATCATCTGCATGGTGATGGTCAGCCGCTATTTCAAAAACCACCTCTCGAAACCATACCGCGACAGCACCCGCAGAGGCGTCGCCGTCCACTCCAACTGGCGAGTATTCGGCATGATCCTGCTGTGCTTGCTGATCATTTTCGCCGTCGCATTCGGCATCGCCTTCTCCGCCGAAATGCTCGGAATGTCAATTCCAGAATAACCACGGATCGATGACCGACCGAACGGCTTTCCCAGCCGCCGCTGTCACAATGACAGGCGATATGCTCAATGGGACACGATCCCCCTAACCCTTGTCTCCACAACACTTCCCCCACCCCCAAACCCCCCGACGCAAAAAACACGTCACTTCCGACGTCCATTTGTTGTTAGGCATAATAAATGACGTCTTCCTCAATTCTAGGACAGCCACATGAACTGGATTAAAATATTTTTTATAGTTACTGGTGGTGCACTTGCCGGGATGCTCATGGGTGGAATATTTGGTTTGGCGGCAGGAACCATTGCCCCCGGTCTATTTGCACATTTAGTTCCATGGTCCGATGTAGAACCACGTGGTGCCGCTACCGTCTATGGCGCTACCGGTGGTGTGATCTGTGGTGGCAGTCTCGCTGCCTTTGCGCTGATTCTTCAATTCTTATGGGATCGGAATAAGCATTGAGATATTATTTTTTGATCATGCCTAACTTGCGATGCAGCGGACGGCCCGTCGACCGTGTGTGTGGCTTCGCGTTCCGTTTCTGGCGGGCCGCCGCTGATCTTGGTTGTTAGGCGTGACAAAAAAATGATAAACCAATTAGTAAATTCCATAATGTTAGCCGGGTGCCTATTATTAAATGGGTGTTTACTTCTATCATCCCATGTCCGGGAAGCCGGAATGGATCGTGAAAATC
>JACCZE010000133.1 GCA_013696105.1 Planctomycetota bacterium | reverse complement strand
GGCCGACACGTTCGAGTAGGTCGAGGTGGTCGCTCCCCCGACGTTCACGCGATAGGTGGTCATGCTCACCATCACGAGGTTGCCGGTCGTACCCTGCGTCGAGCCGACGTCATTTCCGGGCGCGAAGGCGCTGGCGCTGCCCGTAGTGAAGGTCACGTTCCCGACCGAGCCGCCGCTGGACAGGCCGAGGGTGCCGGCACTGACCGTGACATTCGATGTGGGCTGGCTGCCGAGCACGCGGATCTCGCCTCCGGCCAGGGTGGTGGTGCCGGTATAGGTGTTGTTGCCCGTGAGCTTGAAGATGCCGCTGGTGGCTTTTCGGATCGATGGGTTGGTCGGCGCCGCGGTACCGGTGATGCTGCCGGTGAAGGTGCCGCTGGCTGGACCGATGCATCCGAGCGAGTTCGCTCCGAGATTGACCGTTCCGGCGCCATTGAGGGCATTGATGGTCTCGGTGTCGGGCGCGACATCCGTGCCGGTCGCGGTGGAGAGATCGAAGATGGCATTGGCATTCACCGTCACCACCGAGGCATTGGCGATTTCCGGGCACGCCACGACGGTGACGGTCGCGGCACTGCCATTTCCCACGGTGAGGGCGCCAGGAACCGCGATCGCCGCACCGGTGCGATTGAGCACCAGCGTGCCTGAATTCACCGTGGTTGCACCGGCATAGGTGTTGGTCGCGGCGCCCGTGTAGCCGAGCGCTCCGACTCCCGCGTTGGTGACGCCGTCGGTGAGCGACGAGATGATCCCCTGCAGGTTGAGCGCCGAGGTGGCGTCCGAAACGGTGACCGTCAGACCTCCAGCAGGCAGCGGTATGTTATTGGCGATCGTCACCACCGTGACTGCAGTCATGACGGTGATTCCCGACGGGGCGATCGCCACTCCGCTGACGTTGTAGGTACCGCTGAAGGAGATGGAGGACGGGGTGAGATTGGCGATATCGTTGACGTTGGTCGATCTCGGTGCGGCAGCGGGGAACACGATGCTGTCGGTGCCGGTCGGAAAAGTCCCACCCTGCCAATTGGTAGAATCGCTCCAATTGTCGGAAGTGGCGCTCAGGCCGCTCCAGGTAGCCGCGCCGGCATGCGTGGCCAGCACGCACAAGAGGACGAGCGGGAGCACCGGAATGCGCGACATCGTCGCCAGGATGGTGGACATGCGTGGTATCCTCATGGGTGAGGTTGGCCCCGTGTTGCCCACTGGGACATTCGGCATCAACAGCTGCCCGACCCACGGTTATACAAGCACTGGAGGGACGAGGCGTTTACGCGCCGATCGTTGGCGGTGGGGCCGGCACACGCTTAGCGCCTGGAACGGCTGCACCAGGGACGAGCCGAGACACCCGGGCGGGCGGCCGACGGCCTCAGCGGTGCGTGTGCTCAGCTTCCAGCCGCGCGATCTCGCGCGCGATATCGCCTGAGGGCCGCGTGAAGCGCGCGAGATAGATGTAGAGCGCGGGGATCACGAACAGGGTCAGCACCGTCGCCACCGACAGGCCGCCGATGATCACCGTTCCGATGGCTCGCCGGCCCTCGGCACCCGCCCCTGTGGCCATGGCCAGGGGGACCGCTCCGGCGATGGTCGCGATCGACGTCATCAGAATGGGTCGCAGGCGCACGCGCGCGGCATGCATCATCGCGGGAACGATGTCCTCGCCGCGATCCCGCAGCTGGTTGGCGAATTCGACCATCAGGATGCCGTTCTTGGCCACCAGCCCGATGAGCATGATCAGGCCGATCTGGCTATAGACGTTCAGGGTCTGGCCGGTGACCAGCAGCGCGGCCAACCCGCCCGCGGCCGCCAATGGAACCCCGACGATGATGATGAGCGGATGGATCCAGCTCTCGAACTGCGCGGCCAGCACCAGGAAAACGATCAGGCCGGCGAGCGCGAAGATCATCAGCTGCGTCGGCAGCGCGACACCGAAGACGGAGAACGCGGTGCCGGTGGCGTCCTTGTACTCCTTCGCTTCGCCGGTGAACGCGAGATGCGCGGTGGGCGGGAGCTCGGCGCGCGCCATCTCCTCGAAAGCCGCGAGCCCCTGGCCGAGGCTGTAGTCGACCAGGGTGGCCGAGATGGTGACCGAGGGGCGACGGTCGACCCGACGCAGCTCCTTCGGGGCGCCCGCCTCGACGGCGCTGGCGATGGTGCTCAGCGGCACCAGCCGGCCGGAGGCGCGCGCGCGCACGTATATGCGCTCGAGCACATCCGGGCTCGCGCGCTGTTCCGCTGGCGCCTGCAGCACCACATCGTATTGCTCGCCGCGATCCTGGTAGGTCGTCACCTTCATCTCGCCCAGCATGGCGCCCAGGGCGCTGCCGATGTCCTGCGCGGTGATGCCGAGCTCGGATGCCCGCGCGCGATCGACCGACACCAGCAGCTGCGGCCGCGTCAGGTCGACATCGTCGCGAAGACCGGTGAAGTGGGGATCCTTCCGCGCCCGTGCCAACAGCAGCCGGCTCCATTCCTGCACCTGCGCGTATTCCTCGCCCTTTATCACGATGCTCAAGGATTGGCCGAAATCACGGATGCCGAAACTCGGACGATTCCGCGCAAAGGCGCGCGCACCGGGCAGCGCGCTCAAACCCGACGCGAGCTTCTTCACCAGATCCTGCTGGGTCATGGTGCGCTCCTCCCAGGGCTTCAGACGCAGCATGACGAAGGCCGAGTTCACCGTGCCGGGCTGGCCGAACGCCGGGGTGACGCTGAGCACCGCGCGCACCGGCCCCCCCTTATCCTCCATGTACGGATCGATGATCGCCTGCACCTGGGCTACGTGCGCGAGGGTGGCCTCCATCGTCGCACCCTGCGGCGCCTCGAGCGGGATGATGACGTTGCCCTGATCTTCGGTGGGAGAGAGCTCCTGCGGCGTCGCACGGTAGAGCGCCACCGCCGCCACGATCACCGCCAGCCCCCCCAATGCGACCATCAGCCGCGCACGCATCGCGCGCTCGAGCAACCAGCCGTAACCGGCCTCCAATCCCGAAAGGGCCCGTCCCAATCCCCGTTCGATCGGATTGCGATGCTCGGACCGCCTCAGCAGGCGCGTGCACAGCATGGGCGCGAGGGTCAGCGCCACGAAGGCCGAGAATGCCACCGTGGCGGCCAGCGTCAGGCCGAATTCGCGCTGGAGCCGACCGACGGTGCCGGCTTGAAAGGAGATCGGCACGAACACGGCGATCAGCACCGTGGTGGTGGCGATGACCGCGAACGCGACCTCGCGGCTGCCTGTGACGCCTGCCAAGAGGCGCGGCTCACCCGCTTCGAACCGCCGATACACGTTCTCGAGCACGACGATCGCGTCGTCGACGACCAAGCCGATCGCCAGCACCATCGCCAACAGGGTGAGCACGTTGATCGAGAAGCCCAAGGCGCCCATCACCATCGCTGCGGCCATGAGCGACACCGGGATCGCCAGCACCGGAATCAGCGTCGCGAGGAATGAGCGCAGGAAGACCAGGATCACCATCACCACCAGCGCCAGCGCGATCATCAGGGTGTGGACAACCTCCGAGATCGAGGCCTTGATGAAGAGCGACTCGTCGTAGGGATACGCAAGCGTCAGACCCGGAGGCAGGGTCGGAGTCAACCGGACGATCGCCTCGCGCACGCCGTCGACCACGTCCAGGGTGTTCGCGGTCGACTGCTTCACGATGCCCAGGCCGATGGTCGGCTGGCCGTTGATGCGCAGGCCGGTGCGGTAATTCGCGGCACCGCGCTCGACCTTCGCGATATCCCCGAGCAGGACCCGTCCCGACTGGCCGCCCGCGGAATCGCCTTCGCGGACCACCAGCGCACGGAACTCCTCCGGCCCAGACAGCCGCGTGGTGGTGCGAACCGACATCTCGCGCTGGGTCGATTCGATGCGTCCGGACGGCAGTTCGAGATTCTCCTGGTTGAGGCGTTGGACGACATCGGCCGGAGACACGTTGCGCGCGGCCATCGCCGCGGGGTCGAGCCAGATGCGCATGGCATAGCGGCGTTCACCGCCGATCTGCACCCGTGAGACGCCGGATACGACCGACAGCGGATCGACGAGATTGCGCCGGGCGTAATCGGTGAGCTCGAGACCGTTGCGCGCCGGATCCTGCAGCGCGATCCACAGGACCGGGCTGGAACTCGAGGAGGCCTTGATGATGACCGGGTCGTCGATGCCGGTCGGCAGCTGCTTGCGGATACGCCCGAGTTGGTCGCGGACGTCCGCGGTCGCGAACTCGATGGTGCGGGTGATGGCGAATTCGACGTCGATGCGCGAATTCTCATCGTTCGAGACCGTGGTGATGGTGCGGACCCCTTCGATGCCGCTGATCGCCTCCTCGATGCGCTTGGAGACGTCCGATTCCATCACCGCAGCGGATGCGCCGGGGAAAGTGGTATTGATGGAAACCACCGGGAGATCGATGTCCGGATACTGGCGTACGGGCAAGCCGAACAGCGCCCCGAGGCCGAGCACGATCAAGAGCAGGTTCGCCACCGTGGCCAGGACCGGCCGTTTGATCGCCGTTTCGCTCAGCCGCATGGCTACTGCACCGACGCGGCGGTGCTCGATCCGGTTACGGGCGCCGCACCAGCGGCGACTCCATCGGAATCGGAAGCCTTCGGCGCCACCGGGGCGCCATCGCGTACCTGTTGCAGTCCCTGGACCACGACCTCGGCTCCGCTGGAGAGACCACTGACGATCTGCACCCTGCCTGCGCGGCGCTGGCCGACCACGACCGGCACGCGCTTCGCCGTCGGTGGACCCTGCTTCAGCACCGGGAGCACCTGGAACACGGCCGCCTGGGTGGCCTGCAGCAGCACCGCCTGTTCGGGAACGGTGATGGCATCGGGGATGTGCTCGATCACCAGCTCGACGTTCATCGATCCGCCCGGAGCGAGCAGGCCATCGTCGTTGGGCAGCAGCGCGCGAACCGCGATGTCCTGAGTCCCCGGATCGATGCTGGCATCGATCGCCTGCACCGTGCCGGTGAACACGCGATCTGGAAATGCCGGAGCTCGCGCCTCGACGCGCAGACCGGACTTCAGCTTCGCGAGGTGCTTCTCGGGGATCGAGAAGCCGAGGTGCATCGGATTCACGCTCGACAGCGTCGCGATCACCGTCCCGGGCGAGATGAACGATCCGACGCTGACCTGCCGCAAGCCGATCTTTCCGGCAAAGGGTGCCGTGACCCTCCGCACCGCGAGACGCGCGTCAGCGACCCCGAGCCGTGCCTCGGCGCCCGCCAGACGCGCCCGCAGGTCGTCCAGTTGCGTGGCGTTGATGATGCCGCGTTCCACCAACGGCTGGGATCGCTCGAGATCGCGTGCCGCGTTGTCGCGTCCGACCTGGGCTTCGCGCTGTGCGGCGCGTTCCTCCGCGCTATCGATCTCGACCAGGATCGCACCGCGCTCGACCAGCCCGCCCTCGGGCAGCTGGAGGTTGGTGATGATGCCGGGAACGCGGGTGGTGAGAGCGACGGAGTCGACCGCACGCAGGCTGCCGATGCTCGGGATGGTGATGTCCATGGGCCCGCTGAGCGCATGCGCCGTCTCGACGCCCACGGGGGCAGCAGCCGGAGAGCCGGCTGGAGGGTGCTTGGAACACGAGCCCGCAAGGATCGCCACGAGCAGAGCCAGCACTACGCCAGGAATCGTTCGGGCCATAGGCCGCCACTGTGATCGGTGTGAACCTCCATCAACCACGGAGTTCCTTTTCATAAGGCGAGTCCCAGGTCAGCCATCGCTCCTTCCGCATAAGGTATCCGGGGGTTGGTGGACCAGCCGTGATGAAGTCCGGTACAATGAAGCGCTCGGTCTGAAACACCACCCACACACAGATATGAAGGAGCCGGTCATGACCACCCACAGTAGTTCAAAAATGAAGCTTCCAGCCCATCCGGAAACCAAGGATGCGAACCGTGACCCCATCACCGGTGCACCGGGCGCCCACCCGGTCGGTAGCGGATTCGGAGCCGCAGGCGGCGCTGGCGCTGGGGCCGCGATCGGAGGAGCCGTCGGCGGTCCGATCGGTGCAGGTATCGGGGCGGTGGTCGGCGGCATCGCCGGCGGCCTGACTGGCAAGGGTGTCGCAGAGGCGGTCAATCCGACCGCAGAGGACGCCTATTGGCGCGATCATTACACGGCGAGCCCGACTTATGAGAAAGGCAGGCCGTTCTCGGATTATAAAGCCGCGTATCGCACCGGCTACATGGGGTACAGCCGCCATGGCGTCGAAGGAAAATCCTGGGAACAGGCAGAACCGCAGCTGCGCGAGGAGTATCAGCGCGAATCCGACAACTCCTTCATGCCGTGGGAGAAGGCGAGGTCTTCCGCACGCGAGGCCTGGGAGCGCGTCGGCACGACCTCCCGTTCAGATTCCGGAGCCGCTCGCATGCAGTCGTCCGGGTCGGCGATGGGCGCATCCAAGGAATCGCTCATGACCCTCAATTCGTTCCTGCGGGGCGAGTTGTCGGCCGTGGGCACCTACAAGCAGGCGGCCGCCAAGCTCGCGTCGAGCGCTCACGCGAGCGTGCTGTCGGATGGCCTCGCTTCGCATCAGCGTCGGGTCGAAGCGCTGCGGGCGCACATCCTGAAGATGGGGGGCAAGCCCGCCGAGAGCTCCGGCGTCTGGGGAGCCTTCGCGAAACTGTATGAAGGAGGCGCGGCCATGTTCGGAGAAAAGGCCGCGATCCACGCGCTCGAAAGCGGTGAGGACCACGGCATCGACGACTTCAAGCGTGACCTGCATCAACTGGACGAGGTGTGTCGCCGCTTCGTCGATGTCGAGATCCTGCCCGAGCAGGCGCGCACCCACGAGAAGATGAGCGCGCTGAAGAAGTCCCTCGGCTAGCAGCTGCAATGACCGCTGGGGGACGACCGCAGGGAGCCCCCGGCGGGCAGCCGCGCACAGCCCCCCGGGATCGCCGAGTCGTACTCGGCAAGTCACCGAAGAGCCGAGTGCAACTCGGCGATCCCAGGGATGGGGCCACCAGATTGCTCAGAGCTGGTGGCTGCGTCTGGTCAATGAACCGTTCCGCTGGCATGTGCGCGGCGACGCGCTCGGGGCGCTGCTCGCCGACACCGGATGGTCCCTGGTCGAACTGGCCGATCACCGCGCGCTGGCCGGGCTCCTGCGGCGTCCCGCC
>JACCZE010000305.1 GCA_013696105.1 Planctomycetota bacterium | reverse complement strand
ACATCTGGGCCAGGGTGCCAGGGGCGACCGCGAGGTCGGTTGCATTCGGCATGCACGCGAATCCGAAGACTCCCGCGCAGAAGAAGAATCGCGCCCCGCCTTCGGCGCTCAGGCGGATCTGACGGGTCCCGCGCGTGGCGTCAGGCAGGGGGATGCGGAGGAATTCCCAGTTCGAGCCCGCCATCTGCAACGGCTGCAGTGGGCATTCGGCGCTTCCCGCCGATATGATGGACACGGCCACCTGTCGCGAATCCTTGGTGCCGCTGTGCAGCAGGATCACCAGTCCGTCGCCCATGGAGCCGCTGCCTTTTGGCACGTCGATCACCAGCTGCATCCGGCTTTCAGCGTTGGTCGCGGTCTCTCCCGATTGGCTGTAGGCGAACGACACGAAATCGCCCATCGGCATGCGGCCAGGGAGCATCACGTGACCGAGCGGTATCGGCGTGCCCATGACATTCAGGCCGGGCTTCAAGGCGATCAGCTGCGGAGTCGGAGGAGCCGGTGCCGCCTCGGGTTCCGGCGCCGAACTCATCGGGTTGGGAGCGGTCGTGCGCTGGGCTGAGGTTGCCACCGCGCGCGCGACCAATGCATCGCGCCGCGCGCCGAGATCGACGAAGCGTTCAGGTATCTCGATCTGGCGCGCCTTCGCCACGGCGGCCAGCGGATCGCGGGCGAGGGATTTCTCGAGGTCGTCGAGCTGCTGACGCAGAGCGCTTTCCTGCTGCGACCAGCGCGCGACCAGGGATTCCTTCAGCTGTCGTTTGCGCACTTTCAGGCGATCGCCCGACACCACGAGCGTATCGAGCGACTTCTCAGCGGCGCCGAGATCGTTCGCGGTGATCTGCGCCTGCACCAGATCCAGGCTGCGGTCGATGTCGCGTAGATGCGCATCTTCCCGCTTCGCCGGATCGTTCGCGGACTCTGGGGCCGGACGACTGCCATCGCTGTCCAGGATGGACCTGAGATCAACGGGTGCAGGGACGGCCGGCTGCGCCGATGCGCGACCAGTCATGCCGAACAGGATCAGTCCTGCGATCACCGCGGCACCGGCCACTCCCGCCCCGACCCAATCTCTCCGGCGTCGGCTCTGCTGTTTCGACTGCGCCGCCGATTGCGACTGCGATGATCGCCCGGATGCGGAGCTGGAGCGTCCGGATGCGGCAGCGGTGCGCCCGGATATCGGAGCGCGGGCTGGAACCTGCGTGGCCACGGTGGAATGTCCGCGAGGAACGTTGGTCAGGAGTGTCGCTTGGTCACCGAGCATCGCGGGGATCTCTGCCTGCGCCGGCTTCCCAGCGGCGAGATCGCGCGATGCATGGACACCGATCGCGTGGATCGCCTTCGCCAGGGCATGCGCATCCGCGTAACGGTGCGCGGGGTGTTTGGCCAGGCACTTCTGGATGATCGGCTGGAGGAATTCCAGATCCGGACGATGCGTCGCCAGCTGCGGGATCGGTGCGGTGATGTGCATCTGCAGCACCTGGATGGCGCTGGCCGCCTCGAAAGTCGGATATCCGGTCAGGGTCTGGAAGAGCGAGCATCCCAGGCTGTAGATGTCCGAGGCGATGGTCGGATCCTCTCCGCGGCAGGCCTCGGGCGACATGTACGCAGGACTGCCCAGCACCGCGCCCGCTTGCGTCATGTGCGCGCCCTCGAGGTTGCGCGCCAAGCCGAAGTCCGCGAGCTTCGACTCGCCGAGCTTGGTGATCATGATGTTGTCGGGCTTGATGTCGCGATGGACGATGCCGAGCTGATGCGCGGCGTGCAGCCCTTCGGCTGCCTGGCGATGGTACTCGAGGATCTGGCGTACGAGCGTGCGCTTGCTCTTCACCAAGGTGCCGAGGCTCCAGCCATCGACGAATTCGAGGATCATCAAATAGAGCTGCTCGCCGGACGGACCTTTGCAGGGACCGAAATCATGGCAGGCGATGACATTGGGATGGACGAGCTTGCCGATGGTGTGCGCTTCGCGACCGAAGCGCTCGATGTAGTCGCTGTCCCCGGCGAGATGCGGAGCGATGACCTTGATCGCGACGGTTCGTTCCAATCCCAGCTGGATGCCGCGATAGACCGAGCCCATCGCACCTTTGCCGAGGAGCTGTTCAAAGCGCACGGAATCCGTCTGGAAACCGATGAGGGGGTCGTCAGGCATGCCGGTAAGTGCCTAGGCTATATACCTCCGGCAGGTCTTCAGGGCAATCCGGCTTAGAAGGGTGCTGAAAAGCACCCTGTGGGGGTCCGGGCAATGCCGTTCACTTTAGAAAATCCCATAAAATGATTCTTGACAGTGCTTTGAGATCCGGTTTCGGACCTCATGAGCACTCTTCGACCTGCGCATGATCTCCTCCATCACCTCACGGTTGCGCTG
>JACCZE010000294.1 GCA_013696105.1 Planctomycetota bacterium | reverse complement strand
AGCGGTAACGCATGATGCCGGTGGCGAGCGTCGGGGATGCCGACGGACGGTTTGTCAGGTCCGGCTGCGTGGTGTCGGTATAATTGCTCGGCAGGTGCATGGTCTGGCTGCCGAATTTCATGCGCTGGCGCCAGAAGGTCATGGTGCGTGCGGAGTTCTCCCAGCGGGTCGCGCCCTGGGTGTATTTTCCTGAGAAATTCGGGGTCTCCTTGTCGATCGCGCGATACGGGTCGCGCGTCGTGGCGTCGATCAGCGGATCGGGGTCGAAGGCCGTACCCATCATGTTGGTCGGCACGAACTTGGTGCCGTACATCAGCGCCACCGAACTGCGCGCCTGGAGCGTGGTCCAATTGGCGAATGCCTGGCCAATGCCGAGGTAGAAGCTCTCGCCGTTGATCCAGTCGAGGTCCGCGGTGTAGAACGGGTTAGAGCCGCCACGGTCATCATCGTAGGGGACGATGCCGCCTTCGGGATACATGTTGCCGCCGTCGGGGTGAAAGCACACACGTCCATTGCTGGCAGGCATGCCCATGAAGTAGTTGCCACGAGAATTGTCGGACACCAGCGCCTGGTCGGGAATGGTGACCACGGTCGGGAGTTGCGTGCAGGCGATGATGCGCCCACCGTTCGGCCAGTAGCCCTTCTTGGTCGTAGCGGTCGGCGGCATCACGCTCAGCGACCACGGGATCTCACCCTTGCACCAGTTCATCGACTTGACGCCGATGGAGGCTTCGGTGTCGTTGATGTTGGGACACTGGATGAGGGTCAGCGTTCCTGGTGGCATATAGGTGTAGACGCCGGTGTGGCCCAGTTCCTTGAACAACTGCCAGATCAGGTTCGGACGAGCGCCGCGCAGTCCGGGAGCATCGGGCTTGAGACCGGACGGATCGCCGTAGTTCGGCGCCGATATGCCCGCGTAGTCGAGATTGATGCAGCTGACGGCGCTGTAATCACCGGCGATGTGCCAAGGCGCCCAGCCGAGCGGAAGCTGCATGCGCCCTGCCTGGACCTTGTTCAAGGACTTCGTCGCATCCTCGGCGCTATCCCACAACACCTTGCCCATCGGATAGCCGTCGGTCGGATTCCCGAGCGAGCGATCGTAGACCAGCGGCGTGGGGTTGGGCATCAGGTAGTTGCGATACCACGAGCGCGCATCGTTCGGCTGCTCCCAGTTGGGATCGAAGTCCCCGGACGCCATGCTCGCTCCAGCGACGGAGCCTGGACCGGGACCCAGCGCCTTGGAGCGGAAGGCGACGCGGCGGAACAGGCGCTTGTTGTCGAGATTATTGCCGCCGTCGCCGGTGTGCGCTACCTCGTCGCTCATGTGGCCCTTCAGGAAGGGGAAGTCGGGATTCGCGTGCGAGTTCCAGAAATCCACATCCTCGGCGTTGAGGAAATAGCCGGTCCTGAGCAGTCCGTTCTCGGTGCTCAGGCGATTCATCACCGAGATCGTCTGAGCCGCCTGACGGAAGGTCGAGACCGCCACGAGCATCGTCGCCAACGACAGGCTGATGGCGATCAGCAGCTCGATCAGGGTGAAGGCGGCGGTCGATCGCGGCAGGTGGCGAGCGGGGACAGCCAATCGGTCGTGTACGTGCAGCATGGCGGCTCCTCAGCGTCGCAGGGTGGTCCAGGCGATCGGGTCGTAATAGTTGAACCGCGCGATCTCGGATGCGCGCATGCGCATCGCGGTCGGAATCGGGCCGCGATCGAATCGGCCATTGTGATTGCGATCAGCGCCCCATAGGCCGACCGCGACATAGGGCGACCACTGCTCGAGGTTGATCGCCGAATACAGGGGCTGACGCGCGTACCAGATGCCCGGATGGCGTGAATCGTAGACGTCGCCCTGCATGCCCGGGATGTTGGGATCGACCGCGGTCGGCGGCGGTCGCGTCATGGTCCCGTCACGCTCCGGCTGCATCCAGACGAAATCCTGCTCGGGATTTCCGCACAGGCGTCCGAGGGAACTGAAGCCGCCGACGCGTCCGTTCATCCACGACACGACATCCCACCCGTCGTATAGGCGTCCGTGCATCGACCAGTCCTGAGGCGCGCACGCAGCCGATTCGGAATCCTCGTACGATTTCCAGTCGACCGCCCAGAAGACCAGCTGCCGTGCACGGTCCGCTGGCTTGAAGGGATCGTTGTACCAGAAGCGGTCGCCGCGGTCGTTCTTGGATTCCACCGTTGGCATGGTCAGGGACGTGATGCTGTCGCCTGGTTTGGCCTGGCCGTGCAGGTCTTTGCGATCGTAGACCATGAACTGCGGTCCCGGCGAATAGCGAGGATGCATGACCTTGCCGTTGCTCGTGCCGATGCCGAAACCGTCGTGATGGGCGATCGCCGGGGCGTTGTCGTTGCGGTAGTACGGGGCGCCCCATTCGACCGGATACTTCGGCTCGGTGGTCTTGACGTTGCCCCATTCGAAATATCCCGAACGGTCCGACCAGTTGCCGTTGGGCTTGGGAGCAGGGGCTGGCGGATAGAACCACGCGCGTTCGACCGCCCATTCGAGGTATGAGTCGTCGCTGCCGATCCAGTTGTAATAGAAGTTCGGCAGGAAGCGGTGCGAGCCCCAGATCGTCGGGTAGAAGGGCGCCGAAGTCCCCACCGCCGCCTGCTTCGGTTCAGCGGACCAGGCGATCGTGCCGATCGTGCGGTCGGCCTTGCCCGACGTGTCGAACAGGTCGAAGCAGAACATCGGCTGGTCGACCATGGTCTGGCGGTTCATCGGTCTGGGGACGACGAAGTCGTAGGGATTCTCGCTGATGTAGGCCATGCCCCAGCGCAGGCAGGTCTCGTGCGCATTGCGCGCCATCTGCGTGTCGGTGAGCGTGGTGTAGAATCCATCGCCAGACCATTTCCTCAGGAGCGTCGCTCCGGCCCCGGCCACCATCTTCCACGCGTTCGGATCGGACCGACCAGCCGGATCGAACCCACCCTGGTCGGCGTAGGGAGGCGGATTGGGATTGAGTATCGGGCCGACCATGCGGCGGTAGACGATCGGCTGCGGGACGGCTGCATTGCTCTTCTCGAACCAATTGGGATTCGTCGAGAAATCCGCCAGGGTCAGCGGCTTGTTGCCGGAATAGGCCTGACCGGCGAAACCCGGGGTCGATGCCGACGGCGTTCGCGGCTTGGATGCCGATTCCCACAGATCGTAGAGATACGAGTCCGTGGCCTCGAGCGCCTTGAACGGCAGCGTCGGATCGGCGGGCTGCACGCTGACGTCATCGCTCGCGTCATTGTTCCATTTGGTGTCGACGAACGGCGGCTTGTAGCCGGTGACCATCATCGCCGCATGCGCGAGGTAATTCAGCGCCAGAACCTGCGCGGGGTGGATGTGCGCAGGGTTCGGAGGATCGATGATGCCCAGCAGCGGATTCTGCGCGTCCGGCAGATTGCCGATCAGATCCGCGACATTCGGATCCGCCGCGGGGTTCGCCCCGAGGTTTCCCGCCGGAGCGCTGTGAATGGCGATCGGGCCCGAACTGAATCCTGGCGGCTGGGGAATCCCTGCAGGGCTCTGCACCTTCGCCCACAAGGCGAGCGCGGCGGTGCGGTACATCACCCGGCGCTGGAGCGACGGCATCCCGAGCCGGATCTGCCCATGGATGCCTAGATCGGGGTTGGACGGATCGGTGTTGTTCCAGGTTTCGTGATCCTCGTACAGGATGTCGGTGCCGCGGTACACGCTCATGGGCAGGCCCACCGCTGGCGCGGGGATCCCGATCATCGGTTTCGACAGTGGGACGTAATTGCGCGGGCAGACGTACTGGTCCATCGCGTCGAACCACGCCCACGGCTCCTCGTAGGTCCCATTGGCCAGCCATCGGCCGGACACGAACTTCAGGGGTAGCGTGAAACCCTGTGGCGCCTTCACCACCAGGCTCGGCGAGCGCTGTTCATAGCCTTTGAGTTGATGGATGATCCGTCCCCAATGCAGGTGCGACAGCCGGCGCATCTCGTGGATGCCGTTCTCCCAGGGCCCGGCTGATCCGCTCTCGCGATCAGCGCGCGCGTACATCTCCCAGGTGTTCATCTGATAGAGCTGTCCGGCGCCGTTCACCTTCATATTGCCGTCCCAGGTCTGCACCGGGATGGCGGCAGTGGCGTACGGAGCGACCGGCTCGAACATGGATCGCTTCGGCGGCGGCGGATTGCCCATGAACTCGTAGCGCAGTCCGACCTCGTGGTAGCGAGGGATCGTCCGGTCGCGGCCCGCCGGGGGGAAAGGCCACATCTCGGAGATCGGCTGCTCGAGCGGATCCATGGGCAGGATGTCCTGCTGCGGGAATCCCACGACCGCCCAGACCATGCGCTGCAGCTCGGGCGAGGAGTCGGAGACGGCGCCGAGCGTCTTGAGCCCGTTCCCAGCGCTCTTCGCCGGGATCGGATCGCAGTAATAGATGTGCCCACCCGCATCGAGGACGTTCTGGATCTCGTCCCCGGGAGAATCGAGTCGACGCGCGATCGCGAGCGGGATCGGGTAGTTGCCATCGTTCGCGTTGACGACGATGCGTTCGATGTCGAATTGGCCCAGGGAGCCATAGATCGATTTCGAGACCAGGTCCATGCCGTGGATGCCCTGGCCGTAGCGATACGGCCAATTGACCGACAGCTGGAACGCGCTCGAGCTCTGGTTCTGGTTGAAGTCGGCGATGCATTGGCTGTAGGTCTCGACCAGCTCATTGGCCTTGGTCGAGGCGTAGAGGTGGTAACGCGCCATCTGCTGCGCCTTCACCCCCATGGGCAGCAGCATCAACACGCTGATCGACGCGACCGTGACCAGCATCAGGCCGATCATCACTTCGAAGAGCGTGAACGCTCGGTTGAGACGTCCCATCCTGGATCCCTCCGACAGGCGCGGCATGACCGCGCCGCTAGGGACTGACGCCAGGTGCGTCGCCAGACCGGACGCGGATCCGCTCAATTTTGAGGATCCTGAGGTAACCTTAAGAGACCTGATAAAATGGTAATTACGGTGATTTTTCACGAATATAGGCACTACATTGATTCAATAGGCGCGTATTCCAGTTTGACAATAGATACCTGTGGTTACCTTAGGTGACATAAGTTTGACCCGGTGATCCGCCTCACCGTAACCCCTGTGTCCGATCCGGAGCCTCGCCATGCGCATCGACACCACCTCTGCCGAGCCCTTCTATCAGCAGATCAAGGACTCCCTCCGCGGACAGATCGCCGCGGGCATCATCAGGGCAGGCGCCTGCATCCCCGACGAGCGCTCGATGGCTCAGTCGTTGAACGTGAGCCGCAAGACGACGAGGCGGGCGCTCTTGGAATTGACCGAGGAAGGACTGCTCAGGCGTGTTCGGGGCAAGGGCACCTTCGTCCGCGATTCACTGAATCGCCAGTCGCCGTCGCAGAGCTCGACCATCGTCGTGGTTAGCGCCGGCAACCCCTTCATACCCGGATCGCCCTATTACGCGAAGATCCTCAACGGCGTCTATGAGTCTGCACGCGAGCTCGGTTTCACGTTGGCCTTCGAACCGGTCTCGGAGCCCTACGACCAGTTCGTCGCGGGCCTGCGGGCACGCCATTCCGTCAGGGGCGTCATCGTCATCTGGGCGGTGGCCGAAACCCTGATGCTGCAGCTGCAGCGTCTCGACGTGCCGGTGATCCTCCTGGATTGCCACGACCAGGGCGACAAGGCCGCCTTCGACCTCGTCGCCCACGATGGAGAGCCCGGCGTCTACGCGGCGGTGAAGCACCTCGTCGACCTCGGCCACACGGACATCGCATTCCTCCGGCCCGAGAAGCTGACCTCGATCATGCAACGGCGACTGGACGGCTATGTGCGAGCCTGCGTCGATGCCGAATTGGGCGTCCGCCCAGAACTCATCATTCCGGTGCGATTCTATGCCGAGGCGGTCCATGCCACCGTGACGACCATGCTGCGCGAGAAGACAGAACCCCCCACCGCGCTCGTCTGCGTCGATGACGATCTGGCTCTCGGCGCGATGGCAGCGGTGTCGGATTTCGGATGGAAGGTGCCACGCGACATGAGCGTCGTCGGCTTCGGTCATCACGGGCAGTTCACCTCGCCTCGGCTATCGACGGTCAGGGTTCCCACCCAGCACATGGGGTCGATGGCGGTGCGCATGCTCGAGATGCGCCTAGCCCATCCGACGTCGCAGATCCAGCGGATGGTCATGCCGGTCGAGTGGATGGCCTACGGGTCGTGCGCCGCGCCGAGACCCGCGGTGGCGCAGTCCCTGGGGCGAACCGGCCGTTGAGGTCCACGGCGCGCGGACGACTTAACTCGCGCCAGGATGGTCGATTGCAGGGTATACTACCCCGCACCGCATGCCCGACCATCCCGATCCGAAGCGCCAACGGTTGTCGAGCACCCTGCCGGCATCGGAGTTCTCGGCGGGCGCTGGCGTGGCGCCTCCGCAGGCCGGTCCATCGGCGGCTCGCCTGACCGATGGGCAGCTCGATCCGAGTCGCAAGTCGATCCGCGGACCCGAGGACGGCTCCGAAGGAAGCGATGGCCGCTTCTCCATCGAAGGCGTAATCGGGAGCGGCGCCACCTCGTCGGTGATCGCGGTCCTCGACCGCAACCTGGGCCGGTCGGTCGCCGCCAAGAAGCTGAACGACTGTACCGGCGAGGATGTGTCGCGGTTCCTCGAGGAGGCTCGCATCACGGCGTCACTGCAGCATCCCAACGTGCTGCCGGTGTACGACCTCGAGGTCGACGCCCGGGGCGAGATGTATTTCCTGATGAAGCGGGTGACCGGCGGATCGCTCGCCGACGCGATCAACGTGTCGTCGCATGCCACACGGTCTCCGCGCATCGATGGACCGAACGCGATCGTCAGCATCTTCATCGGCATCGCCAATGCGCTGGCGTGCGCCCACGCCGCGGGGATCGTCCACCAGGACATCAAGCCCGACAACATCATGCTGGGCGAATTCGGTGAAGCGCTGCTCGTCGACTGGGGCAGTGCGGTGCGCATGCGCGCGACCTCGTCACGGCTGTACGGCACCCCGCTGTACATGAGCCCGGAGCAGGCCCGCCGGGAATTCGCCGACGAGCGCAGCGACATCTACTGTCTCGGCGGCACCCTCCTGCACGCGCTGCTCCTGCGCTGTCCGACGTGGTCGGACGATTCGGATGAATTCTGGCGCCGCAAGAGGCTCGGTGAACTCGATCCCATCAGCGATGCCGAGCGCAAGCGCGTACCCACCCGGCTGCTGGCGATCGCGCTGAAAGCACTCGCACCGGAACCGGATCGACGCTACGCATCCACGCGCGATCTCATCCGCGATCTCGAGAGCTTCCAGGCGGGTCTGGCGGTCTCCGCCTACCGCGACAGCTGGTGGGACCGGATCCGCCGGTGGCACCGTCGCCATGCGCGCGTGTTGTGGACGGCGACCGCTTCCGGCACCGCGATCCTCATCCTCGCGGCGCTGCTGTATGGCGAGCGTCTCAAGGAAGTTGCCCAATGGGGTCCTCCGGCGGTCGTCGAACGATTCGCCGACGATTCGTGGCTGCAGCGATGGGAGATCACCAGCGGATCGGGAGAGGTCCGGGATGGCCGGCTCATCACCACCGGCCCGCAAGGGACGACGCTCACCTTCCGCGAACCGATCCGCGGGGACGTGGCCATCGACTTCGAAGGCGAAATGCTTCCCGGCGGTTTTCCCGGCGATCTGTCCGTCCAGCTGACACCGGAATCGCCGGAGACGGTCGGCAAGACTCTCAAGGAGATGTACCTCCTGCGTTCAATCTACTTACAGGTGGGATCCCAGAGCAATTCATTCTGCCGCATCACCGACTTCGACGGGGGCCAGCTCGCGATGAATCCCTGGCGCGCGGAAGTCGGCCAACGGTACCGCATCCGCGCTGAGATCGTCGGCACCCGGATGCGGCTGATGGTCGACGGACGCACGCTCTGCGAATGCACCCGCATCTATCCGTTCACCGGTGGCTACCTCTCCCTGTATTTCTTCTATCCGATGAAGGCCATCTCGGATGTGCGCATATCCATGCGCGGTCTGCCGCAGCGCATGCCCGCGACCGCACTTGGAGACTTTTTCGTGCAAGCGAATGAGCTCGATCGCGCAGCCGAACAGTACGCGCGCGTCGCCGCCAGCGCCGGCCCCCTGCCCTTGCGGCAGGAGGCGTTGTTCAAGCAGGGACTCTGCCTATCGCGATCGGATCGCGTCGCTGAAGCGGTCTCGGCCTTGTCGGGGGTGACGACGTCGCCGTGGGCGGCGATGGTCGAAGCCGATCGCCTGGATCGCGCGTTCGTCCAGGGGATGGACGACGAGGTCATCCCCGGCCTGGAACGTCTCTACCGCGCTGGGGACCGCGAACAGCGACAGCGGGTGATCGGCAATTGGAGCCGATACGTCTCATGGTTCGAAGGACGCACTGGAGAGCCGACGATCCATCAGCGCCTGGCTGCCTACCTGGACCTGCATGACCGCGCCTTCTCATCGGAGCGCCTGGCCGACGTTCCCATGGCACAGGGCCTGCTGTTCCTCGGTCGCTACCAGGAAGTGGTCGATCGATATCCACAGCTGGTGCTCGCCGCGTCAGAGGCGCTCATGCGCATGGGGCGTCCCGACGAGGTCCTCGCACGGTTTGCGCATGATCCGCGCATGTCATGCCTCGCCTTGTGGTCGATGGGGCGATCGGCCGACATCCCGCGGTTGTACCCGTCGCAGATCCGCGAATACAGCCATGGACCGCTGGTACGCGGTGATCCCGAAGAAACCCTGCGGCTGAATCCGACCAACCTGCAGGCATTGAGCGCTCTCGGGCGCATCGATGAGCTCCTCGAAAGACATGCGGCAGCTCTACCGGTCGGAGTCCTGATCGCAGCCGGCCGGGGAGACCTGATCTCGCCGAATGCGCCCAAGTCGGTCCAGTCCCTGATCGCGATGGGCCGTTTCCAGGAAGCGTACGATCGATATGGGCATAGCCTGTATCACGGCGCCCACATCAGGCTCATCCTGGGTCAGGAAGCCTTCATCGCCGGCGACCAGGATGCTGCCGAGAAGTGGTTCACGATCGCGCCGCAGGAGGAATACCAGCAGAGCTGGCCGTGGCAGGGACATTACCTGCTGGTGCCCTTCATGCGCGAACTCGCCGGGGATCGCGAGGCGATGACCCGCATGCGCGCATCGTTCGACGATCCGCATCGGCATTGGGCCTACGAGCAGCATCCGTGGTACGCGCTCAGG
>JACCZE010000289.1 GCA_013696105.1 Planctomycetota bacterium | reverse complement strand
GGCCGGCAGGGCCCCCCGAACCCCCCTGCTAACGATGCGCGTGGCAGAATCCGTAGTTGCCGACGATGGCCGCGTTTGGGCAGGGCTTGCCTGCCTGCCTGCCGCGGCAGCGCTTGGTCGCCCGTCCGCCGCTGCCGCCCCGCCGCGCGTTGCGCGGCGGCAGCTTGCCCATCAGCCTGCGGTATCCGTCGGTCAGGCGAGCGGCGGCTTTGAACGCCGCGCTTTCGGTCCCGTGCCAGGACAACCGGAAGTGGCTCCAGCGCGTGCGCGGGTAGCGCTTCTTGAGATAGGCCCGCACCTTGGCCGCGCCGCGCTTGACGATGGTGCCCTTGCCGACGCGCACGATGCGCCCAGCGCGGAACAGACGGAACGTGAAGTAATGGTTCATGGCCCCTCCGGAGTCACGTCCAGCCTAACCGCGCGGTCCCCGAGGCGCCAAGCGGAACCACAGCGGGTGGGCGCATCTGTGCGATGCGCACGGAAGGATGTGTGGCGCGGCTCGCGGACCGACGGCAGACCTGCTCACCCTCCTCGGGCGCCGAGTCGGCGCTGGCGGCATACAATCGGCGCAGCCGATGCCGCCACGATGTCGGAGGCCCCCGACGACATCGTGCCGCGACAAAGCCCGGGGGTAGGCCGTCAGGCCGTAGGGGCGTCAGCCCCTGCACAAACGCGCGCAGGCCTCAATAGCGGATGTCGACGATCACCGGATGATGGTCCGAGCCCACGCGCCGGCCGATCGCGCGCCGGTCGACGGCGATGCCGGCGGAGTGGACGCAGTGGTCGATCGGGATCCACAGCGGCGGGAAGAACGACGGCCACGAGGCCTGGTTGCCGAAGCCGCGGCGGCTGTCGTGCAGAAGCCCATCGCGCAGCAGATCGGTGAACATGGGGGACCACGGGGTGCAGTTGAAATCGCCACCGATGATCGTCGGGCCGCCCTGTGCGGCCGCGAAGCGCGCGAGTTCGCGCAACTGGTCGTTCCGCCAACGGAAATGATCCGCGCTCATCGGCGGCACGGGGTGGGTCCCGACGATGGTCAGGCCATCCAGGCGCATGAGCGTCGATGGAAGCTCGCCGCCGAGGAAGACGATCTCGCTGGTGCACGGCAGACGGCTGAAAGCCGCGACCCCGAAGGCATCGCCGCGCGTTCTGGTGCACACATCGGGGTACCGGGCCATCAGCGGCAGCAGCGCGCGCATCCAGACCGGATCGACCTCGACGAAACAGGCGACGTCGGGATCGACCTCGTCGACCAGGCGCAGGACCGCGGCATGGTCCGCGTTGCGCTTCTCGACGTTGAGGAAGAGGATGCGCGCGTGGCGTCGTGCGACCGGATCGGAGGCCGGCGGGACGAACGCCGGCGTGATCAGCGTGGCATTCCACAGCGCCAGCACGGCGCACGCGCCAAGCCACCGCCATTTCCGCCCGAGCGCGAATCCGATCGCCAGCACCAGCAGGCCGGCGAGGTACTGCGCGCGGAAATGGCAGAACAGCTCGGCGAACCACCACCAGCGGCCAGCGCCCGCGAGCGCCATCGCGACGATGATCGCGAACAGCGGCAAGCGAACGAGCCACCAGGAAGAGAAGAAAGAAGAGAAGGAGGATGACAAGGGGGAAGACATCGGTTGATGAATCGTGGAGCGGATCGCGGAAGGCGCCAGGCACCTCTCTTCGGGCGCTGAGGCTCCTACACTGGCCGCCTAGGTCGCCCGACGCCATTGGCCCGAGCGTTTTTCGAATGCCGTTGCGCTGACCTGGGCGAAGCGCGACCCGTCCCACGCCCGCACCGCGATCGTCAGCGCCATGCCATCGATGGTGATGACGTTATAGGCGTTGGGCTCGCCGCGGCGTCGTCGCGACGTCGCCGTGCCCGCCTGCGCGACCAGGATCGAGCGCTGGATGGTCTCATAATGCGTCTTCACGTCGCCGGTGAATCCGACATGCAGATGACCCGCGAGCAGCAGGTCGATGGAGCAGTCCTCGAGGGCGCGCACCGCCCGGCCGGCACGGCCGACCATGTGCTCGAAGACGCCGCCTTCGGGTGGGATGAACTGGTGGTGGGTGACCACGATCTTGAAGCCGCCATCAGGCAGGCCGACCATGCGCTCGTGGATCCCGGCCATCTGCTGGGCATTGATGCGGCCGCGCTTCCAGGTCCAGGAGCGCGCGGTGCAGATGCCGAGCACGGCGAGCTCGTCGTCGCGCCAGAACGGTTGCAGGTCGGAGGAGATGTACGCCCGGTAGCGCCTCAGCGGTGCCGCGAAACGGCGGACGACGTCGTAGAGCGGGACATCGTGGTTCCCTGGTACTACCAGCTGCGGATGCGGCAGTCGCGCGAGGAAGTCGCGCGCGGCGATGAATTCGGGCACCTTGGCGCGTTGGGTGAGGTCGCCGCTGACCACCACCAGCGACGGGCGGAGTGCAGCGAGGTCGGCGATCAGCCCGGCGCATACCGCGGGGTCTTCGGTCCCGAAGTGCAGGTCGGACAGATGGGCAAGCGTCCTCATGCCACTGGTCCCGGAACGATGACCTTCAGAGCGAGGGGATGGATGCGGAAATGCAGCGGCGAGCGCATGCGCACCAACTCGCCATCGATGCCGACCTCGACATGGCGCTGGCGCGGAGACACCACCGCATCGCGCACCGGCAACTCGATGAGCTCCTTCGCGCGGTGCAGGCGCCCGAGCAGGGCGAATAGCATCAGCTTCACCAGTCCGAAGCGGCTACGGCTGACGGGCACGTAGAACCACAGCCGTCCGCCATCGAGCCGCTCGCGCCGTCCGAGCGGAAGGGCCTGGAAGCTGTAGCGGTTGTTGCCGATGAACACGAATGGCAGCAAGCGGTTGACGCGATGACCGACCAGGGAGATGCGCACGCGCACCAGCGGCAGGTGTCGGCAGGCGTGCCAGGCCGCGATCGCCATCGCCACGTATTTGCGGCGGCCGAGTTCACTGCGCTGACGCTCGCGGTCGGATACGATGGTGGGATAGAGGCCGATCGATGAGTTGTTGATGAAGTAGCGCCCCGACACCTCTCCGACATCGATCGCACGCGTGCTCCCTGAGATGATCGTCGCGGCGGCCTGCTCGAGATCAGCAGCGAGGCCCAGATCCATGGCGAAATGATTGAGCGTCCCCATGGGCAGCACCCCCAGAGCGCAGCGACGGCCGACCAGCGCGTGGGCGACGGCATTGACCGTCCCGTCACCACCCGCGGCGACCACCACCTCGGCGCCCGATGAGGCGAGCGATCGCGCGTGCGCGGTGAGCTGACGACCCTCGACGACGTGGATCTCGGGCGTGGCGCCGCCGGCGGCGAATGCGCGCTCCACGCGCTCCCGGCGCGAGTCGCCTCCGCCTTCGATTCCCGCACCGGCATTGATCAGGACGATGATGCGGGTGGGCATGCTGTGCGCACTCTAGCGTGTCCGCCGACCGTGGACCAGGGCAACGCGCGCGCTTTCCACACCGCCAGGCCATTGCGCGCGCCGATCGCGCCTAGGATGGGCCCGCCATGCCAGACGCCGCTGCTTCCCCAGGGCCCTCGGGCATGCGCGCTCGGGTGCGCTGGGCCGTGGGGATGCTCGGCATCGCGTGCCTGTTCTGGGGATTGTCCTTCCCGCTGATGCAGTTCGCAATGGAGGCGTTCGCCCGCGTCGCCCGTGCGCATGGAGGCGAGCGCGCCGCTGCCGATGCCGACCTGGCGATGCGCGGCATGCTCAACGGCTGGCGCTTCGCGATCGCGGCGGCCTGCTACGCAGCGTTCAGTCTGCGACATCAGATCTCGCTGAACCGCCGCGATGCCCTGGCCGGCGTGACGGTCGGCCTGTTCTTCTCCGGCGGCATCTTCCTGCAGCTGGCTGGACTGCGATACACGCTGCCGTCGCTGTCATCGATGCTGACATCGCTGGTGGTGGTGTTCACCCCGTTCGCACAGGCGCTGCTCTGGAAGCAGCGGGTCTCTCGGGCCCTGTGGATCGCCACGGTGATCGCGCTCGCAGGAATCGCCGTGCTCGCCATGCCCAATCCGGCTGCGGTGGCAGAGAACACGGTCGCGGTCGCACCGCCCTGGCCGCTCGCCGGAGAGCTCCTCACCGTCGGCTGCGCGGTGCTGTTCACCGGGCAGATCCTGGCGCTCGACCGCCTCGGCGCCGGCGCCGACCCTTGGCGGCTGACCTTCGCCATGTTCGTCGCGACTGCGGTCTCGAGCTTCGCGCTGGCCGTGCTGCTGGGTGGGGGTTGGCTGTTCCATGCCGACGTGCTCCTCAGCCTGGTGCGCGATCCGTCCTTCCTGTGGTCGATGATCGCCATGATCCTGCTGAGCTCGGTGCTGGCGTTCCACCTGATGAACGCCTGGCAACCAGCCGTGGTTCCGGCAGTAGCCGCGATCGTGTACTGCCTCGAACCGGTGTTCGCGACCGGCTGGTCCGTCGCGTTGCGCACGGAGACCGCGACCGCGATCACGCTCGTCGGAGGCGCACTGGTGCTGCTCGCGGTGGTATTGGCCACCCGGGCATCAGCCACGAAAAATGGCTGAACGAAGGCTGATCGGCCGCCGCGGACGAGGACGCCACGCGTGCCCGGTGACGCAGGGTCAGGGTCGCGCTTTCAGCTGCTTGGCCATCTCCTGGACCTCATCCCAATGCTGATCCTTCAGCCAGCGATCGACCGTCGCCGCAGGCTGCCCGCTGGCGATGAGCTGCTCACGCGCCGACGCCACGTCGGCCTCGAGGGCGGTGACGCGCGCGAGCGCATCGCGCTTGCGCTCCTCGTCGATCTCGGAATCCGTGAGCAGCTGCTTCAAGGCATTGCGCTCCGTGGTGATCTTGGTGGCCGTGGCGGCCTTGACTCGGAAATCGAGCTGGGTCTGGATGCCATCCACCAAGGCCGTGGGACCCGAGGATGGAGCGGACGGAGCCGTCCCCGGCGCAGTTGATGAGCCCGCCGGCGCAGTCGACGGCGTGACCGGCGCCGGGCTGCGCAGAGATAGGAAGATGACGACCGCGACAGCGAGCGCGACCAGGGTGAGCAGGATCTTCATGCTCATGATCTCGCCCGATCCGTGCAGCGAAGCAAGCAGGGATTGTCAGAAGCCAGAGTCGCGCATCTGGTCGCGCAGCGTCGAGACCGCACGCTGCAGGTCGGCTGCGAGATCTCCGAATCCGCATTCGAGCGACAAACGGCGATCGTAACCGACCGAGCGCAGTGCCCGCAGGAAGGGGCGGAAGTCGTCGCCCTTGGTACCGGGAGCGGTGCGGCTCTCGACTTCGGCGATGTGCGCGTGGCTCAGGAGATCCCCGTGAGCCAGGATCGCCTCCGGGCCTTCGCCATTGCGCATCATGTGGAAGATGTCGGCGAGCAGGCGGACGCGCGCATCCCCGACCTGCCGTACCGCGTCCGCGCCTTCCGCGATGGTATTGATCAGATTGCATTCGCCGCGGTTGAGCGGCTCGACCACCACGGTGACGCGATGGCGTTGGGCGATCGCTGCCAGATCGCGCAGCAGCGCGACATACTGATCGAACGCCGTGGCGGCGGAGAAGCCCTCGGGCACCTGGCGGGATCCGCCGCTGCCGAAGACGATGGTGTCGATCCCGCAGATGCTCGCACGCTGAAAGGCGCACTCCGCATAGGTCAGCAATCGGCTCCTATCGACCACGGGGCCGACGCATTTCAGGGCCGCGGGAAGGAAGCAGTTCGCGGCCACCACCGGCTTGATCGCATCGGCGGCCCGAGCGCGCCGGTCTGCGAATTCGCTGTCCGGCGACTCGGGCTTGAGGAACGACTGCACATTCTCTTCGATATAGTCGAGGGATGAAGGGGCTAGGACGTGGGCGTTCGCAGCCGCATTGGTGCACAAGCCGATCTGCATCGCCGCCCCCTGCCCGCATGGTGCCAGCAGCGCTTGGAAAGCACGCCCGGGATGACCAGTACGGCACCATGCGCTGCACAGCCACAGCGTACAATGCGGGGTGCCGGCGACCCCGGCACAAGGAGGAGGACGGCCATGAAGATCATCAATCGTTATGAACTCGCATCCATGCTCGACGACAACGAGGTGTTCACCCTCATCAACGCGCTGCCGGAGGAGGATTTTTCGCAGGGTCATATCCCCGGTTCGGTCAACATCCCACTGAGCGACGACCGCAGCGAGTTCGCCCGGGAAGTCGAGCACCACGTCGAAAGCACCGACGAGAAGATCGTGGTGTATTGCGCGAGCTCCAGCTGCCCGGTGTCGCGAGACGCCGCGGACGCCCTGGATCAGGCGGGCTTCACCAACGTGTTCGCGTACGAAGGAGGCATGAAGGACTGGCAGGCCGCCGCCCTGCCGATCGAGAGCGGCATGCATGCGTGATGAGACGATCGGAACATTCGGTCGGTACAGATGATGCGTTGCTGTGCGCGGTTCCGTCCTGCTGGGCGGAGCCGCACTTTTTTATCAGACATTCACGCTCTGAGCGATCCGGGCTGATTGACTGAGCCCCTCGCATGATAGGCTGCAGGCAGCGGACATCCGGCATTCCGGAACCGGCATATAGATAATCGGCTTACAGCTTACAAATAGAAGAGGGCGGTTGGATCCATGTCTTCATCGTTGTTGTCCACCTCGTTTCCAACTGAGTTTCTGACTTTGTTTCTGACTGCGCTTCGGACTGCGTCGGCATTGCGCACATGCCGCCGCCCAGGAACCTTCCCATGACCAACAAACGGGTGGTGAACCTCGAGACCGACCGCTCGCAGCGTGGCGAATTCGACGACGCGATCGAGTCGCGACCGGGTGATGCGCCCGTGGCACCGACGGCTGCGTCTGTCCCCCCGGTGGACGGATCCGAGGAGGACATCGCGGGACTGTTCAATGATCTCCGCAACCTGTGCGAAGAGGCCCTGCTCAAACCGCTCGATTGTCCGAGCAAGCGCCACATGCGGGCTCTCGAGCGCCGTGATGATCCCAAAGGCCAGGTATTCGCGCGTCCGCGTGAGCGCGGCACCACCGATCGCATCGCCGACGAGATGAGCGTCAGACTCGATCGCACACCGCACCTGCGGGCCCTGTTGGCGGATCGTCTACGCGACGCTCCTGGCGCGCGGAAACGCCCGATGAGCGGCGCCGAGCACCGCTCCTTGCGCGAGGTGATGGACTTCCTCGACCGGCTCGGATGCCCCCGCAGCGGGGACGACCGACACTTCACCGCGGTCGAGCGCATCCGCTGGCTGCTGGACGTGATGTCGGCCAGCAGCGGCGCGCACGCGACCATCCTGCCGCCCGGGCTGGACCACACCCCCGCGACGAGCCAGAATCGGGTCCTCGCCGATCCCGCGGCGAGCCAGCCGGACGAGGACGCGGCGCCATGAACGACGACCAGACCCGGCGCCGCCGCCGCTCGCTCAATTTCCTGCCGCCCCCGCATTTCACCCTCACTCCCCCGACGGGCCCTTTCGCGATCCCGGACCCCCAGGCCGCCGCACAGGAATCCGCGAGCCAACTGCGTCTCGAGGACATCGCGCTCAAGCACTGGCGCGATTTCTTCTGCCGCTTCCGCGAGGACGAGAGCGACGATCTGAGCGAATACCGCGAACGCGCCGCCGGCGTGCAGCAGCGGCTCGCGCAGCTGCCGTTCGGCAAGCGACCAGACGCCGCCCTCGCCGCCGACATGCTCGAACTGCTGCTGTCGTTCGATCGCTCGCGCTTCGAGGAACTCTGCTACCGCGTCGACACCATGTCGGCGAGCTGCCACCAGTACGCCTTCCAATCGCAATCCGCCGAGTTGGCGCGCTGCCATCAGATCGACGAGATCCAGCGCTGCATCGAGATGCTCCAATACGCGATCGGATCCAAACGCCTGCTGACCCACCCCGAACGCCTGGTCAAGACCGCAGCGGAGCGGCTGGCCAAGCTGCTGCAGCCGACGGATCCCTCGGGCGCGCAACCGCTCCAGAACACGCCAACCGTGGATCGCTCGCAGCAGACCTGAGGTCGCGCCGGGCTTTCGTGATGGCTATCAGGCTGCAGTTTTTCGGCAGCCTATAGCGGTTTATCAGGCGTTGGGCAGCAGCGCCCGTACGTCCTTCAATTCCTTGGCGACGAATTCCATCGCCTCGTAGCGCCAGAACGGATCCTTGTTGAGCATGCAACCGAGGATCTCGTCGATCTTCGGCGGCAGGTCCAGATGGTCTGCGAGCAGCGGTATCGGCGTGCGCTCATGGGCTTCGACGACTTCAGCGAAGCTGCCGCCCTGGAACGGGGGTCGGCCTGCAAGCATGTGATGGAGGATGCAGCCGAGGCTGTAGATGTCGCTGCGCACATTGCACTGTCCGCCACGCGCCTGCACCGGGCACAGGTAGAAGACCTGACGCGTCGCGCCGTCGCTCTGCATCAGGCGGCCTTCCTCGTGGGTGAGGCCGACCAGGCCGATGTCGAGCACCCGCAGCTGCTTCTTCTCATCGATCACCACCGATGCCGGCTTCACATCGCCGTGAACCAGACCGTGCTCGTGGTAGACCTGCAGCGCCTCGGCCAGGCCCAAGGCGATGCCGATGGCTTTGCGCGGTTCGATCCGCTCCTGCACCATCTGCGAGAGGCTCTCGCCTGCGACCAGCTCCATGGCATACCAGAGCAGGCCGTCCGTCTTCGCGCATTGGAAGATACGCACCACGGCGGGATGCTGGATGCCAGCGACGACGGTGATGTCGCGCATGAAGCGCGCGGGGAATTCGGGGATATCGCTCAGCCGCGGATCGATGACCTTGAAGGCGACATGCCGCTCGCGCTTCAGGTGCCAGGCCTTGTAGACCGTGCCGGTGACCGCGCGGCCGACCAGCTTCTCGAGTCGGTGTTCGGCGAGGATGCGTCCGACCAGATCGGGCGTGTGGGAGGGCTGTAGGGCGGCCATCACCTCGTCAGGATCCGTCAGATGGAAATGCATGTCGAGCGAGCCGATGGTGATCTTGTCGCCTGCGGCGATCTTCGCAGGACCGGTGATGAGCGCGCGGCCGTTCAGCCTGGTGCCGTTCGCGGAATGCAGATCCTCGACCATCCACTCGCCCGCGTCCTGGAAGATCCGCGCGTGCTTGCGGCTCGACTGCTCGTCGGGGATGTGGATGCCGCAATCGCGATGGCGGCCGAGGGTCATCTCGCCGGCGATCGGGAATTTCTGCCCTGCGAAAACGATCAGCGCCATGGCGGCAGTATAAACCGGACAGCAGACATGACACCCCGCTCTCCGCGGCCGGTCGGCCGCGGCAAGCGCAGGCCCTTTCGTGCGCGCGGGAG
>JACCZE010000270.1 GCA_013696105.1 Planctomycetota bacterium | reverse complement strand
GCATCTTCCCCTGGGATCAAGCCGCGGGCGCTGCCATCGTGCGCTCGCTCGGGTACGAGCTCCATCGCTGGTCCGGCGAGGCGTGGGATCTGCGGCACGCGGACATCATAGCCTGTCGGCCAGGCATGGCGACGCTGCTCGCGGTGGTGCACCGCTGCTGACGCGCGTTGCCCACCGCGTGGACGCGACATCATCGTGACGTGCGCGCTTCCCACCTGATCGCTGCGGTGCTGATGCTGCCGACGATGATGATGATGATGCTGATGTTGATGCTGATGTTGATGCTGAGCGCAGCGGCATGCGCAGCGTCCGACGAGACGTCCGCCCCCTCGCCGGCCCCTGAGGCGCGCGCGCTCGACCCGACCGCAGCGCGCATCGGCGAACCGGTCGCCGATGCGGCGTTCACCGATACCGCCGGGGCTGCTGGCACGCTCGTCGGCTGCGCGGCGTCTGGTCCGCTGGTGATCGCATGCGTCAGCGTCGATTGTCCGATCTCGCGCAAGTATGCGCCGCGGCTGGTCGAGCTCGACAAGCTCTACCGCGAACGCGGGGTGACGGTGGTGGTAGTCGACTGCGCCGAGGACAGCGACGAGGACATCCGCGCGGCGATCGCGCGCTACGGATTCACCATGCGCGTGGTCGACGATCGTGATCGCTCCATCGCCAAGGCGCTGCGGCCGCGCACGACCACCGACACGTTCGTCATCGATCGTGAGGCGCGACTGCGATACCGGGGCGCGATCGACGATCGCCATGGCCTCACGTACGACCGCGAGGAGCGCGCGCGCGAATTCCTGGTCGACGCGCTCGAAGCGGTCCTTGCCGACAAGCCCGTCGCGCTGCCGGCCACCGCCGCTCCCGGCTGCGAGATCGCCGTCGCCGGATCCGATCAGCCGCTGCCACATCTCACCTGGACGAAGCAGATCAACCGCATCGTGCAACGCAGCTGCCAGGATTGCCATCGCCCGGAAGGCGGCGCGCCATTCAGCCTGCTCACCTACGACCAGGCCAAACGCAAGCGCGCCGTGATCCAGCGCGCCGTGTCCACCCGCACGATGCCGCCGTGGTTCGCCCATCCCGCGGTCGGCGGACCGTGGTCGAACGACCGCCGCCTCTCGGACCAGGATCTGCGCGCCGTCACCGCCTGGATCGCAGCAGATTGCCCCGAAGGTGATCCCGCCGACGCACCGCCCCCGCGCACGTGGACGAGCGAGTGGGAGATCGGCGAGCCAGACGCGGTGGTCCAGCTGCAGAAGCCCATCGAGGTCCCCGCGCAGGGGCGCATGGACTACCAGTACGTGTATGTGCCCACCGATTTCGGCGAGGACAAATGGGTGCAGGCAGTCGAGATGCGCCCGACCGCACCCCAGGTCGTGCACCACGCGCAGGCCTTCCTGGTCCTCGACGGCAAGAAGCTCTACGACGAGAAGCGCCGCGGCGACGGCCGGCTCGACTGCTACTTCGCAGCGATGGTCCCTGGCGACCGCTGCCAGGTCTATCCCGCGGGCACCGCGCGCCTGCTGCCCAAGGGCGCGACGATCATGTTCGAGGTCCACTACGTGCCCAACGGCGAAGCGGCCCGCGACCAGATGCGCGTGGGCATGGTCTTCGCCCCGGCGAAGCCGACCCACGAGGTGCATTCGTTCGACATCAGCTGCAGCACGATCGCGATCCCGCCGGGGGCGAAGGATTACACCGCGACCGCGCGGTTCACCCTGCCGGTAGCCGCGCGCCTGCTCGCCTTCCAGCCGCACATGCACCTGCGCGGCACGTCGTTCGCGCTCGACCTGACCCTGCCCGACGGGAGCAAGCGGCCGCTGCTGTCGGTACCGACCTGGGATTTCCGTTGGCAGATCTCCTACCGAATGGGTGTACCACTGGACGTTCCCGCCGGCTCGACGCTCACCGTCACCGGCCGCTACGACAACAGCGCCGACAACCCGGCGAACCCCGATCCCACCGCCATGGTCCGCGCCGGCGGCGAGACCACCGACGAGATGCTGGTCGGCTTCGGCGAATGGCACGCGCTGCCGCAAGATCCGCCACCCGCTCCCTGATAATACCCGCTCCACGGCGCGTACCTGTCCACGGTGTCGACGAGCGAAGGTCGCCCGGGACTGCGGGCACTTCCATCCGCAGCCTCGACTTGCCCAACGGGGGTCGTAGGGGGCAGTGAACCCCCTACTGAAAACAGCAAGGCGGTTGATCGTCCGGGGACAATAGCGACCGCAGGGCGCCCCCGGACGATCGACCGCCGGCTAGCGACCGCCGGTCGCCCCGGACGATCAAGAGCCGCCGACGATGCGCCGATGCTGATCCCGGTAGTGCGATGGCGTCGCACCGTGGGCGGCTCGGAACAGGCGATAGAAGTGCCCGAGGTTGCTCAGGCCGCAGGCCAGGCAGATGCCGAAGATGTCGTCGTCGGTTTCGGCCAATCGCCGCGCGGCGAACGCCATGCGCGCGGCGTTGACCACGTCGGTCGGAGTGCGTCCGTAGCAGCGACGCACCTCACGCGCGACGTGCTCGGGGCTGCGCCCGGCCAGGGCGACCAGCGCATGCGGACCTTCGGCGAAGCGCTGAGACTCCTCCAGGCGGGCGATCGCCGATGCCAGCCACTCAGGTGTGGAGGACACCGTCCCCGCGGCACCGATCAGGTGCGCGAGATTCAGCAGGAAGCGTTCGATGGCCGCGAGCGAGCGAGCGCCGCCGGCGATCTCGGCGGCGAACTCGTGGAGCAGGCGCAGGCGCGCGTCGGTCAGCTGGTACGCCCGCGCGGCGCTGCGCGCGAAGAGGTCGGGACGATCGGCGAAGTAGCGATCGCGGATGTGTTCCCAGGTCGCGGTCGCGAACGCGATGTTCGCCAGCCGGCAGCGTCGCTTCGCCAGTCCGGTGAAGCCGTGCCGGTCGTCGGCATGGACCAGGACCAGGCTACCGGCGGAAAGCTGGTAGCGCTCGCCGTCGACCACGTGCTCGCCGGCCCCCTCGTCGATCCAGAAGACCTCGAGGAAATCGTGGTGGTGGGTCTCGGGCGCGGCGATCAGCCCGAAGTCCGCTCGGCCATAGTGGCAGTGGTGCCCCGGAGGCAGGAAATTGTCCAGGAGCAGGCGCCTGATCATATCAATAGAGCGTAATCAGTCTCAACCGAGGACAAGAAATACCATTTCTTTCGGATAATCTGCTGCTCATACGCATCAAGGAGGCATCATGCAAACCGTCGCTGCCGGCCGTCTCTCCAACGATCAGGTCGCCCACTTCCGCCGCGAGGGCTACGTCATCGTCCGGGATCCGGTGCTACCCGCCGCCAAGTTCCAGAGCCTACGCGCCCACTTCGAGGATATGCTCGCCGCGCTGCCGCCCGGCAAGAGCCCCGAAGGCATGGACGTGCCCCACTTCACCGACACCAAGCTCTTCGAGTGGCTGTTCGACGACGCCGTGCTGGACCTGGTCGAGCCGCTGCTCGGACCGGACATCGCCCTGTTCTCGAGCCACTTCATTTGTAAGCCCGCCGGGCAAGGCAAGCGCGTGCCCTGGCACGAGGACTCCGCCTATTGGGGCGACATGGTCACGCCGATGGAGGTCGTCACGGTGTGGCTGGCCCTGGATGAGGCCACTCCGACCAACGGCTGCATGCGCGTCATCCCGGGAACCCACCGTGGCGGCTACTCCGATTACGCACCGGTCGCGGATCCGAGCGCGAACGTCTTCGGCGCCGAGATCAAACCGCACCAGTTCGATGCCAAGCGCGCGGTCGACATCGCGCTGGCTCCGAACCAGTGCAGCCTGCACGACGGCAAGCTGATGCACGGCAGCAACGCCAACACCAGCAGCGAGCGCCGCTGCGGCTACACCATGCGCTACATCAGCGCGCGCTCGCGCCTGGCCGAGCGCTGCCACTCGCACCACAATCTCTACCTCGCGCGCGGCCGCGATCACGGCGTCACCCCCTACGCGGATCCGACGCGGGCGTATCCCGAGATCATCGCGGCGCGCAGCGGCGAGGTGAAGAAGGGGCATTGAACGGCGACGGGCACGGCCCGCCCAGTCATCTGTCCTCCGTCCTCTGTTCTCCGTCTGACAGCAGACGCGACGACGGGACCGACTGGATCAGGCCAGGCGGTGGTAGCGGCGCATGCGTTCGATCAGCGGCTGGTTCGCGGGCGGGAACGGGAGCGCGACGAATTCTTCGGGGAGGACCCAGCGCAGACCGTCGCTGGCCAGCGGCTTCAGGTCGAGCGGGTTGAATACACGGCAGCGGTAGCAGTGGAACGTGAGGTAGCGGTCGTCGTAAGCGTGCGAGAAACGCACCAGCGCGCGCGCGGACAGCAGCTCCGCCCCCAGCTCCTCCGCCAGTTCGCGGGCGAGGGCCGAGCGATCGTCCTCGCCCACGTCGCGCTTGCCGCCGGGCAGTTCCCAGCAGCTGCCCTGGTGCACGGTCGCGGGGCGCTTGGCGACCAGGTAGCGGCCCTCGTGATGGATCAGTCCAAGCACGATGTGCTGGCGCACCTTGCTGCGATCGGTGATCGCCACGCCGTAGGCGACCTTGGGGCTGGCGACTTTCAGCGGATTCGAGGTCGCCGCATGCACGGCGAGATCATCGCGGCTCGCGCAGCGGTGGCGCCAGGGGCAACGGTCGCACGCGGGTTTCTTCGCGGTGCAGACCAGCGCGCCGAGATCCATGAGCGCGTTGTTGTAGGCGATCGGGTCGGCGCGATCGACCTGGGGGGCGACATGCGGCCAGACCGCGGTGCGATCCAATGGCAGCGGCAGCGCATCGCGCCGCGCATAGACGCGCGCGACATTGGTGTCGACGATCGGCACCGCAGCGCCGAAGGCGAAACACGCGACCGCGCCCGCGGTGTACGGCCCGATGCCCGGCAGCTCGCGCAGCGCGTCCGGGGTGCTCGGCCAGATGCCGCCGCCGGCGATCACCTGGCGGCACGCCGCCTGCAAGCGCTCGACCCGACTGGGATAGCCGAGGCCTTTCCACATGCGGTGGATGGTCTCCTGATCGGCCGCGGCGAACGTCCGCTCATCGGGGAACGCCGCGATGAAGCGTTCGAAGAACGGTACCACGCGATCGACCTGCGTCTGCTGCAGCATCGTCTCTGACACCAGGATCCGGTAGGGGTCACGGGTGTGGCGCCACGGCAGGTCGCGCCCGGTGGTGCGGTACCAGCGCAACAGTTCTGCCTGTGCAGACCCGATCGCGGTCGCGGGTGCCGGCGCACACTCCATCGCGGTCAGCCGGCGTCGGCTGATGGAAGCTCGGGCTCGTCATCACGCGCACCGGACCAGGGGATGAACTCGATCTCGGTCCGCTCCTGGCCCTTCGGTACCGCGGTCTGGTGGTAATCGCAGGCGAACCAGCGCGGACTGTCGTCCTTGAGGTACCCCAGGCGGATGAGGCTGTCCGGGATCGGCTTGGCGCCGCCGACCAGGTTCGCGAAGTCGACCAGGCGCACGCGGTAGCTGTGCAGCACCATGCGCACCGGCTCGGCGGGCGGCTCACGTGGAGGCAGCTTCGAGCGCAGCAGCACATACCACGCGTCGCGCTCCTGGGTGTACCGGCTCCAGTGGCGGTACTGCGAGGCGTTCTGCGATGGCACCCGACGGTTGATGACGATCTTCATGCCGCGCCGTCATCCTATCAGGCTGCTGAAAAACTGCAGCCTGATAGCTATCGCGAAAACCCGGCGCGACCTGCGGTCG
>JACCZE010000016.1 GCA_013696105.1 Planctomycetota bacterium | reverse complement strand
GATCCCCAGCAGGACCGGCACGTTGCGCAGGGTGCGCGACAGGCCTCCGGGGCCGACGGTGTCGCCCACGGTCTGGAAGATGCCGAAGCGCTCGGGCACCTCCAGATCGACGGCCATCGCCTCAAGGCCGCCGGTCGAGATGGTCAGCGAGACGTAGTCGGCGCCATCGAGCGCGCGTCCCAGATCGGCGGTCGCCACCACCTCGATCGGCGAGCGCACATGGGCCTTCATGGACAGCGCCAGCCGATGGATGTCCTCGAGCGCGACCGGGTCGAGATCCATCAGCACCAGGCGGTCGCCCTGGAACGACGCCGTGCGCATCATGCGCGCGATGAGGGAGGGCATCCAGCCGTAGCTGCCGCCGCCGATGCATGAGATGGTGGCCATGTCGAGCTCCTGGAGCGGCAAGCCTACCACAGCGGGCGCGTCGTCATTGCCGTTCACCGCCTGCTGTTTATCGTTTTCAACCGAATGGCGATCCCGCGCGCACCCCACGACATCAGCCAGTCCTCGCGCGAGGGCTTCGCGGTGGTGCATCGCAAACACAAGCGGCGTCAGCTGGCGTACGGTCCCGCCATCACCGACGTCGACGAGGTGTTCGCGGTGGTCGGAGGCGAGGTCGAGATCTTCGCCGAGGGCGCGTGGCGCGCCGCACCGGCCGGCTCCTTCGCCTGCATCGCGCGCGGACAGCGCCATGGCGTGCGCGGCCGCGCGGGCTCATCCGCAGAGGTGAGGATCCTCAACATCATCTTCGACGCACCGGCGAGGTGGCGCAACGGCATGCCGCGCACGCCCGTGGTGCTGCCGACGGTGTGGTGGCGGCGCCTGCTCGACCTCGAGGCCTCGGCGGGCTTCGACGCGCGCGGTCAGCGCGTTCTGCGTTTAGAGGAGGTACGCGCCTTCATCGCCGCGCTGGCGCGGTCGGGCATCCTCGGTTCACCCGCGACATCGTGGAGCGGGGGTCCGGTGCGTCCCGATACCGGCGCCGATTGGATGTCGACCTGGACCGCCGCCGAGGACGTCATCCGCGATCGCGCGAGCAGCGGCCTGAGCGCGGCGCAGCTCGCTCGAGCGGTGCATGCATCGCCCACCCAGCTGCGGCGGGTGTTCCTCGCCGCGCGCGGGTGCTCACCCAAGGATGCGATCACCGGCTGGCGCATCGTTGAGGCGAAGCGCCTCCTCGCCAGCGGCCACCACACCGTCACCCAGGTGGCTCGCCTGGTGGGATACGCCACGGTCCAGCGCTTCACCATCATGTTCCGGCTGAAGTGCGGCATCACCCCGAGCGCGTTCGCGCGTGGGTGACGGCCGGGTCACGGGATCGATGGCTCTGTCCACGCATGGTCCCGGTTGTCGAGGATCCGTCGCTGACGCGGGGTCGCCGCTGCGAAAGTCCGGTCGGCCGGCGCGTAGCCCTCCCACACGCCCGCGTCGGCGCGGCCGAAATTGACGATCAGGGTCTTGCGCGTCGCCGCCGAGCGGTTCGCGGTGCCGTTGTGCAGCACGGCCTCGTTGAAGATGATGAAATCACCGGCATGGACATCGTCGAAGACGTGCTGACCGGGCAGGTCGGCGCGATCGATGGGGATATCGACGTTGGACTTGTGCGATCCCGGGACGACCACGAACGCTCCACCGCCCGGACCGACGTCGGTCAGGCAGTGGAAGACCTTGACCATCGGGCAGAGGAATGCGCCACCGCGCATGTGGCCGGTGTCGTGGCGCGACACGCCGCGGTGCCAGCCTCCGCCCGGATATCCGGGAATGGTGTACAGCACATCGTTGTCGATGTGGCGGTAGTCCGGCCCGAGGAATTCCGGCAGGAAGCCGCAGCTGGCCGGGTGATCGAGGAAGCGCAGGAACCATGGGTCGAGATCGAGGATGCGCGAGAACGGCCGGTTCAGCTGCTTGGCCATCCCGTCCGGGCGATCGGCATTGAAGGCCGCGAGATCGGTGCCCGCGAGCGCGTCGATGCGGCGCAGGCTTTCGGCCACCTCGTCGCCCGCCATGGCGCCGCGCAGATGCAGGTATCCCACGGTGTCGAAGAGGAAGCGTTGGTCGCCGGTGATGCCCGGGATGCTGGTGATGACGGAAGGTGCGATCTGGGCCGCTGGATTCGTAGCCATGGTGCGTCTCCTCCGGAGTCCTAGCCTACCGTCACCGGGGCGACGATCGTGCCGAAGACCGATACTTTCCTGCAAGACCTGTCGCGGCTGGCTCCCGGGCTGGTCGAGCACCGGATCGCGCCGCGTCCAGCCGTCGCGGGCGACGGCTGGGTGGAGTGGAGCCGCCACGACCGCTGGGTCCTGGATTACGTGGACGGCGTTGGCATGCGCACCGAGGTCGCGTCACCCGACGCTCCTGCGGGTCCATTCCCTCGCGACGGCGGAGTCTGGCACTGCTACGCGCCGGGCACCACCTACCGCGAGCAGTACCAGCGGCCGCGCGCGCTGCGCGAATGGATGTGGTTCTTCTTCATCCCCGGCCGCGGGATCCCTCCCCTGACCGCGCGCACGTTCAGCGCCATCGCCGACCCTGAAGGCCGCCTCGCCGGTTACTGCCGCACCATGTTCGCCCATCAGCAGCGTGGCGGTGCGGGGTCGCACCGTGCGCTCGCCGCATTGCTGCGCGCCGCCATCGCCGAGATCATCGCGGCAGCCGATCACGGCGGCGACGGTTCGGCCGCGAACCCGTGGATGCTGCGCAGCTCCTCTGCCGCCGACGAGGAGGGTTTGCTGCAGCGGCTCGACCGCGCGGTGTCACGGAACCTGGCCGCGCCGCCGACGCTGGCGGAACTCGCCCAGGACCTGCGCATGTCGGTGTCGAGCCAGGCGCACCGCTTCAAGGCCGAGAGC
>JACCZE010000227.1 GCA_013696105.1 Planctomycetota bacterium | reverse complement strand
TCATCTTTGCTCTCGCTCGGGTTACCGAACCAAGACTTGGCAACTTCACCCAGCCAAAAGCGCCTTGGGCGAAGCGCATGAGTACGGGGAGGCTGTGTCGATACGAGGTCTTTCGCTCGGGAAACGTTAGCAAGAGCAGCCACACCATGATACTCTGCGGGCTCCATACTCGCTTCCGCGTGAAGCGGTCGGGCAGGTGATCGGAGAAGGTGAGGAAGGTGCGGATGATCCGGAACGGCTCATGAAATTTGCTCATGAGGTCCGAAAAAATATTTCAGGAGCGAGTCAAGTTCTTTCTATGGAATGGTTTGGTGCGATTTTAAAGTGAACAGCATTGGGGGTAGGCCCGAAGGGCCGTAGGGGCGTCAGCCCCTGCACAAACAGCCCGCGACAAAGCCCGGCGGTAGGCCGAAGGCCGTA
Source organism: Planctomycetota bacterium (assembly GCA_013696105.1). Lineage (GTDB taxonomy): Bacteria > Planctomycetota > UBA11346 > UBA11346 > UBA11346 > JACCZE01. The sequence continues at coordinate 32,716 of JACCZE010000227.1, read as the reverse complement.
GGGGCGCTAGCCCCTGAGCAAACAGTCACTGTCCGCGCAGACGGAAGGCGGTGGGGCTGCAGCCCGCGACGCGGTGGAACTGCTTGTTGAAGTGCTGCGCATCGTGGAAGCCGACGCGATCGGCGATGCGCCGCATCGGCAGATCGGTGGACACCAGCAGCTCCTGCGCGAGGGCGATGCGCCGCGTCGTCAGGTACCGCGACATGGTGGTGCCGAAGCGCTCGCGGAACGCGCGCGCGAGCCAGTTCGGCGAGAGGTCGACGCGAGCGGCGATCGCGCGCGCGCTCAGCGGAGCGTCGAGATGGTCGTCGATCAGCCCAGCTGCACGCGCCACGGCGTCGCGCGCCTTGGGTGCGCGCTCGTGGCTGGGCGCATGCGCGATGTGCGCGGCGATGGTCAGGATCACCTCCTGCATCACCGCGCAAGCCGCTGCGCTGGCGAGGGCGGCGGTGTCCGGTGGCGCCGCGAGCAGGCCCGACATGCGCTGGATGCCCTCGATCACCCGCGACTTCAACACGCCGAGCGTGCTCGCTGCGATGAATACCGGCAATCGGCAGGTCGCTCCGAGGATCGCTGCAGGCTGGAAATGGACGCACCAGTGATGGCCTCGGCGCGAGAGGTCGTAACGCGTTTCCCCGCCAGCCGGTGACCACGTCAGGTCGCCCGGACTGATGGCGATGGTGCGTCCGCACAGCTGCATGGCTCCGTGGTATTCGTACAGGTGGAGCGCGTGGGTCGGGCTCCGGTAGCTGGTATCGAACCCGCGATCATCCAGAGGGAAGCGACCGGAGCGCAGGATGCCGGGGAGGGCCTGCAAGGGCCATGATACCGCGGGCAATGCGTCCATAGTGGTGGAATCATACCACGAACCGATGGTCGCGTCCAATTGCCAGACGGGAGGCCTTTCCGCTATGATGTGCGCGACAACCCCCGGGGAAACCATGCAAGCCACCCTCCCGTCCAGCCCCGCCCACACCGACCGCGCCGCCGTTGCGGCCTTCTTCGCCGAGCACGGATTCTACCATGCGCGCGGAGTCCTCGACCGGACGGATGTCGCGACGCTCGAAGGCGATTTCGATCGCGTGGTGGACCAGCTCGTGAGCTCGGGCGAAGCGATCAACGCGCGTTGGGGCAACGACACCACCACCGCCATCGACGGGGGCGGGACCGAGGTCATCCACACCCACCAGATCCAGAAATATTCGGCGGCGTGGGCGCGCATGCTGTTCGATGACCGCGTGCTCGATGTGGCCCAGGCGATGCTCGGCCCGGACATCGTCATGCACCACACCAAGTTGTTCCTCAAGCCTGCAGGACGCGGTGCCGCGTTCCCTCCGCACCAGGACGTCGGTTACTTCCCGACCGTGCAGAACACGATGTTGGCGATGAACGTCATGCTCACGCACGCGGATGATTCCAATGGCTGCCTGCGGATCTGGCCCGGCAGCCACAAGCTCGGGCGCATCGAGCGTTCGATGGGAGCGCACGACGAGTTCGCCGCGCGCTTCCCGATGGAGGGCTCCATCGCGATGGAATGCGAACCCGGTGACCTCCTGTTCTTCAGCTACCTCACCGTCCACGCTTCGCTCCCCAACCGCAGCGATCGTCAGCGCAAGCATGTGCTGGTGCAGCTGCACAGCGGCCAGGACCGCATCGAGTCCGGAGGCCATCCGGCAAGCAACCTCGTGCTGCGCGGCTGGAACCACCACATGACGCGCAGCGCGGCCGATTGCTCCTGAGCCTATCTCGCGGAGGGCTTTCCGCGCGCCCAGCCAGGACGGACGGCTTCGATCTCGACTTTCTTCAGCCTGTCATCCTCGAACACCGGCTGGGTCCAGGCCGATACCTGTTCGAGGTGTTCAGCGGCCTGCCTGGTGAAGGTCACGCGGGCGCGCAGGTAGGAGCGCGATGCATCGCGCGGGCACGAGGCGCTCTCCTTCGCGAGCGACCGCACCACGACACCGCCGGGACCGATGAAGTCGATGCGCCAGCCGACCGCAGTGCTAGCCGCCTCGGAAGCCGGGACGATGCGAGGAACGATGGCGCCCGCGGCGAGCTCCGCTTCGGTGCGGGGACGGTCCACCGCCAGGCGGTACTCTTTCGGATCGGCGGAGACCTCCGAGAGGAACACCCCGCTGGAAGCGTAGAAATCGCCGCGCTCGAGCGCCGCCTCGATCGCGTTGGGCGACAATTCCGGCGCCCGTACCATCACCCAGCCTCGACCGGGATTGGAATGCTGGTGGTCGATGGTCTTGAAATGGTGCGCGTCGTCGGACGAGACCCCGTAGATGACCATGCCGTCGTTCAGCAGCGAATCCCACAGGGACTCGGTCGAGGGGTGGCTGCTGTCGCCGGCATTCTTCACGCCCGGATGGCCATTGTAGAGCTCGAACAGGTAGCAGCGCTTCACCGGCCGGATGTCGCTGTCCTTCAAGGCCCACTGCCAGTTCGGATGGTTGATGATCGGGATTCCGCCGACCTTGCGGGTGTCATCACTCTGGGCCTGGATGATCTCCGTCGGCGTCCCCTTCGCCTGTCCATCCACCAGTTCGCGGATGTTCAACGCGGTCATGTGGACGGAGGTGCGGCTGATCTCTTCGCCGGGTATGAGGATGAAATCCGGACGGCGCGGCTTGGGCAACACGACGTTCGCCGGGTCGATGAAGCGGTCGTGCTCGCTCAGCACCAGGAAGTGGTAGCCATGATCCAGATACCACCTCGCCACCGCCTCGGGTGTGCTGTCGGCATGGCCGCAGAGCTCGGTATGCACGTGGGTGTTGCCCCTCCACCAGTGGTCCTGGGCCGTCGCCGTTGAGCCCACACCGAGGCTGGAGAACACGAGCAGGAGGAGCAGATGGTGATTCATGCGCTCAAAATACCGTTGCGCAGCATGGTTTCAACGTAGTTTCCTGTAAGGAAACATTCATTGGTCCCCGTTCTTTGGTTTTTCCTTAGCCATTGTCTTGACAGTGCGTTACCGCATTTCGAATGCGCTTCAGGGGCTGTCGGTGGGTGCACCGCCGTGGGCGGCTGCGCGAATAGCCACACATCACCAGGTCCACAGGCGAGCATCAGCGCAGATCGCATCCAGCGGACGGGCGGGGCCGTACTCCTTGTGCCCTGCGCACGGACGGCGGTACCCTGGTGCGGACCGACCCAGCGCAGCGATCCAGGAGGCACTGTGACCCGACCGTACCACATCCTGTCCATCTCCGTCGTCGTCCTCCTGCTGTCCGCGGTGATGGGCTGCAGAACCGGCACATCAGCGGAGACGCCGGCCGAGCGCCCCCTCCCCGCGATCGTTCCCATCCAGACCCCCGCCCAGGGCATGGCGATCTTCGCCGGCGGATGTTTCTGGTGCGTCGAGACCGCCTTCGAGGGCCTGCCCGGCGTGACCGAGGTCCTCTCGGGCTATACCGGCGGACCCTCCAAGGACCCGACCTACGAGTTGGTTTCGGCCGGTCGCACCGGACACGCCGAAGCGGTGCTCGTGCGCTTCGATCCCGCGGTCATCTCCTATGCCGAGCTGCTGCGGATCTTCTGGCGCAACATAGATCCGGTCTCGGCCGGCGGGCAGTTCTGCGATCGCGGCACGCAATACCGCTCGACGATCTTCGCGGTCGACGACGCGCAGCTGCAGGCAGCCGAGGCGTCCAAGCGCGAACTCGAGGCCACCCGGCGATTCGATCGGCCGATCGCCACCGAGATCGTCAAGGCCGCGGATTTCTACCCCGCCGAAGCGTACCACCAGGATTTCGCCAAGAAGAACCCCGACCGCTACCGAGCCTACCGCACCGGTTGCGGCCGCGACCAGCGCCTGAAAGCGGTGTGGGGCAACGAGGCTGGTCACTGAATGCTTTTTGCTCAGGGGCTGGCGCCCCTACGGCCTTCGGCCTACCCCCGGGCTTTGTCGCGGCTCGATGTCGTCGGGAACCTCCGACATCGTGGCGGCATCGGCTGCGGCGATTGTATGCCGCCAGCGCCGCTCGGCGCCCGCTGTTTGTGCAGGGGCTGGCGCCCCTACGGCCTTCGGCCTACCCCCGGGCTTTGTCGCGGCTCGATGTCGTCGGGAACCTCCGACATCGTGGCGGCATCGGCTGCGCCGATTGTATGCCGCCAGCGCCGCTCGGCGCCCGAGGAGCCTCTCTAATCCTGCCGACACAGCGCCGATCATCCCGCTGCGTGCGCCATGCTCAGGCTGCGGGTCGGCTCGTTCTCGAGGCGGGTCAGCCAGAGGTCGACATCGGCATTGGTACCGGTCAGGGATCGCCAGAGGCGCAGGCGTTGTAGGATCTCGAGGCGGGCCTCGACTCCGTGCCAGCGGTGGTGGCTCTGCAGCGCGGACATGACATCGGGGTGGTCGATATCGGAGCGGTCGAACAGGCCGCACTGGCGGACGGTGGGGTTCAGTCGCAGCTTCACCATGTAGCGGGTGCTCGCGGTCAGATTCGGCTGGCCGCAATGCCAGAGGCCGTGGTGGCCGATGATGATCGTTCCGGCGGGACAGACGGTGGGCGTCTGGCCGACGATGTTGTGGTAGCGACCGATCGAGAATTCGTGCACGCGCCGGAAATGGCTCGACGGCAGGAACAGCGTTCCTCCCGCTTCCCGCGGCGTGTCGTGCGGGAAGTAGAAGATCTGGATGTCGAAGGCCTCGGTGCGTGGATCGATGGTCGCATCGGCGTGCCACACCTGGGCGTGCCGCGATCCGGCGGGAACGGTGTGCACCGCGCAGTGGTCGATCTCCGGCTCGGGCCCGACCAGCCCAGCGATCGCCGCCTGCACCTGCGGCAGACGCAGGACCGCCAAGTAGGCCGGCGAATCCGCGAAGTACTCGTCGAAGCCGACGCGGGCGTCGTTGTAACGGCAGGCGGTCAGCCGCTCGGAGCGCAGCTCGGCGAGCACGTCCCGATTCAGCTGGTCGGGCACCAGCGCATCGAAGCGCAGCAGCCCATCGGCGACGAAGCGCGCGGCCTGACGGGAATCGATGCGGTCATGCATGGGTGGTCTCCACCAAGCGTTCGAGGACGAATTCATAGGCGAGATAGGCGGTGCGATGCTCGAGTCCCAGCGCAGGCGGTGCCTGCTGCGCGACCTGGATGACGCGCCAGCCATCACGCATGGCCGCCAGGACAGAGGGATATGGAGGCTGCTCGCCGTCGCCGCTGCCATGCTCCTCGGTGCTCGCGCCGTCGAAGCGGCTCCAGGCGATGGTGTCCGCAGCCGGGCTGGGATGACTCAGGTACAGGAACAGCAGCTGCTGCCGCAGGTGCTGCTTCTTCCGGGTCGGACGCGTTCGCTCGGCAGTGGTGATCATGACGGGCTCCTGGTCGCGATGGTATGCGGCGGGGCGCTGCCGGACCATGGCCGAAGCCGATGGCTCTTGTATCTGATCCTGACATGTTGGGCGGGCATGGGCATCATCGACCAGGACTGGTTCCATGTCCGTACCTTCATAAGCCACGAAGTCCCGATCCACGCGTGGTGGAAGGACCGTGACGTCTGCAGCACCTATTGGCGCTACTATGTCAATTCCCGCGCTGGCGCATCGATCCGGCTGCATGCGGACGGCTCGGTCTTCGACCTGCCGCCGCGCATGGTCCACCTCGTGCCGGCATGGGTGCGCTTCGACCTGATGCCGCCTGCGAACGTGGTGCAGCACCTCTACGCGCATTTCGACATCGTCGGGCTCCCCGGAACCCTGGTGCGCGAGGTCTTCGCACGACCGGTGTCCTTGCCATTCGATGCCCCGCTGCGCGCCACCGCCGAGGCGATGCGCGCCGCCATCGCTGGCGCCGATGCCGCGCGTCGGCCGCAAGCGCAGTTCGCCGCGAAGGCGGCGATCTACGCCGCGCTGGCGATGCTGATGTCTCGGCTCGATCCCGAGCGGTCCGCCCGCATCTCCTCGGCCCTGCATCCCGACTCGCGGCTCGCGCCGGCGCTGCAGCGCATCGAGGCCGATGTCGCGCTGCCCCTGCGCGTCTCCGCGCTGGCCAGGGACTGCGGATTCGCCGAAGCGCACTTCGCACGGCGCTTCCGCGCCGAACTCGGCCAGTCGCCCGGGCAATACCTGCTCGAGCGCCGCGTCGCGCTCGCCGCCCAGCGCCTGCTGCTGAGCGACGAATCCATCGAGGACATCGCCGAGCGCTGCGGCTTCCCCGACCGATTCTACTTCACCCGCGTCTTCACGCGCCGCATGGGCGTCCCTCCGGCCGCCTATCGGCGCGGCCAACCCGATCTGGGCGGCAGACGCACGCGCGGCTGATCGGCGTGGAAGCCTGAGGCCAGTCGTCCAACGGGTGCAAGGTGCGTGCTGGTAGCATGCAGCGCCCGTGGAACCGGACCGGGCGAGGGGGATGTATGGTACGAAGCCCGTGGTGGTGGTCGTGGTCCTGCGTCCTGCTCATGGCGATTCCCTCTCCGCGATCACACGCCGCCGACGGCGACCTCGATCCGACCTTCGCGACGGGCGGGCGGCTCGTGCGGTCGTTCATCGATCAGGGCCCGGATCAATTGAACGCGGTCGCGGCCATGTCCGATGGTCGCGTGGTGGTCGCAGGCCGAGCGTGGACGGGAGCGACCGACGACGTCGCGGTCGCGCGTTTTCGCAGCGACGGATCGCTCGATCCGACCTTCCATGGCACGGGTCGGCTGCTGCTGCCGCTGAGCGCAGGCGACGACGCCGCGACCGGCCTGGTGGTGCTGGCGGACGGTCGCGTGCTGATCTGCGGATACGCCGGAAACGGAGGCTACGGAGGATTCGTCGCACGCCTGCGGGCCGACGGCACGTTCGACGCCACGTTCGGGTCCGGCGGCATCGTCACCGTCACCCGCTTTACTCCACAAGCGCTCGCACAGCAGAGCGACGGCGCGGTGGTGGTCGTCGGTGGCGGATCGAGCTTCCTCGTGGCGCGCGTCACCAGCGCGGGCGTGCTCGACGGTGGTTTCGGCGTCGGCGGGTACGCCGAGGTGCCGCTCGACATCAGCCCGTACGCGCCGAGCGACCGCGCCGCCTCCGCGCAAGGCGTCGCCGTCCAGAGCGATGGACGCATCGTCCTCGCCGGCTTCACCAACCGCACCAGCGGCGGAGACATGACCGCCGTGCGGCTGCTCGGCGACGGTCGCGTCGACGCCACGTTCGGGACGTCCGGCATCGTCTACGTCGATGTGGCGGGCGGCAGCGACCGAGCGGATGGCGTGGCGTTGCAGCCCGACGGCAAGATCGTCCTCGGCGGCAGCTCGCTCCAATTCACGTCAGCCCCCCAGAGCGACATGGTCGTCGCGCGCCTGCTCTCCAGCGGCGACCGAGATGCCTCGTTCGCCGGCGGCGGCATCGCCACCTCGCGCGCATCGACGGTGTTCGGAGCGCGCACCGACAGCGGCTTGGCGGTGGCCATCCAGCCCGATGGCCACGTCGTGGTCGCCGGATGGGTCGGCGAGGCCTACCAGGACAGCCAGGCCGCGCTCTGCCGCTTCCGTTCCGACGGCGCGCTCGACGGATCGACGGTGTTCGCCGGGGCTTCGCTCGCGCACGGGCTCGCTGCGCGCAGCGACGGACGCCTGCTGCTGGCCGGAGAATCCCGTAGTTCGGTCCCCCTCGACTTCGTGGCGACGGTGTTCGCCGCGGTCGCGAACGGCGGTCTCGACGGGACGTTCGCTGGTGGACGGGCAGTAGTGCCGATGGGGAACGCGGAGGATTCCGGCCGCTACGTGATCGCGGCTCCCGATGGTCGCATCCTGTCCGCCCTGTGGTCGCGCGATGCCCAGCGCCGCAACATCACCATCGTCACCCGGCAGACCGCAGACGGGGCGCTCGATCGGACCTTCGGCAGCGGCGGCTGGGTCGCCATTCCCACGCCTGGAGACGCCATGTACGTCTGCGGGCTGGCGCTGAGACCCGACGGCAAGATCGTCGTCGGCGGCCAGCAGACCGATGTGCCGAACGGTCTCGGGCACGTGCTGCTCGTCCGCCTTATGCCGGACGGCGCGCTGGATCCGGCGTTCGGCGCCAACGGCATCGCGATCACACGCCTCGATTCGTACCTGTCGATCGCCTCGATGGAACTCCAGGCCGACGGACGGATCGTCGTCGGTGGCGGCCAATACCGCGACCAGGCCACGAGCGTCGGCCAGGCGATCGTGCTGCGGTACCTCGCCGATGGCGCTCTCGATACGGGGTTCGGATCGGGTGGGATCAGCTATCCCGGACTGACCGGCCAATACGCCCACGTCAAAGCCATCGCCTTCGCCAGCGATGGGAAGATCCTCGCCGCCGTCCAGGGCGGCCCGACCAGCGCGAACGATTCGCTGCAGATACGGGTCGCGCGGCTCAACCGCAACGGCACCGTCGATGGGTCGTTCGGCGTCAATGGGCTCGCGTCCACCGCCTTCCCGTTCGGAGCCATGCCCACGGACATCGCGATCCAGGGCGACGGCAAGCCGGTGGTCGTCGGCTGGAGCCTCCAGGACGACCGTCAGCAGCCGTACCGCCACAGCCTGCTCGCACGCTTCACTCCGAGCGGATCGCTCGACAGCGCCTTCGGTGGATCCGGACAGGTCGACATCCCCTCTGGCTCCGGCGATTTCGAGACGTACTCGCTGATCCTCCTGCCCGATGGCCGCATCCTCGCGACCGGGCTCGTCACCGACCTCACCGGCGTCGGACGCATGCAACGGGTGGCGCTGGTGCGGGTGCTGGCGAACGGCGCGCGCGATGCCGGTTTCGGCACGAATGGCGTGAAGGTGCAGCCCGACCAGTTCGTGAGCCTCGGTTACGGATCGGCTCAGGCACCCAACGGCACCGTGCTCATCAGCGGATCGTCCAACGGCGACTTCCTCAGCGAACGCGTCCTGCTTGCAGCGTCGGCGATCAACCAGCCCTTCGGCGGCAGGGCGCGCACCCTCGGCGGTCGCCTGTATGCGCGCGACTACGATGCCGGCGGCGAGGGCTGGGCCTACCACGATCAAGACGCGGTAAACCACGGCGGCCAGTACCGTCCGAGCGAGGGCGTCGACCTCTCGACCTCGGCCGCCGCGGGCAGCGTCTACCTGGCGGCGACCGCGACCGGCGAATGGCTGAAATACACCGTCACCGTACCGGCGACGGGAGATTACGTGATGTCCGCGCGTGTCGCCGCGCCCACCGGCGGAGGCGTGCTGCACCTCGAGAGCGGCACGGCCTACGTGACCAATGCGGTCGCCGTTCCCAACACCGGCGGCTACCAGAATTGGCAGATCGTCGCCCTCGGGCGCGTACGTCTCGCCGCCGGCACGCATGTCCTGCGACTGGCGATCGACGTGGGCGGATTCAACCTCGACTACCTGGACTTCTCGGCGACGAATCCGCCGCCCCCACCGCCGCCGCCGCCGAGCACGTTCTCGGCGAAGATCAACTTCCAGCCGGCCGCGGCTGCGCTCGTGAGCGGCTACGCCATCGACGCGGGTGGCAGCTACGCTCTGCACGGCTCGCTGTCCTACGGCTGGAACGCGCCCTGCGAGAGCCGCGAACGCAATGCCACCGCCGATCAGCTGCGCGACACGCTGGTGCTGATGCAGGGCGGGGCGAACCCCGGCGCGCGCTGGGAGATCGCCGTTCCCAACGGCACCTACCGCGTCCACGTCGTGTGCGGCGACCCCAGCTACTTTGACGGAAATTTCGCGCTGCGCGTCGAAGGTGCGCTCGCGGTCACCGGTCGCGCCACGTCGACCGTGCCCTTCCGCGAAGGTACCGTCACCGTCACCGTCGGCGACGGCCGCCTGACGCTGAGCAACGATGGCGGATCGTACAACACGAAGATCTGCTTCGTGGAGATCGCGCAGTAGGCCCGGCACATTCGACATCCCTGTCCAACGCTGCACCGATAACGGTCCCGCCCCTCTCTCATCCCACCAGCACCCGTCGCCCGATCACCGGGCGCACGCGCTCGTCGGGCGTGAGGATGCCGCGAAAATTCAGGGGATCCGCGGCTGACACGTCGCGGGCCGCCGCTTCGCCGCTGCGGCGCACGCGCCTGAGCTGCTCGGCCGCCTCGGGCAGGGCGTACTGCTCGCCGCTGAAACCAGAGACGAAACGGCCGCCCTGGACCTCGCCGCGCAATTCGAGGATGCGCAGCGCGCGCAGCAGGTCGCGCCAGGCGATGGGCTGGCGTTCGCGCGCGATGGTCTGCCGGAAGACCACGCCGGTGCGGCGCAGCAGCTGCCGCGCGACGAACAACGCGGCGTCCTCGTAGGCAGGGGTGCGCATATCCATCGCCGTGCGCGCCTGGTGCGGACGCAACAGGCTCCAGCGACCACCCGGCTGCTGCGCACGCGCACGCCGCTCGGACGACAACATCAGGTGCCGCAGCGCGCCGAAGGCGTCGCAGGTGATCAATCCCCGGGCGATGAGTTCGACCTGCGCCACCTCGACGCGCTCGGACTCCAGAGCGCATTTCCTCGACAGTTCGTGGTGGAACAGTGCGCCACCACTCAGCGCATCGAGCACGCGGCGCGCCTCGTCGCTGAGTTGCGCCGATGCGACGGTCGGGGCGATGGCCAACCACTGATCCAGGTGCTCGCGTCGCACCCAGCAGATCGGCGTGCCATGCAGGGTCGCAGGTCTGAGCGGCGCAGCGTCGGCGGGACCGTCCGGGTCAGCCAGTGGACTCGCTGGCGTGGCCTGCGACGGCGTGCTCCACAACCGACCCCACGCGAACTCCCCCGCCAGGCACAGCTGGTCGAGCCACTCGTGGCGGAACTCGCGCACGCGCTCGGGTAAAATGCGCGCGCTCCAGGCCGGAGCCGTCGCCTCGAATCCGGCGAGCTGATCGATCACCGCTGCGAGTCCACGCGGCCCCTCGCGCCGACGATCGGGATCGACCCCCTGCCAGGCAGCGAGGAAGCGCAGGAATTCGGCCGCCGTGGCCGGTTCCACCCGCGCACGCGCGCGGTCGCGCATCGCGCGGTGGATGCGCGCGAGCAGACGCCGGTGGCACCACGCCGGCTCGCCCCCCAGCCGCGTGCGGACCGCGATCCCCTCCTGCTCCAGGGCGAGCAGCACGGGATCATCGGAGCGGATCGGTCCGAGCGCCTCCAGGCGGCCGCGCATGACCTCGATCGGGTCGCCCGAGGCTTCGACGGCGTACCAACGGCCCGATGAGCGCATGACGCGCCCCGCTTCGGCGAGCTGATCGAGCCAGGGATTCCACTCCCGCGCTTCGTCGTCGGCGACGAAGCCCATCCACAGCAGGGCCTCGTGCACCTCCTCGAGATCGCGTGGATCCGGCCAGACGTCGCGGGCGAGTCCAGCCACCACCTCGGGATCGAGCTCGACGATGGCGGGAGCAGCCTCGCCGGGCCGAGCACGCGCCGACACCGCGCGCGTGCGGCGCTCTTCTAAGGGGGTGTCGTCGAGGAACGCGTACGGCTTCGCGGCGAGGATGGCGGCGGCGAACGGGCTGGGTTCGGCGACCTCGACTGCGCGGGTGGCGATGGCACCCGAGCGGATCCCTTCCAGCACCTCGATCAGACCATCGACATCCATCAGTTCGGTCAGGCAGTCTTCGATGGTCTGGTCGACCAGCGGATGGCCCTCGGGCAGCTCGATTGGACCGCCGGGAAGCGTCTCAGGACAGGCGAGCACGCCCGGGAATGCGGCGGCGAGCGCATCGTTGGCGCGGATGCGCGACAGGTACGCGGGCACCTTCTTGCCGCCGCTGAAGCGCGCGACCACCAAGGCGCGCGTGGCGTTCCAACGCCAGCGCGTCTCGAACTGGCCACCGGTGATGCAGGCCTGGATGAGCAGGGCGCGCACGCTCACCGGCGACAGGAACGAGAAGATGTCGTCGAGCGGAAAGCTGGTGGTCGGCGCGAGCGAGATGATGATCGCATCCTCGGTCGCCGCGGCTTCGAGCTCGAAGCCGAATCCGCCGCAGATGCGCTTGCGCAGCGCGAGACCCCAGGCGCGGTTGATGCGGCCCCCGAACGGGGCGTGGATCACCAGCTGCTGGCCGCCGCTGTCGTCGAAGAAACGTTCGGCGATCACCGACCGCTGCGTGGGCAGCGATCCCAGCGCTTTCCGCCCGGACTCGAACAGGTCCCACACCTGCTGCGCACCCGCGGGCGGAAGTCCGCAGGACCGCTCCAGCCAATCCATGCCGGTGCAGTCTTCGCGCAGCGCCGCGACCGCTGCGCTGAGCTCGCGCGTTCGGCTGGGCGCCTCGCCGAACCAGAACGGGATGGTGGGCAGCGCTCCGCGCGCATCCGCGACGCGGACGATGCCCTCGCGCGATTCGATGCGCAGGATGCGCCACGAGGTATTGCCGAGTTGGATGATGTCGCCGGCCGAGGACTCGATCGAGAAATCCTCGTCCAGACTGCCGATGACGTTGCCCGAGGGCTCCTCGCGCACCTGGTACTGGGCGGTGTCGGGGATGGCGCCGCCCGAGGTCACCGCGACCAGACGCGTGCGGCGGGTTCCACGCACCCGGCGGTTGACGCCGTCACGGTGGACGAGCCCGCGGCCGGTGGCGTGGAGCGCCAGCACGCGATCGAAGGCATCGCGCGGCAGCGCACGGTATGGCCACGCCCGCGTGACCAGCGCGAAGAGCCCATCCTCATCCCAGGATTCCGCGACGCAGGCGGCGACCACCTGCTGGGCGAGGATGTCCCGCGGGGCGACCGGCTGCGGAATGCGGTCCAGCTCGCCGGCGGCGACCGCGCGCAGGAGGGCCGCGCCTTCGGCAAGTTCATCGATGGTCAGCGGGAACAGTCGCCCCTTGGGCGTGCGCGCGACGCCGTGGCCCGCGCGGCCGACGCGTTGCAGGAAGGTGGCGATCGCCCGGCACGAACCGACCTGCAGCACCAAGTCGACATCGCCGATATCGATGCCGAGCTCGAGCGAGGCGGTCGCGACCAGCACCGCCAGCGATCCCGCCTTCAGGCGCTGCTCGGCGTCGAAGCGGCGCTCCTTCGACAGGCTGCCGTGGTGGCAGGCGACGCGTTCCGGACCGAGGCGTTCGCTCAGCCGCGCGGCCACGCGCTCGGCCAGCTTGCGCGTATTGACGAACACCAGGGTGGTGCGGTGCTCCGCGATCAGCACCGCCATGCGCTCGTACAGCTCGGCCCACACCTCGTTCGAGCACACCGCCTCCAGGGGCGACGACGGCAGCTCGACGCCCAGGTCGAGGCGCCGCAGATGACCGGCGTCGACGACCTCGCACGCGCGCTCGGTGCCGACCAGGAAACGCGCGATGTCCTCGAGCGGCTTCTGGGTGGCGGACAGCCCGATGCGCTGCAGCGGTGCGTGGCCTGTCGCCGCGACCAGCGCCTCCAACCGTTCCAGGGACAAGGCCAGGTGCGCGCCGCGCTTGTCGCCCGCGAGCGCGTGGATCTCGTCGACGATCACCGTGCGCACGCTGCCGAGGATGCCGCGCCCACCCTCGCTGGTCAGCAGGATGTAGAGCGATTCGGGCGTCGTGACCAGGATGTGCGGCGGCGAGCGCACCATTTTCGCGCGCTGCGACGCCGGCGTATCTCCGGTGCGCACCAGCACGCGGATCTCGGGCACCGACGCATCGAGCGCGCGGATCCCGGCGAGCGGAACCTGCAGGTTCTTCTCGATATCGTTGCCCAGCGCCTTGAGCGGCGAGACGTAGAGGACCTGCGTCCCCTGAGGCAGGAGCGGACCGTGCTGGACGAGCTGGTCGATGGCGATGAGGAATGCGGCGAGGGTCTTGCCCGTGCCGGTGGGTGCGGCAATGAGGGCATTGCCGCCGCTGCGGATGACCGGCCAGCCGCGCAGCTGCGGCGCCGTGGGTTCGCCCAAGGTCGCGGCGAACCAGGCTCGCACCGCCGGATGGAAACCGCTCAACGGCATCCAATGAGCGTACCGTGTCGGCGGCCAGGACAAGCCGAGCGACGTCCGGCCGCGCGATGATGCCTACCCGTTCGGGCGATCATCTCCACGCGGCCGGCGTCGACGTGCTCCGGAGCTGCTCCGGATGTGCGCTACTTCTTGCTGCGCGCGCCGCCCTTGGGCTTCTTCAGCGAACGCATGGTGGCGTAGATGGTGGCGGTGACCGCGATCAGGGCGGCGCCGGCGGCGGCGGCCTTGACCGGATGGTCCTTGCTCCACTCGACGAGTTCGGTGGACGCTTCGCCGACCTTGGCCGCGGCTTTCTTCAGGTACGCCGCGCCGAAAGCGGAGGCGTGGTCGGCGACCATCTCTTCGCGATTCTTGGTCGAGCGCGACTTCGTGGTACGGGGGGAGGCGGTGTTGCTGGAGGCCATGTGAAACTCCTTGTGAGGTAGGTCCCACCTTGGCGACCCACGCCGAACAACGTAGGGGGAAATCGGTCGAGCCTCCACGTCCTAGGTGGCTCTGGGCAGACGACGGGGACGATTCCAGGTGGCCCGGTTGTCCGAAGTGTCGAAGGCGAATTCCAAGCGCGACTCGAGGCCTTCCAGGAATCGGGCCTCCGCGACGCGAGCATCGTGCAGACGCATGTCCCAATGCTGCTTGGTCAGGCTCATTTCCAGGGTTCCGCCACCGCACCCCGCCACCCCACTGCGGTTCTGAGAGAACAATTCGTCGAGCCGACACCGCGCATCGATGGAGCCATGGGTGGCACGGTCCACGATGAGAGAGGCCTCGCCAGGCACCTCGATAGCGATGCGCTCGATATCCCGCCGCAACGACACAGATCGCCGCTGCACGAGGCCTTTCGACGACAACATCCACGCTGCGATCCGGATCAGGCGGGACGTGCAGTACATGCGCAGGAAACGATTGCCGCGACGGCCACCGGGGAGATCGACGAGCAGCATCCATGCCGCGATCGACCAGGTTCCGGGCAGCAAGAGGCCGAACACCCGTACCCGACTCAGCTCGACCGCCGCGAAGGAGATCCACCCACGGCCCTCGGCTCTGGTCGCGGAGCCAGATGCGCCGATCAGCCGCTGCGCCTGCCTGTGCGGCAGGCTCCAGATCACGAACACGTCGGTGCCGATCCTCGCCCGGATCACGCCTCGTCCAATGCCGAGGCGTAGAGGTGAAGCTGCAGTGATTTCAAATTCGCCGTGGTATAACCCAATGCGAATACGGCTGCAGGTAGTGCCACCGCTGCCGCTGCGGTCGGAATATCGCGCAGCGCCAGCCACGCGATGCCGATCCAGGTGGCCGCGAGGGCGTACACCATTCCGGTGGAAACTGCGAATCCGACCAGGAAAAATGCCTGTAGGCTCAATAGGCGACGCCACTGGCGCAGCCGGCGGTTGGTTTCCGCGAAGGCCCGACGCAGACCATGGGATTCGATGGTCATGGCACCGTAGAGGAATCCGGCGTAGAGCCAGATTGGCAGTACCGGAATCAGCAGCCACGGCCACGCACGCGCGGACAGGATCAGGAGGAAACAACCCGTCGCGAGCAGGCTGGGCACCGCGAGCGGCCAGCGGCAGCATTGGCGCATCGACGTCGCGAAGGTTTCCTGCGGCTGTCCGAGGATGTCCAATGCCATACGCCGGGTTATGGCTCCACCAACGACCGCCCACCAGGCAGTGAGCACCGCCATTGCGATTGCCAGAGGCAGCACAGCACCAGAGCGCACGAGCGTGGGCACCGCCTCGACGGCATGATCGATGCCATCGTATGCATCGATGCCTGCCGATTCCGCGGCGCCGAGCAGCACTGCGAGGCTCGCCGCAATCGACATGGCGATGACCAAGACCTTGAATGGGTGCGCGGCCAACACGTGGATGCGCATCAGCGCAGCCCAATGGCGAGGAGCGCGCTCGGCGATCGCCGTGAGCAGGGAAAATCGCGGCGGCACGCGCTCGGGGCTGGCGGACAGGCTGCGGACGAAGTGCGTACGCGAAAATTCACCGCAGGTCAGCAAGCGGAACGATTCGTCATGGAACCAGGTCATCCACGACCAGGACCGCTCCCAGGGGAAGAGGCAGGCTTCGATCACGCTATAGGGAAGGCCTCGGCGCTCGCCTTCGGCAACGGTCGCTGCCGCCCATTCCAGGAAGGCGAGCTTGTCGCGGATGAGGCGGTTCGGATCCTCGCGGCGCACGACGAAAGCGCGGCGTTCGATCGTCGGATCGAGCGAATACACGCAGCCATGCGCCCCGACCATGGTGAGGACCTCCAATCCGGAGAACCGCCGCAACGTCTCGATCCAGGCGGAGTTCGTCGCATCCTGATTGGGGGCAGTGAAGATCTGATGGAGGAAGGAATCGCCCGCTATCAGCAGCTTGCGCTCGGCATCGTAGAAGGCGACGTGCCCGTCGCAGTGACCGGGCGCGGGAATCACCGTGAGCCTGGTCCCGAGCACGACGAGCTCCTCATCCAATATCCGCGCATCGATCCCCTCTCCGCTGCCAGGCTGTCCCATGAGCATGCTTCGACCGACGGATAACTCCTGAGGATGAGCCACCTCCGCCAGCGTCACCGCAGTTCCGTAGACGGGGATTCCAAGCTGGCGTGCGAGATGGGCCGCGTTGCCGATGTGCTCTTCATGGAAGTGCGTCAACGCTATCGCCCCTGGTTGGACGGCGTTCGCAACGGCGGAGCGGATCACCGCATCGCGAGCGAACACCGGTCCCGGATCGATCACGAGTCCGCGATACGTGATGCTGGTGAACCGCTCGCCGAAGATGGCCGTCGTGGGCAGAACCTGCCAGGAGCTCAGGAAGGTCAGCGAGAGGTCATTCTCGAAGAACCGATAGGTGCGATTGCCCGTCCACCACCCGCCGAATGCATCGGATAGCGAGAAGAGGACCTGGCGCGCGAGCATGAAGGGCAGGAAAATGAAAAAGCGCAGCCAATAGATCGCCCAGAACCAGGCGATCGCCCACGGCGTCGCTCGCGGGAATCCGGTGGTCGGATCGGGAAGTTTCACCTCTGCAGGATGGGCCCGCCGAGACTGCTGTCCATCGGACCCGTCGAGCGCAACCGGGATGGCCTCAGATCGCGTCGATGCTGGTGAGCGGATGCCACCCGGCATCGGTCTTGCCGGTGATCGCGAACCACACGCGGGGGACATCGTCGTCATCGATGACGCCCAGGGCGACTTTCACCTCGCCGCGCTGGAAGCGCTTGGGCAGGACGATGCGCTCCTCGAAGAAATTGTGACCCGGCAGCCAGGTGCGGATGTCGACCCGGAACGGGACGACCTCGGAGGTTCGACCCTGGCTGAAGCGTAGGGCGAGCCGGTACGGGCGGTAGATCGGCGCGATGCCGACGTTGTCGGTGAAGCACTCGACCGTGAGATGATCGCCGCGCCGGACCTCGAGCGGCAGGAGCATCTGCCGCAGCGCGAAGCGGTAGCCGATGCGGCGATCGAATGCGGTCAGCTTCTCGAGCGAGCGCTCGGGGAAGAATGCGTTCTTCGGCATGAACACCGACATGTGGTATTTGTAGCCGTGCTCGATGATCTCGTCGAGGTCGTATCCGGCCATCGCCCAGTACGCGACATTGCCGCAGGTTTCCATGGTGACCGGCGAGGTCTTCCATGCGTCCTTCATGCCACCGCGGTGGATCGACTGGACGTAGGCGTCGTAGGTATGATTGAAGCAGCGGTCGACCGGCACCTCCTTGACCTCGGGCCTGATCAGGTCGCCGAAGCAATCGGCGCGCCAGCCGATGTCGAAGCCGCGCTTCATGGCGTGTGCGCAGGAGGGCATACCGAGCATCGCCAGCAGTTTGGTCTTACGGAAGCTGGACAGGTAGATGTCGGTCAGCTTGTGCGCGGTCGCCGTTGAAGAGTTGCCGCCGGACTCTCCCCAGAATCCTGCATAGGCCATGTCGATGCTCTCGAGGTCGGGATGCCCGTCGTACCGAGCGGCGAAGGCGCGGATGAAGTTGCCGAAATGCTTCAGGTACAGCGGATCGTTGCTGTCGGGTTCGTGCTTGGCGTAGGTGCCTCCGGCCTGCCACTTGGCGCCGGTGTCCCAGTACCAGTCGGGGACGTTCACGCTCGAACCAGGCGGGAAGCGCTTGGCCTTCGGTGGATTCGCGACGGTATCCCAGCGCAGGGTGTACGGCTGGAAACGCAGCTGGGCAGTCTGTCCCGAGGCGCGCGCGGCCTTCAACGAGCCGTCGATGATGTCCCAAGCGAAGCGGCCCTTGGCGGGCTCGAGCCATTTCCACGGCCAGCGGCAGTACGTGAGCGTGGTGCGCGGAATATATTTCACATTGTCGCGGATGCGGCCCGCTGGGGGGAAGGCCGTCGGACCATAGGTGTCCGCGGTGATGGTCGCCGGGTAGGTGTCCTCGCCCTGGAAACGCTGGAAGGTGGTGGTGCCGCGATGCGGATTGTGGATGTAGTCGTCGTGCTCGATCGGCCGGACGCGCTGCACGATCTCCTGCGGACCGAATTCATCGCGCCATCTGCGGATGCGTGGCCGCACGGCGTCGGTCACGCTGGCGATGGCGTGCCACTCGAGCAGCATGCCGCGCACCTGCTCGAGACCCATGTGGCGGCGGAAGACGCGGGCCCACGCGGCTTTCGTGCGCTTGCCCTTGGGCGCGTGGTTGGTGAACGCCGGCAGTTCGCGCAGCACCTCCATCACCCGCGCGCCGCGCGGATTGCGGGGAGCGAGCAGCCGTTCCCAATGCGCGCGCGCGCGCAGCTTCTCGGGCAGGTCCGCGACCACCTCGGGCAGGGCGTCGATGACCTCCATCAGGCGATCGATCACCTGGTTCGGAGTCAGTGTCGTGGGGGCGGCGGAGCGGGCCATCGGTCGTACCTCGTCGCTGCGGCGACGGCCGCGCGGCGCGCAGGCTACCGCGATCGTCTGGTGCGTCGAACCGCAAGTGGCGCGACAGCGGCGCAGAACGGAGATGGCGTTCAGCGCTCGGCGTTGCCCGTGCGGAACGCGCCGATCGCATCGCCGCACTCCGACTTCGCCGCGGCGTCGGGCGCGATCTCCATCGCCTGCTCGGCGATCAATCCCGCGCGCTTGGCGTCGCCCGACCTGAACGTGGCCCAGGCGAGGGTGATCAGGCTGCGGTGGTTCTTCTCGCCGTCGAGCGTCACCGCCTGCTGCGCGAGCGCCTTGCCCGCGGCGATCTCGGCGGGCGTCGCCTTCTCGCGCGTGACCAGGTCGCGAGCGCACGCGTCCACCACGGTCGCATCGGGGGTGGCCAGCTGCTTGCCGATCGCAGCGGCGAGCGAACCGCGGTAGCGCGCGGCGTCGTATCCCGGCTTGTACTGCGAGAGCGAACCGCGTTCGACTTTGGCATCGGCCAAGGCCTGGGCATGGAATCGCTGCGCCAGCACGCGCAGATACGCGGGGTCCGCAGCAGGACCAGAGGTGACCAGCGTCTCCGGATGCGCCAGCGCGTCGGCCTGCAGGGTCGCGACGAGTTGGGGCGAATGATCGGTGCGCATGCGGCCGAGCACGATGACGGCGCCGATCACCAGTCCGACGGCGACGATGGCGAGCACAGCGATGAGCACCACCGGCCGGCCTTTGGCGCGGCGCTTGGTGCGTTTTCCGGTGGCGGCCTCGGTGTTGCCGCGTGTCCGACGCGCCGTGCCGGTCTTCGCGGCACCTTTGGTGACGCGGCTGGTGGTGCCGGGGATGCGCGTACCCGGCGCCGACGGCGTCACCGAGTTGGGATCGATGCGCATGCCCGCGTCAGGAGTCGGGTCGGAAGCGTCCGCCTCGGTCAGGACCGGTGCGGGGCCGGATGCGGAAGCAACCACTTCGCCGGCGCTCACCGCGCGCTGCGCGTCGACGTCTAGGATCTTCGCCGATGCTGACAGCTTGCCCGCCGCGACGAACTGCGCGATCTGGGCGCGCGTGAACGGGCCCTTGTCGCCCGAAGCGGTGCGGATGACGTAACGATCGGTGGTGGTGGCGGTGGTCATGGGGCGTCAGCGTAGCATGGGAACGACCCGATCAACATGAGTGGGGCGACTCCTTCCGCTCGGGCCTAAGTACTTGGGAAAGCGCTGCGACCAGCACGGTCACTCCCTGACTTTCTCACTTCTTGGGCGTCACCGTGAGCGTCGTCCATGCTGCGGTGACCTTGACCGCCGGAAGGGTGAGCAGGGATTCCGCATCGGCCTTGGCTTCGCCGGTCTGTCCGGTCGAGGTCTTCCACGCGAAGCTCGAGCCGGGCTTGATCGCGAATTTCTGCAGCCGCCGCGGAGTCACGTCGACTCTCTCGCCCGCGCCCTTGTACCCGTTCGCGCCGGACGACAGCTTGAGGTCGATCGCATAGGTAGCGGGTTCGTCGACGATGGTGGTGGTGTTCCAACGCAGGAAGCGGTTGAAGCCGCCGTCCTTGTCGCCGTCGTAGGTGTTGTCGCCGAGATCGTTGTCGGTGCCGACCGCGTCGCCAGCGCCCGTTCCCGGATTCCCGTTGGCGGAGAACTTGGTGAACGCCGGAAACGATTTGTCCAAGGCCAGGTAGCACGTCGCATCGGTGAAGGCATCCCACCAGTCGTCGTGGGTGAACGGAGTTGGCGGACGTTTCGAGTGCGAGGACTGGTCCCACAGGCACTGATGGCCGATCTTGAAGGTCTCGAGCGCGTCATAGAAGCTCATCGGTTGGACGCCGGGTGGCCCCGCGACCTGCCGGTAGGGGATGGACACGTCCTCGCGCCCGTGCGCGGTGCGCAGCCAGGTGGCGTCCTGGTGGTGCTTCGACGCGAACCACGCCATGTTCTGCCAATCCCAGACGTTCTCGCCGTCGTTGTTTGTGACCTTGGCGTCGACGTTGCCCCAGATCGTTGAACATTGATTCAGCCACTTGCAGTGGATGCGATTGGTCGCGCCCTTCTTGGCGTCGGCGCCGGCGAAGATCTTGGGGTAGCGCAGCGCGAGCGAGGTCGCGCCGGTTCCACCCATCGATCCGCCGGCGACGTAGATGCGATTGGCGTCGATCGGATACTCCTTCTGGAAATGGTCGAGATAGGCGAGCAGCCGCCGCTCGGTGTAGTTGACGACCATGCCCTTGTTGGGATCGCCTCCGGGCAGTTGGTCCGAGTAGCCGTAATACCAGGTGCCGAGCGGATCGTTCGGGACGATCACGAACAGCTCGGGATAGAAGTTCGCGAACGAGACGATCGCCTGCCAGGTGTCGCCGAAGCCATGCAGCACGAGGATCGCCGGGATCTTCTTCGTATCGCCAGCCTTGTAGGTCGCGGGGATGCCGACCGAGACGTGGTACTCCTGCCCCGCGGCGACGTAGCCGGGTGAATCCATGCCCGCGACCGCCTTGTGCTTGACGACGCGGATGATGCGGCCGTTGTCGCCCGCGCGCTCCTCGACCGGCGTCATCTCGAGCTTGGCGATCGCATCAACGGCATGCGCGGCAAGCGACGCCGACATCAGGATGGCGACGATGATGATGAGGATGATGAGGCGCACGGTCATGGAGGGCTCCAGGGATGCAGCGGTGCGGCGGCAGCGTAGCGCATCCGGCGCCGCCACCAGGGCGCACGCGGACGCAGCGGTGAACGGCCATCGGCGCAGGCTATGACAGGGTGGTGCGGCGACCGTCGCAGGTCCCCATTGGTCTCCCGCTGAGGGTCTACGGCGTGCGGGTTCCGAATTTTGCAGGGCGCTGAAAATCACCCTGCGGGGTCCGGGGGGGGGGGCCGTTCCGGCTCCCCCGGTGCAGTCGTCGTCATGGTGAGCCGGCTGCTGTTTTTCAGCAGCCGACTAGGCGCGCAGCTGTGGCCCTGCGCTGATCGGCCGCGATGAGTGCAACGTGCTGCGGCTCCACCACCGCCAGGGCGAGGTGAAATTCCAGGATCGCGATTGGTGCTGATCGATCAGGCCCATGCGTTCCAGCTCGACGAGGACCGCGTGAGCCTCGTCCGCCGTGACGCTGTATCGGCTCTGGAGGACGATCTGCGATCCTTCCCAGGTCTTGGCTCCCCCGCACAGCGGCCGTACGAGGTCGCTGACCAACGCGGTACGCTTCCCCTCATCGCTCATGATGGACGCCAAGGTCAGCATGGTGACATGCCTAACGCTCGGGCCGGGTGCATGCGAGCGGGGATTCGCGATTCCCGCCGTGTTTCCGCCTCCGCACGCTGGCATAATCGCCATTTCTGCGACGATGGCATCATGTGCGGGCGTTTCGTCAACAACGTCGCGATCGATGTCCAGGCCGAGCGTTGGCGCGCCATCGCGCGCGTTGCCGCTTGGAGGCCGACGCACAACGCGGCGCCCACCCAAAACCACCCCATCGTCGTCCAGGACCGAGTCGGGCGCACGCTCGAGCTCGCGACCTGGGGGTGGGTCCGCGATTTCTCGGGAAGCACGCTGCTGGTGAATGCGCGCGGGGAGGAGACCCACGCGAAGTCGACCTTCCGCGACGCGCTCTCGCACCGGCGCTGCGTGGTACCGGCGACGGCATTCTACGAATGGACCGAGCCTGCGCACGGTCGCGTCCCCTGGGCGTTCGCCCTGCGCGACCGCGCGCCGTTCGCGATCGCCGGACTGTGGGAAGACGCGGGCGGCCAACGCTCATTCCTCCTGCTGACGGTGCCGGCGAATGCGGTCGTCTCCCCGGTCCACCACCGCATGGCCTGCATCGTTCCCTCTGCCCACACCGACGCGTGGCTCGATCCAGCCACGCCGATGCCCGAGGTGCGTACGCTGCTCGCCCCGTATCCCGAGGCGCCGATGGAAGCGTGGCGGGTCTCGACGCGGGTGAATGCGGTGGCGAACGATGCCCCCGGGCTGCTGACCCCGGTACCGGACACGACCGGTCGCCAGCAATCCCTGTTCATGCCGTGAACGCGCGCAGGCGCGTATCCAGTCAACGGTCCTCCACTGCCTGCTGAACGGTGGCGCCGTTGCCGCTTGCGGCAGGATCGTCGGCTGCTGTGATCCGCGCCTCCAGGAGCATTCCATGGCGCGATTCACCCTCAAAGGCACGCCGTTCTCTACTACCGGAGAGCTGCCGAAGCCGGGCGCGACAACGCCGGCGTTCACGCTCGCGAAAGCCGACCTCAGTCCATTGGTCTCCACCGAGTTCGCCGGCAAGCGCGTGGTCCTGAACATCTTCCCCAGCATCGATACGCCGACCTGCGCGACCTCCGTGCGCACCTTCAACAAGCGCGCGGCGGAAGCCGCCGGAACCGTGGTGATCTGCGTGTCGATGGACCTGCCGTTCGCGCTCGGGCGCTTCTGCGGCGCCGAAGGCATCACGGGCGTGGTCGCCGCTTCGGCCTTCCGCTCCAGCTTCGGCCGCGACTTCGGCGTGGCCATCGCCGATGGCCCGCTGCAGGGGCTGCTGGCGCGCGCCGTGGTGGTGGTGGGCGCGGATGGCGTCGTCCGCCACACCGAGTTGGTGCCCGAGGTGGCGAACGAACCGGACTACGCCAAGGCCCTGTCCGCGGCGCGCTGACGTTGTGGTTCAGGCCTGGCTGGAGTCCGCCGGGTCGGGTCGACGCTCGGGCGCAGGACGTCCGATCGATTCCGCATGAGGCATCGAGGGCCCTGGGCTGGCTGCTGTACGCGGCCTCGCGTCGTGCCGCAGGGTGACATGGAAGGTCGATCCGTTCCCGGGCTTGGAGTCCAGCATTCCATCCGACGATCGTCCCGCGCGGATCGACCGGGAAAACGGCATAGCCCAGCAGCGATGCGCATCGACGTGGTCATGGGTCGGCCCGCGAGCCGCTCCATCGGCCTGGGCTGCAGACGCCAACCCGTCGGACATGCCGGGTGCCTGTCCGTCGCAGCGAATGTCTATCCGCGAGCGTGGATGATCCCACCGCTTTCCTGGCAACATGGCGCATCGCCGATGTCCCAGGTTGGGACATTGGTGGCCCCGTCGACCCGGGCGGACACAGACTCGCTGCGGCCACCGACGCCACCCTGCCGTGCGGACAAGCGGTCGTCCCGACAGCCGCCGATGCTGCTCGAAGCCGAGCGTGGTCATCCCCGATACCGACTGCTCTGGACAACCCATGCCGATGAACGACCTGTTCAGCCCGACACCCGCACCCGGCGCCCTTCCCGAGGTCGTTTCACCCAGGCCCGCAAAAGGCCATAACTCGACGTCGATCCGCGGGATCTTCCTGTTGATGCTGCTCGCGGTGATGTACATCGGGAAAGCCCTGCTGGTACCGGTGGTCGCAGCGATCCTCCTCAGCTTTCTGCTCGCGCCCGCGGTCCGCTGGCTGTCCTTCCTGCGCATTCCGCGCGCACTGTGTGCCATGCTCATCCTGATCCTGACCATCGGCACGCTCGCCGGTGGCATCTACCTGCTGGCAGCGCCGGCGCAGGTGTGGATGCAGCGCCTTCCCGATGATCTTCGGCATCTGGAGGAGCGGTTCCGCTCGCTGCGCAAGCCGGTGGACCAGGTCAATGCCGCCGCCCACCAGATGGAGGCGATGACCACCAACCACGAATCCGGCAAGCAGGTGGTCACCCTGAGCGCGCCGTCGACCTTCGCGTCCCACGTCATGACGACGGGCGGAGAGCTTCTCGCCGGCCTCGCGATCGTGGTCATCACCCTGTTCTTCCTGCTCGCGTCCGGGAACAGCATCCTGGGCAGACTGGTGCGCATGGTGCCCAGCCTGCGAGCGGACATCGACCCGTCGAAGCTGCTCATGGGCAGTCCGCACGACGGCGACTCGATGATGGTCATCCAGGATACCGAACGGCGCGTCGGACTGTTTCTCGCCATCACCACGCTCATCAACGCTTCCCTCGCAGCCGTGCTGACCCTCGCCTTTTGGATGGTCGGCCTGCCGAACCCCCTGTTGTGGGGTGTGCTGGCGGGAGCATTGAATTTCCTGCCATACATCGGACCGCTGATCGGCATACCCCTGGTCGCCATCGTCTCGCTCGCCTCGTTCCCGTCGCTGGGCATGGCCCTGGCTCCGCCGCTGATCTACGCCTCGATCGCCTTCATCGAGGGCAATTTCATAACTCCCTACGTGATGGGTAAGCGCCTGGCGATGAGCCCGATCGCCATCTTCGTGTGGATGGCGTTCTGGGGCTGGATGTGGGGAGCGGCCGGCGCGCTGATCGCGGTGCCCATGCTGGTGATGGTCAAGGAATTCTGCTCGCGCATCGATTCCCTCAAGAGCATCGCCACGGTCATCGAGCCCTGATCCACCTGCGGCTCGGGAATCTCGGTGTACTAGTGTTCCGCGGTTGGTCTGCGCGTGCACGTGGTGGCTGGATATCCTGAGGGATCGCTGGGAGTCGCTGACATGATGCGTCGGACTGGTCGAGAATTTCGCAGAGCTGACCGCCTCCCACCGGCGCGCGTGAGGCGACCATGAGTGGACCCGGCGTGATCTCGGTCGTGGTGCTGCTGCGCGATGGCCATTACCTGCAGCAGGCCGATCTGCCCGTGGCGATAGCCGTGCAGATGAAGCAGGACCTCGAGCATTGGCTGCTGGGATCGCGCACCTTCTCCTACCTCGATGAGCACGGGGCGCGGCGAGAGATCGCCGCCGCCGAGATCGCCGGGGTTGCGCTCTACGATCCTTCGCAACCCGAGGACGACCCGGACGTTGACCGCCCTGCAGAAGATCTCCCTGATTGATTTGGGCAGGCAACGTGCGCATTGATAAGATGAGCGATTCGGAATGCGTTCGGCAGGCGTGGACTCCCCCTTCCCTGCCGATTGCAGGGCCCGACGCGTTGGTCCTGTCTACCTCGTTGAACCAAGCTGCACTGCAAGGCTCGCTGCGTAATATTTATGGCGCGTTGCCCAGGTCTGGCACGTCCGTGGCTTTGGTTGAGCCTCAACGGGGGTATCGATGACCATCACCGCGACCAACTGGAACATCAAGGACACGAGCAAGCTCACCGGGCTGAGCCCGAGCGTCCTGCGCATCTGGGAGCTGCGATACGGGTGGCCCAATCCCAAGCGCAAATCGAACGGCTACCGCACCTATCAGCAGCACCAGGTCGACGAGTTGAAGCGCGTCGCCGAGATCGTGAAGAACGGTACGCCGATCAGCGCGCTGATCGTGGACGGGCTGCCCAAATGGCCGAGCGCCGAAACCGCGGCTCCGGCCAAGCGCGCGCTCGTCCAGGCGCGCTCCGGTACGCCTCCGGTCGACGCGGTCGAAGCCGGACTCTACCATGAACTGCTGAACGCGCTCGAGACGCACCGCACGCCGATGGTGCGTCAGCTCCTGCAGCGCATCGTGTGGACCGTGCGTCCCAGCGACGAAGCCCAGACCGCCCTCGTACCCACCCTGGTTGCGATCGCCGAACTCCGCTCACGCAATCGGCCGCTGCCCGAGGCCACGGACATCACCGCCCAGATCAAGGAGCGCTGCGAACAGCTGCTGCGGATGCAGCGCAGCTCGTCGGACGCCCTGGTCATCGTTCCCGCCCGCGCGGGCGATGAAGCCCTGGCGGCGCTCACCGCCGTGGTCCTGTGCTATCGCGGTGTGCCGGCCAAGCCCTGGCACGAGCTGCGTGAACCCTCGAGCGCATGCCTGGTGGTGACCGATGGCGAGATGCTGCCTACCAAACGCACCCACCAGGTCGGCCATGTATCGACCTTGGGCACGGATGGAGGCCTGACCATCACGCAGCTGCTGGACCGCTCCAAGCCGCTGCCGTGGCAGGTGACCGTCCCGACCGCCTGACCGCAGACATTCGGCACCGTGAATCGGCTGCGGCGATCCTCGGATCGCCGCAGCTGCGTCGTTTCGGGTCCTGAGACCACGAGTCAGAACGTACGGGTGCTGCAGCAACGTTCTCGCGCAGGTGCTCACCGCGAAAACGGGCTAACCCTTCGGCTTCGGCCGCTCTGCTGTTATCCGACGCGCAGGTATCAGACGCGCAGGCCGCGGCTTAGCCGCTCGCCAGTTCCTTCTGAGGGGGCGCCGCGAGCTCGGCCTGCAGGCGTCCGATGCGGTCCTGCAGCCACTCGGTATCGCTTGGGGACAGGTGCCTGCCGCGAGCCAGGCGGGACTTCAGCGCGGCGAGATCGGCGAGGACCTGCTGGGCCGCCGCGTCGCTGCGGTGCGTCGACGATGTGTGGCCCGCAGGACGGCGGCAGTCCCGCCCGCTGGACTGTATGCGTGGCGTGCGGTTGCTGCTCATGCCTTGGCCGCCTTCGCCTGGAGCCGGACTCCGCCAGCGATGCCGACCAGGGTTGACGCGGTGGCGCAGAGCTCCTCGAAGGTCCCCGGCTTGGTGATGAACGCCACGGCGCCGAGACGCAGGCAGGCGTCGCGTTCGTTCTCACGGTCCGATGAGGTCAGGACCACCACGGGAATCTTGCGCAATTCGCTGTTGGAGGCGAGCAGCTGCAGCATGTCTTGCCCGTCGATCCCGGGCAGATTCAGGTCGAGGACGATGAGCGCGGGCGGAGTCCCCGCGATCGCATGCTGCGCCATCCGTCCGATCGCCGTGACCGGCTCGTCGACGCTCTCGTGCGCCACGTTCTTGTGCGGGGCCAATGCTTCGCGCATCAGTTGCAGGTCCCCGCGATTGTCGTCGATGTGGAAGATCCGCAGGCTCTTGGCCATGGTTCACCTCGCCACCCAACGTATGCCGCGGTGCTTCTACACCAATGTGGCAATGCACGTCATTGCTGGACATCTGCACGCAGCCGTCGGCGACCGATGCTGATCAAGGTTTCTGGACAAGGGTAGCGCCGTCGAACCCGATCACCTCATAATGAGCCCGGCGCTATGGCGGAGCGGTCACGCGGGGGATTGCAACTCCCCTCACCCACGTTCGAATCGTGGTGGCGCCTCCAAAAAAAAGATCGACCCCGGCGGTGGCCGGTGTCGATCTTTTTTGTTGGTGGGTGGTGGGTGGTGGGTGGTGGTGGACGCCTGGCGTCCGGAGCGACAGGCACGTCTCCCTAATCCTGGACCGGATCGAGGTATTCGAAACCCTCGCCGGTCAGCGCCGCGTGCGAGAACCCGACCAGGTCGGGACGCGGCGCGAGATACATGCCGCTGCAGAGCACGTGGGTGAAGTTGAGCATCGGAGGCGCGCTCGCCAGCTTCTGATAGGTCGAACGACGCAGCCAATCGCGCTCGGGAATGTCGCACACGTCGCCCAGGGTCTGATCGGCGGTCGAGTCGGCGGTCACCAACATGATGACGCTGACCAGCACGTAGCGGCCGTCGGCTCCGAAGTCGGCGAGCGGCCACAGCGCCATCGCCTCCAGGCCGCTCGCCCAGTCCTCGTACTCGGCCTCGGCCGCCTCGCGGATGAGATCCCAGGTGGCCAGGCGCGCGGTCGGGATCGCCTCTACGAGCAGAGCGGAGGCGCGGGTCCAGCTCGTCCGCTGGGTCGGGACCGAGGTCGATCCGCGCAGCTCGCGCACCACCTCCGACAGTCGGTCGCGCAGCTGATCGCCGCGCGGGAGCTCCAACGCCATCTGCAGACCGAAGAACGCGCTGGTCATGGGCATTCCGATGTCATGAGCTGTGATATCCGCGCGAACCGGTGGAGCGGAACCACGAGCCGCCGGATGTCTTCGACGGAGGTGATGGGGCCGGCAGCACCCGCGGTGCTGCCAGACCCTGGATCACGGTCCCGTGTGCGCGCTGCCCGCCGTCGAGTCCGGACGGTCCGGGCCTTCCGGAGAACATCGTCGTCCGCGGCGTCGCGCGGTAGTTCGCGTCGCCGTCCCGGATACCTGACGAGCCGATCCCCGCGGGGCGGTTCCACCCGTACAGGTACCAGAACCACAGGGCGGGAAACGACGATCCCGGACGCCCCTTATCCTGCGGGTTCTGCGCCGCCTCGGCAGCCAGCGTGGCCGGACCGCTGACCGCCGATTCCAGCGCCAGGTGCCGCACCTCGACGCCGGCGGCGCCGAGCGCGAGGAACAGCTCGTGCAGATCGTCGGACTCCGCCACCTCGCCGCTGCGTGCGCGCACGTACAGCACCCGCGTGATCCCCAGCGCCTGGAATCCGGCGGCATCGGGCAATCTCGCGACCGAGCGGTTGTCGAAGCGACCGGCCTCGTTTGCGTACGGGGCGAGGCGGTTCCCATCCAGCACGAACAGCGCCGGGGCGCTCCGCGTACGCTTGGCCTGCGCGGCGACGAACTCGGGCCGCCAATACACCGCGGCGGCGAGCGTCTGCGCGGACGGCACCGCCGCCGCGGGATGCGGCAGGTTGTCCATGGTGAAGACCGGGTCGAAGTTCGCCGACATGGCGGCAGCGGCGGCGACCGCGTTCGGCCCCGCGAGATCCAGGATCACCGCCACCTCCGGCCCGCAGCCGATCTCGGTGAGCATCGCCGAGAGACGCGTCGCATGCTCGTACGCGGTCTGATCGCTCGGTGCGCAGCGCGGTGCGAGCCAGCCGCCGGTGGGATCGCTGGATGCCGCGATCTCACGCGGCACGTCGAGCAGCGTGCGCACCGCGTAGCGATGCAGATCCTCGCGCTTGGGCGCGAGGTCGTCGGCGAGCGTGCCCAGCGTCCCGGCCCACGCGGTCCCCTGTCGGCAATCCGTGGCCGTGCGTCCGTCGATCACCGGACGATCCAGGGATTGGGCGCTCTCGCTCGCGATCCTTCCTGCCTGGCTCTCCTGGCTGGACTTCTGGAAGCTGCGCACGACCGGAACCGCGATCAGCGCGATCCCCAAGCCGATGCCGACGATGCCGGCGACGCCGACGCAGCCGATCGGACTCGCGTCGGGTGGGCGCATGGTCGCGAAGCGAGCGACCGGAGACAGATCGCCCGCACGCGTGAAGCGCACCGCCAACAATCCCGGACCGTCGAAGAATGCGGCCACCAGCACCGTCGCGGTCTGGTCGCTCACCGTCGCACCAGCGTCGGGCACGAACAGGCGCGCGTATCCGTCGGGCCGCTCGAGCGGCGGGTGTAGATGCCGCTGGGCAGGCCTCCGATCAGGAAAACCCCGCGATTGGCGACCGTACCGAAGGCGTCGCGCCTCGGCGTGAACGCGCGCTGCACGATCCAGCGGCCAGGGGCGGCCAGGCGCAGCGCCTCGGCCCAGGCCTGCGGCTCGGTCACGCTGCCGACCAGCACCTCGTCGCCCTCGCAGCCGTAATCGCTCTTGAGCACCCAGTCTGCTCGCTCGGCGATCAGTTGGGGAATCGCCAGCGATTCGAGGAATCTTGTTTGGGGCAGGAACCGGCGCACCGCATTGGCGGTGTCTGCACGAAAGAGTTGCGGTCGTTCCCACGGCAGCGCCAGCATGCGTTTGTTCTGGGCGATCGCGGAACCCCACGGATTCACCACCGCGAGCGTGCCCGCCGCCATGGCCGCGGAGATCAATTCCAACTCGCGGTGGAGCATGGCATCGTGCGGCGGTGGCGGCTCGTCCGTCCACACGCTCGCGCGACGCGCCCACCAGTCGGTCTTGTAGTGGCGCACCAGCACATCGCACGGCGTGCCGAAGAAGCCGACCCGGCCACGGTCGCAGGCGTGGAGGTTGAACGGAGAACCCCGCACCACGGCGATGCCAGCCTCCTGCAACCAGCGCGTCATCAGGCGGACATGGCACAGGTCCTCGGTGATCTCCGTCGCGTCGACGATGCCCACCACCGGCGCCGCCTGCTCCGGATCGAAGCAGGAACGCACCATCGCAACCCAGCGTTCGCGCAGCTGGGCCGACGGATCGGCCACGCGCGGATGCGCCATCGCTGCGATGCGAGCGAGTTCGGTGCATTCGGCCAGGCCGGTTGGAGTGTCGCAGTTGATCTCGCATACCTGCGGGGGTCCGCCTCCTTCGACGTCGAACACGTCGGCGCGGGCGAGAGCGAGCCAGCGTGGCGCATCCAAGGAGGCGATGGCGGCGAGGCTGTCGTCGATGCCGACCAGACGCTGCAGATCCGCGTCGCCCGTGATCGCGCGCATGGCCTCGTCGAGCATCATCGCCACCGTCGCGGCGGCCTCGGCCAAGGCGCCCACATGCGGGCGATCGAGGATCTCGGGCTCGAAGCACAGTCGGTCGGAGCCGTCGAGCCACGGATCAT
Organism: Planctomycetota bacterium; assembly: GCA_013696105.1. Classification (GTDB taxonomy): domain Bacteria; phylum Planctomycetota; class UBA11346; order UBA11346; family UBA11346; genus JACCZE01. The sequence goes on along the minus strand of JACCZE010000227.1, from coordinate 1,816 downwards.
CGATGATCCCATTGGCATAGAGCGCGGCGTACCGCTGCGCGACGCGATCGTCGCAAGCCAGCCCGGGCGCTGGAGCATTCACGGCGTCACCATCCCGCCGTCAGGCACAGCGCGGTGAGGACATAGCACGCGGCTTCGGCAGCTCCGAGGTAATGGTCGCGCTGCCCGGCGACGGCCGCATCCATCGCTGACGGACTCATGCGCAGGATCAGGCGCGCGAGCACCACCTGGCGCAGCGGATACAAGCCGAAGACCACCACCAGCGCCGCGGCGAAGCCGCTGAACGCCTGGCCCCAGCCGGCGAACTGCCCTTGGATGGCGTGGCCGACGACCAGCGCGACGGCCAGGTGCAGACCGGCGGCGGCGAGCGCGGCCGCGGTATTCCCGGCGGCGATCTCCTCGTGGTCGCGGTAGCGGGTCACCAGGCGATGGGCGGCGCCGATGACGATCACCGCGACCCAGCCCAGGACGCAGAAGACCAGCGACACCACCAGCGACGGCGCATCACATCCGCCCCAGCTGACGATGGCGATGACCGCGGCGCCGAGCAGGTGCGCGCTGGCCTGGATCGCGGCGGCGGGATTCGCGCGCGCCTCGCGCTCGAGGAAGCGGCGGGGATACGCCAGCGAGATGACGAGGTACCCGACCGCCAGCGACGCGACCGCGGCGACCAGATGGGCGACAGCGAACAGCCACGCCGAGGCCGGCACCGCCGCCAGCCGCACGGCGGTCGTCCCGTGGCCGGGCATGAGCGCGGCGAGCGATTCGGCGAGATGACGGCCGACGCCGCAGACCGTGGCAAGGAGCGCCAATCCCGCGAGGGCGTAGAACATGCGGTACGCCGCGGCGGCGGGTTCCGACGTGCTTCCGGCGAGGATGGCATCCGACGTAGCGATCGCGGACATGTCGACTCCCAGCCGCAGTGCGGTGCGCGGATGATCCACGCGCGCGCCTGAATGGAAGACCGCCACGAGGCGCCGGGCCCACGGCGCCGATGCCGATGCCGATGCCGATGGATGCGCCCGGAAAACGGAAAAGCCTCCCTCGTCGTCGAGGGAGGCCCAGTGAATCCGGGAAGCTGACGATTATTTCGTCTTCTCTTCCGTCTTCTTGTTCGCCAGCGCGGCGTCGATGAACTTCTCGGGGTCCTTCTTGACCGTGTCGCCGGTCGCCTGGGTCGAGACGCCGATCAGGATGATCTTGCCGTCCTTGGTCTTGGCTTCGATCGGCGCGATCTTGACGTCGACCTTCTCGCCGTTGACCGGATCGATGGTGTTGATGGCCTTGCCGTCGACGGCCTTGTGCTCGGCAGCCTTGACATCCTTGTCGGTGTCGGCGGCCATGGCGCCGGCTCCGGTCATGAGGGCGAGGGCGGCGATGAGTGCGTAACGCATGGGTGGGAATCCTGGTTGGTTTGGAGGCGGGCCGGAGAGCGGAGCCCTCCATCGCAGGACTAAGGTCGCGTTGGGCGCGGCTGTTCCGAAACATCTCGTAAAAAGTCATAAGAATATATACAGCATGGCTTTAGTTGATCGGCCGAAACCAGGTAAGGCGCGAGCGGATTACCCTTAACACTTGCGCGGGCCGACCATGCTGCCTCGTCCATGCGCAGCGTCTCCTCCCTCGTCGACCGCCTCGCCGGACGTTGCGCCGACCTCGCCCTGGCCGCCGCCGGTTCACGGCCAGGCCGTGCGATCGCGCGTCAGTGGTCACGCCGGACGGAGCACCTGCACAGCACGGGCCTTCGCCTGGGCCGCATCGCCGAACGCATCGGCGCGGCTCCGGTCATCGGACCTCCGAGCCGGCGGCTGTGGCG
>JACCZE010000221.1 GCA_013696105.1 Planctomycetota bacterium | reverse complement strand
TCCATCTTCTGGGCGTGGCGCAGCTGGGCCTCGACCCGCGATCGCTCGGCGATCTCCGCGGTGAGCTCGCGATTGGCCGTCGCCAGCTTTGCGGCCTGACGCGCGAGGGGAAGGGTGATGCTGCGGGTGATGAAGGTGACGATGGCGATCGCGGCGACGACGGTGACCGCCGCGGCCATCAAGGAAAAGAATCTCACCCACCAGAGATGGGATATGCGCGCGTTGAGGAGTACATCCAGCTCCTGCGAAGCGACCTCCCACAGGGCGAAGCTCGCCGCCCGCGCCCGGGATCCCGCGGCGACGAAGCGGGCCGCATCCACCGGCGATGGCGAGGATGCGATGCCCGCGGCCAGGTCGATGAAATCGCGGGTCCGCGCGCGGTACTCGGCGAGCATCGGCGGGAGGCGCTCCTGCAACGAGGGGCTCGTCCCGTGGAAGCCGGCATCCTCCTGCAAGCAGGCGTTGGCGCTGGCGAGCACGCGGGCGAGGTCCGCCTCACGGAGCAGGGCCACGTCCACATGCAGCTGCGCGCGCTCGGAGGCGGTCAGCTCCGCTGGGGTCGCCCCATGCCACCGCGCGAGGATCGCAGCCAGTCGGTCCTGGGTCTGCGGTAGAGCGAGCAGGGTGACATCCATCAGGTAATAGGTATCGAGTTCGGGATCGAGGATGAGGTTCGATTGATCGCCGGCATGGGTGATCATCGTGCGGACCGCGCCGATCAGTTCCCGGTGGCCATCGATGGGTCCGGGATCGGAGACGAGCTCGCGCCAGGACGTCGCGAGCGCCGCCGCGTTCGCGTGTCCCCGGCCTCGTTTGGCCAATCCCTCCGCGGTGAAGTCGAGGCGTCCACCGAGCTCCGCGTCGATCGCCGACAGGTCGACGAACGTCCGGTCGATCTCCGCGGTGACCCGCTTCAGGGCACCGGCATCCGCGTTCGGGACCGTGCTCAGGGCATGATGCTCGGGAATGAGCGCCAGCAGCCGCTCCAGCGGCCGCTGGTAGCGATTCCCATGCACCTCCAGACGCGCCGAGCCGATGTCCGCGTTCAATCTTGTGATGACCAGGTACAGCATCAGCGAATCCGGGATCAGGAAGAACAGGCTGATCAGCATCAGCTTCCGACCGATGCGGAATCGCGTGTCCGTTTTCACTGCATGCTCCCGAGCCGTGGTGATCCACCGCGCGGATGGACCGACGGAGGCGTGCGACGCAGCGCTCGCTGGCTATGATCATAGCGGATCGCCCGCCATAGCCGTCAGGTAATCGGTGTCGACGCCAGCGAGCACGACACTGCAATCGTTCCAGGGAGGGCCGCTGGTGCTGAGTCTCGACGCACGCGCCCCGTTCTCATCAACGACCCTCCGTCTGCAGCCTGAGTACGAGAGAGGGCGGACCATGCCGCCGGCCCATCGTGATGGGGCACGCCGGTGACCACCAGGTAGCGCATCTGGGCGTCGCCGCCGGCCCCTTCCGGCAGCGGTTGATCCGGTCCGGATCGTGCGCCTCGTGTCCTGACACTAGACGGGCGTGGATCCGACCCCGGTCCGGTCCGCGGGGCTGACGGCCAGCCTCGGCATCCGCATCCAGAAGCGGGCGCCGGTCGGATCGATCCGCGACACGCCGATCGATCCGCCGTGGGCCCTGGCGACGTGCTTGCAGAAGTGCAGTCCGAGCCCAGTGGCGTTGCGCTTGTCGCTTCCGGTCCCGAGCGATCCGAACTTCTCGAAGATGCGTTCACGCGACTCCTCGGGGACTCCCGGGCCGGCGTCGTCGATCTGGATCTCGACGTCCGGTCCGTGATCGACGCAGCGCACTTCGACCGGCTTGCCGCCCGAATGCTTGAGGGCATTGGACACCAGGTTCGCGATGGCGCGCGCCACCAGGCACCGGTCCCACACCACCACCACCGGGCCGGAGTGCACCGAGATGGGCGAGCGCGCTCCTTCGCGGACGCGGGCGACTCCGTCCTCGATGATCGCAGCGACGTCCCAGGAGCCCGGTTCGATGGGCATGGCTTCGGCTTCGAGGCGGCTCACGTCCAGGATGGTCCCGATCATCTCGGTCAAGGTCGTGGTGATGCCGATGCAGGCGGTCGCGTCCTCGGCGATCAGCGAGAGATCACCGGCTTGGGCCCCGGATCTGATCGCCTCCAGGCACAGGCCGATGCTCATCAGCGGCGAGCGGAGATCGTGCACGACCATGTGGGCCATCGCGTCGCGCAGTGCCTCGAGCCGCCTGAGATCCTCGTGGGCGCGCTTCATGCTGTCGTACAGTCGCTTCGAGCGGATCGCATTGCGCACCCGCATCGCGACCTCGTGCGGGTCGAGGGGTTTGACCAGGAAGTCATTGGCACCCGCTTCGATGCCCAGCACGCGCAGCTTGCGATCGTTCATGGCGGTCATCAGCAGCACCGGAAGGGCGGCGGTCAGGGGGTCCGACTTCAGACGGCGGCACAGCTGCAGGCCGTTGACGTGTGGCATCATGACGTCGAGCAGGATCACGTCCGGCTCCCATCCCCGCATCGCCTCGAGGGCCGTGTCCGCGCCGTTCGCGAGCCGGACCTCGTGGCTGGCGAGCTCCATGCAGTCGCCGACCATGTCGCGATTGGCCTCGACATCGTCGACCACCAGGACTCTGCCGGGCGTGTCCTTTCCCGGTAGCGGGATGCGAACGGTCACGGCGTACCCTCCAGACGGTGAGTTCGCAGGATACCCGCGATCTCGACGATCATCCGGCGGGTATCGATGGGTTTGGTGATGAATCCGCAGCAGCCTGCCGCCATCGCCGCTGCGCGGTCCTTGTCGAAGGCGTGCGCGGACACGGCGATGACCGGTACGTGCGTGGTGCCTGGATCCGATTTCAGCTGTCTGGTCGCTTCGAGGCCGCTCATGCCAGGGAGGGAGAGGTCCATCAGGATCAATTGCGGGGCCGCCGAGCGGGCGAGATCGATTCCGGACTGGGCTGTGGTCGCCTGGATGACCCCGTAGCCGTGCGCCTCGAGCAGGCTGCTGAGCAGTTCGCGGTTGGCTGCGTTGTCTTCGATCACCAGGATGGGATGGGGCATCACGCGAGTCCTATGGGCGAGGTCATCCCGGGTGCGGCCTCGTCTGCGGGGCATCGATCGCACAGCCGCTCCACTTCCTCGAGCAGCGCTTCGGATTCGAGCTTCTTGACCACCGCGTGACGATTCGGATCCAGACGTGCCAGATCGTCAGCGTCCAGGGGATGGAGCACATGCACCACCACCGGCATGTGCGCGGTGGCCGGATCGCGGGCGAAGCGCTCGACCAGGGCGAGGCCGGCTGGTTCGACCATGGTCTGGTCGACGATGGCGATGTGCGGCGATTGGAGTCGTGCGATGTTCATGGCCTCATCACCCGAGGCTGCGGACAGGACGTTCCAGCCGCGCTCGCGCAGCGCGAAGGACAGGTACTTCACGATCATCGGATCGTCGTCCACCAAGAGCGCGGTGCGATTCATCTGCTGCCGGCGGATCACGGTTTCGACCACCGCGAGGAGGTGTTCGCGGTCGATCGGTTTGAGGAGCGCGTCGCGGGCCCCCAGGTTGCGCGCCAGGGCGCGGTCGTCGTTCGCGGTCAGGGTCACGACCGGGATGTTGCGGGTGTGCGCAGAGGCGTGCAGGTTCTCCAGGACCTCCCAGCCGGACGAGCCGCCCGCCAGCGCGATGTCGAGGATCACCGCCATCGGGGGGCGCCGCGCCACGTGCGCGAGCGCCTCGGTGGCGTCCGACGCGATCATCACCTCGAAGCCATTCGAGATCAGCGCGTCCGCGAGCATCTCCTGCGTGCTCGTCTCATCTTCCACCACCAGGACCAGTCCGCGCAACGGTCGACGGGTCTGCGCAGCCGCCGCCTTGCTGCCAAGGGCCGGGGAACCAGGGCTGGAAGCGGAGGAAGCGGAGGAAGCGGAGGATGCGGACGGAGGCGTCTCGGGCAGGTCGACGGTGAACGTGGCGCCGGCGCCGAGCCCATCGCTGAGGACGCTGATGCCGCCGCCGAGCAGCTCGGCCAGCCGTTTGGTCAGCGCCAAGCCGAGCCCGGAACCTTCGGTGGTGCGCGCATAGGAATCGTCCAGCCGACCGAATTCCACGAACAGACGGCCGAGGTCCTCCTTCCTGATACCGATCCCCGTATCGCGGACGGTAAGGCGGATCGTCCGGCCGCGCTCGTCCTGGATCGCGCTGGCGCTCACCTCGATGCGGCCCCCATCGGGGGTGAACTTGATCGCGTTGGCCACCAGGTTCAGCAGGATCTGCCGGATCCGTCCGCTGTCGCCGACGAACCGCAGCGAGGGCACCGCGAACACCAGGGCGAGCCTCTTCTCGGCGGCGAGTGCATGCATCGTGTCGTGGACCTCGGTGGCGACCACGTGCAGGTCGATCGGTCCGGTCTCGATCTCGAGCTTGCCGGCTTCGATGGTCGAGAGGTCGAGGATCTCGTTGATCAGCTTGAGCAGGTGCCTGCCGCCGACCTGGATGTGGTTGACGTGCTTGGCCTGCTTCGCGTTCAGCTCGCCGAACAGGCGGTCGTCGAGCATCTGCGAGAAGCCGATGATGGCATTCAAGGGGGTCCGCAGCTCATGGCTCATGTTCGCGAGGAAGGCGCTCTTCGCCTGGTTCGCCGACTCGGCATTGGAGACCGCGAGGTCTCGCGCCAGTTCCTGGACCTTCTCCTGGGCCAGGCGCCGCTCCTCGGCGAGGACGTGGAGGCGTTGGTTGGCGGCGGCGATCTCCTCGGAACTCGCGCGGATGCGTTCGGATGCGCGATCGCGATCCTCGTCGGCGCGCTGCAGGCTGTGGGCGCACCAGCCGACCAGGGAGGCGAGGATCACCACCGTCGAGACCTCGAGGATGGCGAATGCGAGTCCCACAGGCCAAGCGAAGGCATCGATGGCCTTCAGGCATCCGAACGCGATCACGAGCGGCAGGATGATGGCCGCCGGCACTACGCGGCGCGCGACCATGCCGCCTCGCGTCGTGCTGGTGATCAGCGCCATCAGGCCGTCGTCTGGCCGCAGGGACAGGATGCTCGTGCTCAGCAGCAGGAGCGCGATGGCCGTGTGCATGGCCATCTGGGTCACGCCGGTTTGCGAATAGGCGGCGCCGACGCCATACGAGTAGACCAGCAGCGCGAGCAGCGCGATGGTCAACTGGATCAGGCACAGGACCTGCGCCGGCCTGAGGCCCGACTTCAGCCGCCAGTCGAGAAGCACCAATGCCAGCCCATCGCACATCAGGCACAGCGCGGTGTTCGGCGGCATGCGACCAGGGGCCGAGGTGTACACCGCTCCGGGCTCCTCGGTGATGAGGAGCTGGTCGATGCCCAGATCGATGCCGATGATCCATTCGCTGAAGCTCATGGCGCCGATCAGGGCGATGAAGGCTGCGAGGCATTTTCCGATCACCAGGAGCACGGGCCATCGCGTTCCGCCGCTGAGCATCACCAAGGCCGCGCCGCCGAACAGCAACGCCAGCGCGGTGTTGACCTTCATCTCGATCCCGCCGGGGACCAGGCTGCGCAGCACATGCAGATCGGCGAGCCATCCGATCAGCACCGTGACCCCGACCGCCATCACCAGCGTGGCGGCGCAGCGCGCATAGGTGCGAAGAGCGACCGTCATCGCGAGACCACCCGTTGCGATCGCCATGATGCAGCGTAACGGCTCCGCACCGGACACCGCGGACTATTTAAAACGTGTTTGGCACGACCGCCCCGATCGACCGACGCGAAAGCGGAAGTCGACCGGAAGGGGTTGTTGATAATATGACCAACCTGGCGATGCGAGGCGCACGTCCGTCGCTAGGTGGGGATGCTGAACCAGAACGTCGACCCGGTGCCGACCACCGATTCGACGCCGATCGCGCCGCCGTGGCGCTCGACGATGCGTTTGCACAGGGACAGGCCGATCCCGGATCCAGGATACTGGTCCACTCCGTGGAGACGCTGGAAGATGCCGAAGATGCGATCCAGGCTTTCGGCCGGGATGCCGATGCCGTTGTCGCGGATGCGGAAGACCTGGAAGGACCCTTCCCTGGTCGCCGAGATGTGGATCTCCGGGATATGGTCGCTCTGGAACTTGACGCCATTGGAGATCAGGTTCTGGAACACCTGCGACAAGAGCACCCGGTCGGCCTGGATGGCGGGCATGTCGCCCACGGTGATGGCCGCGTGTTCTTCGGAGATCTTGAGCTTCAGGTTCCCGAGCGCATCGGCCACGATCCCTGCGGCGTCGATGCGCTCGGTGCTGAGATTGGCGGTATCGGCCGTCGCCAGCGCCAGCAGATCGCGCACCATGGAGCTCATGCGGGCGGCACCGTCGATGGCATAGCCGATGTACTCGCGCTCGCGATCGTTGAGCTTGTCGCCCGCCCTGCGCTGGAGCAGCGCGAGGTAGCTGGCGACCATGCGCAGCGGCTCCTGCAGGTCGTGGGACGCGGTGAAGGCGAAGTGCGTGAGATCGCGATTGCTCTGTCGCACCGCTTCCTCGGCGCGACGGATGCGTATCAGCGATTTGACCGTCGAGAGGAACTCGGGCGGATCGATCGGCTGGGTGAGGAATCCATCGGCGCCGCGATCGAGCGCCTCGATGCGATCCTGCGTGCGGGTGAAGCTCGCCGACATGTTCAGGATCATGATCGAAGCGGTCTCGGTGTCGGACTTGATCCGATGAGCCAGGTCCGTGCCCTTGATATCCGGCAGATTGATGTCGAGGACGATCACATCGGGTTTGTCAGCCAGGCGCTCGAGGGCCTGGGCCCCATCGGCGGCCTCGCTCACCTCGTATCCGACCCGGGCGAGAAGCCGAACCAGGACGTAGCGGTTGGCTTCGGTATCGTCGACGACGAGGATCTTTCCCGGTGAGCTACCCATCGGCGTCTCCGAATCCGACCGGGAGCAGACCGATCTTCTGCAGCGCATTGCGCGTGAGCTCGCGCGAGGTCAGCGGGCCCGCACCGCGCGAGGAGAGCACGCCATCGGCCTTGGCCAATCGCGAGATGACCATCTCGTCCATGGAGGTGGCGCTGTACACGATGATGGGAACCGACTTGGTCAGGGGGTCGCCCTTGAGCCGATCGAGGACGTCGTATCCCGACAGCTGGGGCATGTTCAGATCGAGGAAGACCACGTCGGGCTGCAGACGCTGGACGACATCGATCCCTTCGTAGCCCGAGGTCGCCTCGATGACCTCGAAGCTCGCGGGGATGAGGTTGCGCATCAGGTAGCGCGAGACGTCGTTGTCATCGATGATCAGGGCCTGGCGTTTGAAGGCGCGCGACGGGTCGACCGGCTGGTCGACCAGGATCGCGGCAGAGGGTCCGTTGTATACCTGGGGCAACTCGAGCGTGAAGACCGACCCGATGCCGATGACGCTGGTCGCCTCCACGGATCCGCCCAGGAGCTCCGCGAGCCGCCTGGAGAGCGGAAGACCGAGGCCGGAACCCTTGAAGCGTTGGGAAACGGAGGTCTCCACCTGGTAGAATTCCTCGAAGATGCCGACGAGATGTTCGCCCGGGATGCCGACGCCGGTATCCGCTACGGCGAAGGCCACGCGTCCGGGTGCGGGAAGCGACACCGACACCCGGACCTCGCCGCGCTCGGTGAACTTCAATGCATTGGAGATGAAGTTGCGCAGCACCTGCGACACCTTCGCTTCATCCGAGGTGATCGTGACCGGGTGTTCAGGCTGGTCGAAGGTCAGGACCACCGCGCTTCCGCTGAGCAGCGGGCGGAGCATGCCCGTGAGAGCGCCGAAGACGTCGCGCGCGTCGAATGGGGTCGCCTTCACCGCGACCTTGCCGGCCCGGACCTTGGCGATGTCCAGGAGGTCGCTGACCAGTTCGGAGAGCGATGCCGCGGAGCTCTGGATGAACCCGACCTGCCGCGCCTGCTCGACGGTCAGTTCTCCATCCGTTCGCTGCTGCAGCATGGCGGACAGGGCGATGATCGAGTTCAGCGGGGTGCGGAACTCGTGGGTCATGTTCGACAGGAAGCGCGTCTTCACCTCCGAGCTCTTGCGCAGGAAATCCGAACGCGCATCGAGTTCGGCGTACAGCGCCACCACGCCGCGGTTGGTGTCCTCGAGATTGCGATTGCTGGCCGCCAGCTCGTCCTTGCGCAGCTGCAGTTCGTGGAGGACGCGCATGAGCTCTTGGTTCTGCTGCAGGACTTCGCCCAGGGGGTCTCCGGGAACGGCCTTGCTGACCGCGGATGCGATGGTCGCCAGCAGCTCCTGGGTCGCCGGAACGCGCGCGGGGAGCATCTTCGCGATCATCACGCGTGTTCCCGCCGGCGAGCTGGCGATCTCGAAGTGGTCCATGATGCGGCGGGTGCCGAGGATGCCCATGCCCATCCCGGTGGAGGATTCGAAGCGGCCTTCGAGGACATCGGCGAGGTTCGCGATCCCGGGTCCGGTATCGGTCACCGTGATCTCGAGTCGCCGCGCGCCATCCTCGGCCAGGACGAAGGTTGCCCGTCCACCGCCGGCATAGCGGAAGGCGTTGCGCGTAAGCTCGGACACCGCGGTGCCGAGCCTGGTCTGGCTCTGGACGTCGAATCCCAGCAGCTTGGCGATCTGACGCGCGCGTTGGCGCGCGAGCACCACATCCTGCTCGGTGCGGATGTCGACCGCCAGCAGCCTCTGCGCGGTGGTCATGCGCCCTCGCGCATCACCACCACGCACACGTCGTCGCGCCCGCGGACGAAATCGCGATGCAGCACCGCGGCGATGACGCTGGGATGGCGCATGGCCAATCCCGGCCCATGGTCGAGATTCCAGCGCGACGTCAGTCCGTCCGAATGCATGATCAGGATCGAGTCCTTCGTCCAGGGGTAGGTGAACTCCTGGGTCTTGAGCAGCTGGTGGCCGACCGTGCCGTTGTGCGACACCATCGAGAGGATCTGACCGCCCCTGACGATGGCACCGGCGACATTGCCCACCCCGACGAAGCGCGCGAGGCCCGCCTCCGTATCAATGTCGCAGAGCGACATCGCCGCCCCGCGGGTGGAGGCGATGGATCGATGCGCGTTGGCGACGACCATGGTGCCGGGCTGGCCAGGAGACATCTCGACCGAGCGCATGGCGTTGAGCGAGGCCTGCGCTGCGTCCGGTCCATGGCCGAGTCCATCGGCCACGGCGACACGTGCGCCTCGGGGCGACACCGAGGCCGTCCACGAGTCGCCGCAGATGGGTTCGCCCGCCAATGCGACGGAGATGGCGCCGACCGTGAAGCGGGATGGACCCGGATGCGCCGCGCGGAACAGCTGCGCGAGCACCACCGTACCCACGCCCGGCTGGCTGAAGATGTCGAAGACCTGGGACTGGCGCTTGACCGCACCGATGCCGTTCCCCGCGGTACCCGCGGTCGAGAATCCATCGCGCATGCATTCGGCGAGGTTGGATATGCCCGGGCCGCGATCGACGGCGAGGATCTCGATGCCGTCCGCCAGCCCATGGCTTCTGACCAGCAGGTAGCCGCCCTGCGCATGGTTGTGCAGGTTGGTCGCCAGCTCGCTGGCGACGATCTCGATCTTGCCGCGCCGCGTCTCGTCGAAGCCGAGGCTCTTGGCGAGTTCGCCGATGGTCCGGCGCGCGTCGCCGATGCGGCTGTGGTCCGATATCGGGATCACATGGGTGTCGCGCGTCGCGACGATCACTTCCACCTCACCAGGGTGACGCGCGTTCCGGAACCGGGCGCGGAGACGATGTCGAACTCCTCGACCAGGCGCTTGGCCCCGCCGAGCCCATGGCCCAGACCACCGCCGGTGGTGAAGCCGTCGCGCATGGCCTGACCGATGTCCTTGATCCCCGGGCCCTGATCGCTGAACACCAGGCGCAAGCCCTTGCGGATGCCGTCGGTGTGGCATTCGAGCACGGCTTCGCCGCCCCCGCCGTAATCCAGGGTGTTGCGCGCGATCTCGCTGGCCGCGGTCACGATCTTGGTCTGCTCCACCAGCCCGAAACCCTGCTCGATGGCCAGCTTGCGTACGGCTTGGCGCACCAGGACCACATCCGCCTCGGCCCGGATGGCGAGGGTTTCACATTTCGTGAGAGGCATCGACGTCGTCTTCGCTGGTTGCGTCGTCCGATTCCGCCAGCGAGGCGCGCAACAGGGACATGCCGCGTTCCACGTTCAACGCGGTGCGGATGCCAGGCAAGGAGAGGCCGAGTTCGACCAGGGTGATCGCCACCGCCGGCTGCATGCCGGTCAGCACGGTCTGCGCGTCCAGGATGCGCGCCATTCCCGAGATGTTCGAGAGCATGCGGCCGATGAACGAGTCGACGATCTCGAGCGACGAGATGTCGATCAGTACCCCCTTGGCGTTGGTAGCGGAGATCTTGGTGGTGAGATCGTCCTGCAGGGCCAGCGCCAAGCGGTCGTGCATGTCGACCTGGATGGTGACGATGAGGAAATCCCCCATCTTCAGGATCGGAATGCGTTCCATGTCAGACGCCCGCCGGGACCGGTGCCGCCACCGCCGCGGTGCGCTTCACGACCATCAGGTTGCGGCGTGCCAGCGCGATCTTGAACGCGTCCGCGAGCGAGGCCTTGGTGATCACCGAGGTCAGGTCCACGCCAAGATGCACGATGGTCTGCGCGATCTGGGGCCTGATGCCGCTGATGATGCAGTCGGTGCCCATCAACCGTGCCGCGGTCACCGTCTTCAGGAGATGCTGGGCGACCAGGGTGTCGACCGTCGGCACGCCGGTGATGTCGAGGATGACCACCACCGTCCCTTCGGCGACGACGCGCTGGAGCAGCGACTCCATCACCACCTGGGTGCGTGCGCTGTCCAGGGTGCCGATCAGGGGCAGGGCCAGGATGCCGTCCCACAGCTTCACCACCGGCGTCGACAGTTCGAGCATGGCCTCCTGCTGGCGCCGGATCACGTCCTCGCGCGCCTGCTGGAAGGTCTCCATGGTCAACAACCCCATCTTGTCGATGAGCGTCGAGGCCGACCAGGTCTCTTCGGCGAGCTGGGCGGGCTTGGCGGAGAGTTCGCTGCGCAGGCGCTGGAAGAGCGGCTCCTTGAGCGAGAACACGAAGTTGGCGGTCTCGCTCGGCGTGAAGCCCTGGGAGGCGCGCGTGCGCGACACGCCGACCAGCATCTCGCGCACTTCCTTCCATTCGGGACCGGTGAGGTCGTGCGTCCCGCCGTGCTTGAGCGCTTGGCGCAGCCGCCGCAGCAGGTCCGAGCACTGCAGGCGCAGCTCCTCGGGCTTCATCAGGTCCTCGCGGGCGCTCCCCGCGGAGGTGATGGCCTTCGCCCATTCGGCCTGGAGGTCCACCTCGTGGCGGGAGATGAGGTCGTGGAGCTGGGTGTCGGACATGTGCGAGATCCAGATGGAGATGTTGGATGTTGGGAGAAGCGATCGGAGTGTGCGGAATCCGGCGCCCTCCACGGCCCCCCAATCTGGAACCTTGTACAGAGCTTGGGCTGCACGGATACAAGATCGCGAAACCGCGTGTGTGCCGATGGGCCGATGGGGCGATGCGTCCTCGGGGCGGAGCGGACGTCCGTCGGAGGGGGACGGTCGCCGACGGTCACGCCGCCGTGGGCGTGGCGCCGGTGCCCTGCGCCACCACCTCCTCGTCGCGCCACCGGTCGAGCGCGATCGAGACCACCA
>JACCZE010000200.1 GCA_013696105.1 Planctomycetota bacterium | reverse complement strand
GCTTTCACCTCGCGCATGATGCAGCGAGCGACGTGGTCCCGCGTGAGTAGCTCCGGCGGGCGGCGCGCGCTCTTGTCGCCCTGGGTATAGCGCCAGCCCTCCTCGGGATTGTCGGCGGTCTGGTTCTTGTAGTTGTCCGGGATGTCGTCGAACATGAAGCGCTTGCCGTCCTTGTTGCGCAGGACGCCGCCTTCGCCGCGCACGCCCTCCGTCACCAGGATGCCGCGCACCGAGGGCGGCCACACCATGCCCGTGGGATGGAACTGCACGAACTCCATGTCGATGAGGTCGGCGCCGGCGTGGTAGGCGAGCGAGTATCCGTCGCCGGTGTATTCCCAGCTGTTGGACGTGATCTCGTACGCCTTGCCCAGGCCGCCCGTGGCCATGACGATCGACTTGGCCTTGAACAGCACGAAGCGTCCGCGTTCGCGGAAGTAGCCGAGCGCTCCGGTCACACGGTCGCCCTGCTTGAACAGGCGGACGACGGTGCACTCCATGTAGACCTTGATCTCGCGCTCGTGGACCGACTTGTCCTGCAGGGTGCGGATGATCTCGAGCCCCGTGCGGTCTCCGACGTGGGCGAGGCGCGGATAGCGGTGGCCACCGAAGTTGCGCTGCAGGATCTTGCCGTCCTTGGTGCGATCGAAGACGGCGCCCCACTTCTCGAGCTCGCGCACGCGATCGGGCGCTTCCTTGGCGTGATGTTCGGCCATGCGCCAGTTGTTGACGTACTGACCGCCGCGCATGGTGTCGGCGAAGTGGACTTTCCAGCTGTCGCGGTCGTCGACGTTGGCCAGCGCCGCCGCGACGCCGCCTTCGGCCATCACCGTGTGCGCCTTGCCGAGCAGGCTCTTGCACACCAGCCCGACCGAGACGCCGGCGTTCGAGGCTTCGATCGCGGCGCGCAGACCGGCGCCGCCGGCGCCGATCACCAGCACGTCGTGCTCGAGGATTTGGATATCGAGTGCCATCAGAAGAACCTCACGTCGTGCCAGTGGCCCATGGCGACCATGCGCACGTAGATGTCGGAGAAGCCCACGCCGAATAACGAGACCCACGCCCACAGCTGGTGATTGCGATTGAGCACCGACACCGCGCTCCACATCTTGAAGCGCGCGTGCCCGAACGAGCTGCACGAGAAGCAGTCCTTCTTGCCGCCGACGAGATGGCGCAGCGAATGGCATCCAAAGGTGTAGAGGCCGAGGAAGATCGGATTGAGCGTCAGTACGATCGATCCCACGCCCATCCCGAAGTGCTTGGCGCCATCGGCGTCGGTCCAGATGTAGGACATCACCGCATCGTAGGCGAGCACGCCGATGAAGATCACCGCGAGGTAGGCGAAGTAGCGGTGCGCGTTCATCAGGATCAGCGGTAGGGTGTTCTCGCCCCAATAGCTCTTCCTTGGTTCGCCCACCGCGCACGCGACCGGATCCATCCAGATCGATCGGTAGTAGGCCTTGCGATAATAATAGCAGGTCAAGCGGAAGCCGCCCGGCGCCCACAGCACCAAGAGCGCCGCCGAGAACGGCAGCCAGGTCGGCCACCATCCGGGCATGCCCTGGATCCAGGCGTGCGGACTGTTCCCGAAGATCAGCGGCGAATAGAACGGCGACAGGTACGGTCCGTATTCGAAGTACGCGCCCTGGAACGCCGCCCAGGTCGAATAGACGACGAACGAGAGCAAACCGATCGAAGTGGCGAGGGGGCCGAGCCACCACACGTCGCGGCGCGCAGTGGCGCCGAAACCGTGTTGGTGCGCGACCGCTTGCGTGGTCATGTCGGGCATCCCTCCGCTGTACCCGGATTGCGCCTGCGAGAGAGCCAAACCACGTATGTCCATGCCGTTATGTCATAGGTGCAGCCCATCCATGCAGGGAATGGCTTCCTGGAGGCGCTCCGGCCCCAACTCACGAGGCGGGGTTGGCAGGAGAGGGGCATCGGGAGAGTGTCGGCATGGACGCCCAGCCGACCGCTCCCGAGTCCCGCTTGCCGCCCATCCTCTGCACGGCAGGGCGGTGGCTGCGCACGCTCGCGATCGGACTGTGGAGCTTTTGGATATGCGGAGCGCTGTGGTTCGCTCCGCTGCCGCGACCGATCGCAGCAGCGTCGCTGATGCTGTTCGTGTGCGCCGGGATGATCCTCGCTCGCAGGTACGGGTGGAAACCTCTCCCGGTCCTGCTCGGTGCCGTGACCATGATCTGGATGCTGGCGGTGCGACCAAGCAACGACCGGATCTGGACGCCGGATCAGAGCCGACTGCCCCGTATCGCATTCGACCCCGGGTCCGTCGCGATCGCCGGCATCCGCGATTGCACCTACCGTTCGGTCGGTGACTACGATGTGCGCCTGTTCGACCGCACGATCCCGCTGGAGAGCGTCGAGAGCGTGTGGTTCGTGCTCGAACCGTTTTCCGAGTGGGAAGGCGCGGCGCACACCTTCCTCAGTTTCGGCTTCCGGGACGGAACGTATCTCGCGGTGTCCGTCGAGGTCCGCAAGGAGGTGGGCGAGGCCTTCTCGCCCATCGCCGGCATCTACCGCTCGTACGAACTCGCCTACGTCATCGGCTCCGAGCGAGACCTGATCGGTCTGCGCGCCACCCATCGCAAGGATCAGGTCTACCTGTATCGGCTGCAGGCGACGCCGGAACAGGCGCGCGCGCTGTTCGGCGATATGCTCGAACGCGCTCAGCGGCTCGGCGTCCGACCGGAATTCTACAACACCCTGACCAGCACCTGCACCACCAACATCGTCGCCCACGTCCGGCGCATCTGGCCCGGTCGCATCCCTCGCAGCCTCGCGGTGCTCTTCCCGGGCTACGCCGATCGCCTCGCCAACGACATCGGCCTGATCGGCGACGAAGGGGCTTTCGACGCGCAGCGTGCGCGCCACCGCATCGACGAACGCGCACGAGCGGCCGAGGGCGCGCAGGACTTCTCGGCCGCGATCCGCGCGGGTCTGTGACGGTCGGGCCGGTGGCGTCCGCACGGTATGATTTTTCCCGCGGTCGCTACATTCCGCGGACCCTCACGGGACGTTAGCTCAATGGTTAGAGCAGGGGACTCATAATCCCTTGGTTGTAGGTTCGAGTCCTACACGTCCCATTTCGTCCACCCCCGTATCCCAGACCGTCCATGTCTACCGAACGTCAACGACACCTGATCCTCGCGAAGCTCGCGCTCAGCGCGTCGCTCGGCGGAGTCGTCCTGTTCATCATCGTCGCTGGGGTCGCACTCTCGACGCCCCACCTGTGGACGCTGCGCGATGCCGCGAATGTGATGATGGCTGCCGAGGTCGGGGCGTTCTTTCTCGGGGCGCTCGCCTATCGCACCGGCATCGGCATGGCGGCGATGGTGATCTCCGGCGTCCTCGCCTTGGGTTGCTACCTGTTCATGTAGCCAGCGGTGCGCACGGTCACGCGTACCGCTTCCATTCACCGTGTTCGAGGACTTCGTGCGGGCGGAAGCGGGCTTTGTATTCCATTTTCGCGCAGCCGTGGACGAGGAATCCGAGGTACAGCCAGCGCAGACCGTGCTCGCGGCAGTGCGCGATCTCGGCCAGGCCCATGAAGGTGCCGAGCGAGCGTTTCGACTGGTCGGGATCGTAGTAGCAGTAGACGCTCGAGAGGGCGTCGCCGATGCGGTCGCAGACGCTCACGGCGAGCAGGCGCCCTTCCGCATCGCGGGCGTGCAGCTCGCCGCCGGGGACGCCGCCGTCAGCTACCAGGAATTCGCTGGGGTCCTCTTCGGTCTCTTTGCCGTGGATGCGCATCTGGTAGCGGCGGTAGAGAGCTGCGCGCTCGGCATCCAGACCGCGTTCCTGCCAGGTCACGATCAGATCGGTGTTGCGCGCGGCGCACCGGCGCTGGTCATCGCGCGGGGCGAACGCGGCAACGTCGACGCGGATGGGGCGGCAAGCGTCGCAGCTGGGGCACATCGGCATATACAGGTGGCCGCCCGAGCGGCGGAACCGCCAGTCCATCAGCTGTCGGTACGACGGTTCGGCCGGGGGATTCGGGACGGGATGGAAGGCGTGGAATTCCCGGTCGGGCAGGTACGGGCAGGCGCCGCATCGATAGACCACGCCGCGCATCCGCCCAGCGTAGCCGATGGCCGCATCGGGCAACCGGCGCGGATCAGCCGGCGCCGCGCCTGAGGCTGGCGCCCGTGTCCGCCTGGACGCGTGCGACGATGCGCTCGGCCGCCTGGTTGATGTCCTTGTCCTCGAGCGTGCGCTCATCGGATTGCAGCGACACCATCAGGCTGACCGCCTTCTGACCCACGGGATACGGCTGCCCGCGGTAGATGGTGATCAGGCTCACGCCCGCGCAGAGATCGCCCGCGGCGGCTCGCGATGCGGCGCTCAGCTCGCCGAACGCGAGTTCTTCGGGACAGACCCAGGTGAACTCGCGCTCGACGCGCTGGAAGCGGCTGGGCTGACGGTATGCGATCGGGCGCGGCGTGCCGAGGCAGGCGAGCAGGTCCTCGAGCTGGATCTCGAAATAGCCGACGCGTTCGGGACAGTCGGCTTGCGCGCGCACCGCGGGCGACAGTTCAGCGCACAGGCCGACGA
>JACCZE010000189.1 GCA_013696105.1 Planctomycetota bacterium | reverse complement strand
CACGGGTACCCCGCTGGTGTTCACCGTCAACTACGCCGGCGGCGACGGCAACGACGTCACCCTGACGCGGGTCGCCGGTTCGGGCACCACGACCGCGGGCACCACGACTGCCGGCACAACGACCGCTGGTACCACCACCTCGGGCACCACGACCTCGGGTACCACCACCTCCGGTTCCGCCACGGCTGGGACACCGCACAGTTCCAACGACGATGATGACGGCTGTGGTCTGGGCGGCGGTGGTGCGGCGGTGGCGACGCTGGCCCTGCTCTTCGCGCTGCGTTCGCGCCGACGCTGATCCGCGGCCTCAGGTAGCACGACCGCACGCGGGATTTCCCGCGTGCGGTTTTTTTTTGGCACCGACGATTGTCCCGGGGTCGCGGTCGGCATAGTCCGGACATGCCCGCCCCCGACCTCATCGTCCTGATGGCCGACACCGTGCGTCGGGATGCTCTCGGGTGCTATGGCTCGCCGTTCGTGCGTACGCCGCACATCGATGCGCTCGCTCGCGAGTCCTGCGTATTCGACCGGGCCTATCAGCCTGCCAACATGTGCCAGCCGAGCCGCATCAGCTGGCTGACCGGCTGTTACCCGTCGACCCACCAGATCTTTTACAACGGCTTCGGCAACTACGCGCGCCGCGAGACCTCGCTCCTGAAGCTGCTCAGCCGCGCCGGGTACAAGGGCGGCTACCTGGGCATCTTCCACTGCTGGCAGGAGCTGGATCGTGATGGGCTGGACGACTGGTCGTGGGTGGATTGGATCCACGACCATCCGGACTACCGGGTTCCCGGCGAGACGTCGTGGCGGATCACCGACGCGCATCGCACCGCGTGGCGCGAGCAGGCGCGCCGCATGGGCGTCATGCTCACCGAGGACCATCTGATCGATTTCCACCATCATGCCGGCCACACTGAATTCCCCATCGAGCGGCACATCGGGCACCGTCTGGCCCAGGAGGCGATGGCGGCGATCGACGACTTCGCCACCGACCGCCCCAACGCGCTGTGGGCCTCCTTCTGGATGCCGCACGAGCCCTGGGCTCCGCCGGCGCCCTGGCACCAGCTCTATCGTCCCGAGGACGTCGTCCTTCCGGCGAACCTGCGTGACGATCGTGCGACCCGCCCCGAGCATCACCGCCACCTCGGCGCCGGGCGCATCTTCGACGAACTCGTCGCCGATGGCGATGCCATGCTCCGACGCGCCTGGGCCGCCTACGCCGGATGCATGTCGGTCGTCGATGACCGCATCGGCGCGATCATTGCGAAGCTCAAGAGCGCCGGCCGGTACGACGACGCGATCGTGGTGTTCATGACCGACCACGGCACCGCCAATGGTTCGCACGGGTGGATGTACAAGGGCGAGTCGTTCATGATCGACGAGATCTCGCGCGTGCCGCTGATGATCAAGCTGCCGCGTGCCTCCCAGGTCCGACGCATCGACGAGGTGGTGGCATCGGTGGATTTCATGCCGACGGTCTGCGAGCTGCTGGGGATCGCGCACGGACGGGTCGATGGCAGCAGTCTGATGGAATTGATGAGCGGTGGCTCGCGTCCAGGCGCGCGCGCATTCGGACAGCACAACCACGGCACCGACGAGCGGGCGGAGTCGGCGCGGTCGCTGCGCACCGGGCGTTGGAAATACACCCTCTACTCGCAGCCGGGCGTGGAGGAACTCTACGACATGGTGGCTGATCCGCTCGAATTGCGCAACATCGCCGGCGAGGCGACCGTCGAGCGGGGCCAGCTGCGCGCCGAGCTGGCCGACTTCATCCGTTCCAGCGCCGATACCTTCGTGGTTCGATGAGCGCTGATCCCACCATCGCCGGACGCCTGCGCGCGTTGCGGGGATTCCTGGTCGACATGGATGGGGTGATCTACCGCGGTTCCCAGGCGATCCCAGGCGCGGCACATGCGCTGGCATCCCTGCAGCGGCACGGTCCGGTGCTGATGCTCACCAACAATTCCACCAAAGAGCCTGGCTCGCTCGCCCTCCAGCTCACGCGACTGGGATTCGACCTCCCGAGCGAACGCATCATCATCGTCACGGAGATCGCGCGCGATCACCTGCTGCGCCGGCATCGCTTAGACCGCATCCTGGTGCTGGGCGAGGACCACGTGGCGATGTCCCTGCGCGCCGCGGGTCTGGCGGTGGTCGACGCGCGCGAATGGCGCCAGGCGTCGGTGGTGCTGTCGGCGTGCAGCCGCACGATGGACCACGCATTGCTCGGGGCCGGTCTCAACGCGCTGATGGCCGGCGCCGTCTTCCTGTGCACCAACTGCGACCTCACCGTCGATGGCGACGCGGGCAGGCAACTCGAGGCGGGAGCCTACGCACGCCTTCTTGCTGGACTGTGTGGCCGTGAGCCCACCTACCTCGGCAAGCCCGAAGCCACGTGCTTCGCCTACGCCCTCGGCCGTCTCGGCACCCGTGCGGATGAGACGGCGATGATCGGAGACAATCTCGATACCGACATCCGCGGGGCTCGCGATAACGGCTTGTTCGGCGCCTTGGTGCTCAGCGGGCTCACAGCAGAAGCCTCGCCGCTCGCGGACATCAGCGTTCCCGATATCGGGGCCTTCGCTGCGATGGTCGACGATTCCAAGCGCGAATGACGCCACGGTCGGTCCACGCGGCCGATCGGAACCGGTGCGAATCCGCCAGGATCATGAGCGATCCGGTCAAGCGCTCGCGGCATTTCCCCGCTGAACCGGCACGCGTTCCCCACGCAATGTCCTCCATCTCCTCATCTTCTGTTCATGTCTCATACGCGCCGCTGCCTGCGGGATCGCAGGGGCCAGAGCGATGCGCATGTGCGACGTACTGATCGTTAGCATGGTTGCATGTCGACCTCATTCGTACGCCTGGCTGCCATCCTCTCCCTCGCGTCGTGGTGCGCAGCCGCGAGTTCCTTCACGCCGCTGTCGTTCTCCGGGCAGGACCAGGAATCGATGCCAGGGATCTGGTTCAGGCCAAACCTCGGAACCGCCGCCACCGTCCTGCCCTTGAAGACGCGGCTGTGGGCGACCAGGGAATCGGTGACTGGTGGCATCGCCTTGAAGATCCTGCTCGAGCCAGGAAGCACCGGCATCATCGCGATGGAGCACAGCCCCTTCCCGGCTGGCAGCGCTGGCATCACCTTCCACGCGAAAGCATCGCAGCCGGTGGTCGCGGTGGTCAATGGTGTCGAGCGATCGGTCGGGACGTCATGGACCAAGGTCGATTACGACTGGGCCTCGCTCGGCAGTTCGTCGTCGTCGCCGGATGTCGGCTGGCAATTCGTACTCGCGATCAAAGGCCCGATCACCACGCGCACGTACGTGATCATCGACCGCCTCGGTATCGAGAGTCCGACCTTCGATGCCGCGCCGTCGCTCTCCCCGCTCGCAGGGCCCGACACGCTGTTCGACGGTGACACCATGTTCTACGGAGCGGCCAATCTCGCGCCGACCATCGCGCGGCTCAACGCCAAGCAGGCGATCAAGGTGATCGGCTTCGGCGATTCGGTCACCGCCGGGGTGCAGGCGTACCGCAGCACGTGGGCGATGGACGTCGCCGCGTGCGCGCCGTACCTGTACTTCTCGCACCTGGCCCGCTTGCTCAACGCGCGCTTCGCCTACACCGGCGTCACCTGGCAGCAATTCGGCCACGGCGGTTGGACGGCCGACCAGGCCCGCGGGATCGTCGACGCCGAGGTCGTCGCGAACGCCACGGCGGGCGATCTGGTCTTCATCGAGTTCGGCGGCAACGATCTCGCGGCCGGCCGCACCATCGCGCAGCTGAAGGCCGATCTCAAGGCGCTGATCGACCGGGTACAGACCAAGACCAGCCAGATCATCGTCATGCCGGCGACACTGAGCTCGGTGACCATCGGCTACGCCGCTGCGCTGAACACGATGATCCAGCAGATCGTGGCAGAGGAGGGCGTCGCCGGGATCGATCTGCTGGCGTTCATGGCCAGCCGCGGTGCGGCCTTCGGCTGGGCGATGGAGGCGAACGAGGCGCATCCCGACCTGATGGGTCACATCACCATCGCCGAGATGATCGCGCCCATCCTCACCGGACAGCACATGGTCTATCCATCCGACGGCGCGCCGGTCCCGAGCGGCACCACCAGCGGAACCACGGGAACGGCTACCGGCACCACCGGCACCACCGGCACCACCGGCACCTCGTCGACCAGCGGCTCGAGCACCACGGGCAGCACCGGCTCGGCGGCGTCCACCGGTACGGCCTCGACCGGTTCATCGTCCTCCGGATCCGCATCGACGTCGGGTTCCCCGATCGACTCCGGTGGGACCGGCAGCTCGACCTGCGGACTGGGAGGGGGCTTGGCGCTGGTTCTCGGAACCCTGGTCCTTTGCCTGCGGCGACATCGCGACTGATCGGCTCCCGCTGGCGGGCATCGACGCGCCGGGGACGCAAGAGCGGATTCACCGCCGTTGCGACGGCGCCAAGCGCCACTGCAGCCGGCTGACGCCGGTGCCGTGCGCGGCAAGGGCTTCGAGCAGGGCATGGGTCGCGTGCTGGCGCAATTCGTGCAGGGCCATGCCGTCGCGCACCTCGAGGGTCAGCACGCCGCCCTGCATGCGTACGGGCGTAACGGTCTTCAACAGACGCTCGGAGATCGCCTCCCGCAGTGCGGGGGCCACCTTCTGGAAGCGGCGCATCCGCTGGGCCTCGGGACTGTCCAGGAATGACGACAGGCTCTCTCCCACGTCCTCGGATCTGCGGAATCCGGTACGCGTACGGCTCGCGAGCCGGCGATCGCGATCCGGATTCGAAGGGGTGGTCATGCCCCGCGTCCCATCGCCGCGAGGATGTCCAGCAGCTGGTGCAGGCTGACGATCCGCGCATCCGGACGGCAGGCGTCGAGCTCTTCTGCCTGATAGACGCCTTCGGTCACGCGCAGGCAGGTGCGCATGCCCATGGCCTTCGCCCCACCGATGTCGCGCAGGGGGTGATCGCCGACGTGCAGGACTTCGTTCGCGGGACACCCGGCGAGATCGAGGGCGTGGCGGAAATGGCGGGGGTTGGGTTTGATCCATCCGACATCGCAGCTCAAGCTGTAGAAGTCGATGTAGGGCGCGAGGCCGTGGCGTGCGAACCACGACCGGCACGCTGGACCCGGCCATGCGACGTGGGAGAGGATGCCGATACGGTACCCGCGCGCCTTGAGCAGGCTCAGCGCCGGGACGCTCTCGGCATACGCGAGCACGGTGTCGGTGATGGAATTCAGGCAGCGATCGAGCGCGAGGCGCACGGCATGGGGATCCGCCTCGATCGCTCCCGCACGGCCGACCCAGGTATCGATCAGGGCCGCGAAATCGAATTCGCGCTGATCGGGATTTGTGGTGCGATCGACCGAGTCGTGCCACGACTGGGCGAGCTCGCGCATCGCCTGGTCGAACCACCCGGCGGGCAGGCTTCCGCCGGCAGCGACCAGGTCCTCGCCCAGCCGCGCGAAGGCGGTGCGCTGGACCGACACGTGGGGCATGCCGTGGTTGGCGGCGAGGGTATCGCCCCAATCGAAGGTGATGCAGCGGATGGCGGGCATGCGGCCCCGTTATAGATCGCCATCGGCCGGAGCCATCCCGGACGTCGGGAGCCCCAGCCCGCCGCTCCGCACACCGCGCGAGGGTGGCGCGGGGACTGGGAAGTGGATAAGACTTGGGTGTCCGGATGGGGCGTCCGCGAGCCGTCCCTCCCGTTCAGGAGCAGAATGTCCGACTCCGATGGCGAACTCGTGCGACGGACCATGGCCGGTGATCGCTCCGCATTCGAATCCCTCGTCGCGACGCACCTCGCGCGCGCGCGCGCGGTCGCGCGCAGCGTGCTGCACGACGAGGCTGCCGTCGATGACGTCCTGCAGGAGGCCTTCCTGCGGGCGTACAACCGTCTGGGTCAGCTCGGTGAACCCGCGACCTTCCCCGCCTGGCTCTGCGTCATCGTCCGCAACGAATCGATCTCATGGATCCGGCGTGCGACGCGCGCCCGAGCGGTGACCATCGAACAGGCGAGCGAACGTCCGCAACGCGATGCCGACCCTGAGAATCCGCACCTCGAGCGCCTGCGCGGCGCGCTCGAGCGGTTGCCGACCGCCTATCGCGAAATACTGGCGCTGAAATACGACGCCGGCCTGAATTACGACCAGATCGCCGAATCGCTCGGCACCAGCATCGCGAACGTCGAGAAACGCTTGTACCGGGCGCGGCAGATGGTCCTGGGGTTGATGAAATAGGAGAGCGGTGCTCCGTGCTCCGTCCTCTGTTCTCCGTCGACAGCCGGAGGCACGCGCGCGGGTCGCCTTCCGCTAGCGCCGCTTCGCTCACCAGCGAAAGCCCCGAGACTGATTCCGTCCCCAGTAGACGGAGGACGGAGGACGTAGCACCGAGGACGTTCCATTTTCCCTCCTCCCATCCCCACCACGAGCGCTAGTCTGCCGGCATGTCCGCCGCCGACGACCGCTGGATGGTACGCGCCTTGTGCCTGGCCTCGCTGAGCCTGGGGCGGACGTGGCCCAATCCCGGCGTCGGCTGCGTCATCGTCAAGGACGGGAGGTTGATCGGGCAGGGCCGCCACGAGACGTGCGGCGATGCGCACGCCGAAGTGCGCGCGCTCGCGGATTGCCGCCGGCGTGGCAACGACGCTGCCGGCGCCGCCGCCTACGTGACCCTGGCTCCGTGCACGCGCCAGGGCAGACAGCCTCCCTGCGTCAACGCGCTGATCGCGGCGCGCATCAGCCGCGTCGTCGCCGCGATCGCGGATCCCGCCCAGGACGACCCGACGCCGGCACTGCGCGGAGTCGGCGTCACCTATCGCGTCGGCGTGCTGGCGCAGGAAGCCGAGCATATCCACGGCGGCTTCCTGCACCGCGTGCGTACCGGTCTGCCGCGGCTGACCGGTAAATGGGCGATGACCGCCGACGGCTTCATCGCCGCCAGCACCGGAGCGGCTTCCTGGATCTCCAGCAGCGCGGCGCTGTCGGCGAGCCGCCGCCGCCGCCGCGCCTTCGACGCCATCGTCATCGGCGCAGGGACCGCCCGTCGCGACGATCCGCAGCTGCTCGCCCTGCGCGCGCGCATGCACGGCTCGGTGCCCGGTCCCCTGCGGGTCGTGGTGTCGCAGACCGCCGAGCTCAAGCCCACCTCGCGTCTGGTGGCGTCGATCCCGCACGCACCGCTCCTGGTGATCCATGGCGAGGGGGTGACCGAGCGTCGTCGGGGGGAACTGCGCCGCCTGGGCGCGACGGTGAAGGCGGTGGGGGATGCCCATGATCCCCGACTCGTCGCACGCGCTCTGGCTGATCTGGGCTGCAACGATGTGCTCGTCGAGGGAGGAAGCACGTTGCACGGCGCGTGGCTGCGCGCCGGTCTGTTCCAGCGGCTCGAGATCTACATCGGATTGAAGACGCTCGGCGGAGGCATGGGCGTGGCGGCCGGAGAAGGTGCCGCCTCGATCGGATTCTCCCAGGGCTGGATCGCGGAAACGCCGCCGGCGATGCTCGACGGAACCCTCAGGCTGCGGCTGAAGCGGGAGTAGGCGGCCGATCCCAGACCGCCCTCGTACCGATCGGAGGCTTGGCTCACCAGCAACGCCCGCGCGCCGAGCCCCGACACCGGCGCGTCCGTGCCGAGAACGTTCCTGGCACCGTCCCGGCGCCAGGATATCCCTGTCTCCATGATCGACTGGCTGCGCCTGATCCGGGTATCGGGGCTCGCGACGATCGCTTCGAACACCATCGCTTCGTTGGCGATGTTCGCGGATGGCCTCAGCCCCACCTGGATGCTCGCGCGGCTCAAGCACGGTGAACTGCGCGTGCTGTGGGTTCCGCTCGCCAGCTTCCTGCTCTACGCCGCGGGCATGCTCTGGAACGATCTGCACGACGTCGAACGCGATCGCGTGCTCAATCCACGCAGACCGCTCCCTTCGGGGCGCGTTGGGCTTCCGGCCGCATACGTCGTTGGCGTGCTGCTGGTCGTCGGGGCGCTCCTGGCGGGGTACCTGGCCGAGAGCCACATCGGATTCTACGCTGCCGGAGTGGTCCTGAGCCTGGCCCTGCTCTACGATTTCGCCGCCAAGAGCGTACCGTATGTCGGAAGCCTGGTCATGGGGCTGGTGCGTAGCAGTCATGCGATCTTCGTTCTGCTGGTGCTCGGACCCGAATACATGCAATTGGCCTTGGGCATCGGCCACGATCCGGCGCGGCAGCCGTGGTTGCTGTCCTATCCGCTCATCCTGGGGCTCTACATCTTCGGAGTCACGCTGATCTCCGAACTCGAGAGCCGGCGGGCGCGACGATGGGAGCTGCTGGTCGGAGGCGGAGTCATCGCCCTCGCGCTCGCCCTGTCATGCGCTCGGGTCGTCAACGCCCACTGGGTCGTCGAGCTGGGCAATCGCCTGCACGCAGCCGCGCCCGTCGCGATCGCCGCAGTGATGGCGGTCGGGCTGACCATCCTCGGCATCCTGGTGGTCAGCATCGCGCGACCCTACCTCGAGGCGCTGCGCACCGGAAAGCAGGCGCTGGTCGGTGCGACCGTTCGCGCTGCGCTGGGTGGCATCATCCTGCTCGATGCGCTGATCGCGATCTCGGGACATCCGCTCGCGTGGCTGCCGATCATCCTCCTGTACCCGTTGTTCCGTGCGGTCGGTTCACTCATCCGCATGGATTGAACGCCCTTAGTTTTCCCCTCGCACAAGGACCCTGTTCAGGCAGTAGTTGATGCGCACGGATCGGGATATGGGTATAAGCTCCGCGTCCACCCTGGGCATGAGGATGCCGGAGCACGCATGGCCCGTACGCGCACCCGCACCGACCGAACGAGTCACAAGCGATCGACCGCGCGCTCGACGCCACATCCTGGCGACGCGGCGACCATCGACGTGTCGCGGTTCGTCGCGCGTTGGCGACCACTCGAGCCGGTGATCGCGCAGATCCAACGTCAGACGGGCATGACGTTGGCCCAGAGCTCGGATGCGCCGTCGCACCTCGATCGTCTGCTGAGTGATCGTCTCGACCAATTGGCGATCGATGTCAGCGCGTATGCGCTCCGCTGCGCCAATGATCCGTTCGAGCGCCTGGTCCTGCTCGATCTGCTGCATCGACGACCGTCGGCCTGGTTCGCGGACCCGGCGCGATTCGTGGATCTCGAGCGACGCGTGGTGCCGCAGGTGGCGGAGCGTTTCAGCCGCACCGCCAAACCGGTCATGCGGGTCTGGTGCGCTGCCACGGGCTCCGGAGAGGAAGTGTATTCGATCGCTGCGTCGATGCAGCGATCGCTTCCCGATCGCGAGCGTTGGGACGCGACGGTCCTGGCCACCGACCTGTCCGTCAGCTCCCTCCAGGAGGCCCAGACCGGGCGCTACGATCAGGAGTCGGTCGCCCACATGGATACGAGTCTGCGCACGCTGACCCTCGCTCCGGCCCGGCCGGGCTCGTCGCGGGTCTCAGTGCGCCAGGAGCTGCGTCGGACGGTCCATTTCGCTTGGCTCGACCTGAATGGCGATTGGGATTTCATCGGTCCCTTCGACGCGGTGTTCTGCCGTGGACTGCTCGATCGCTTCACGCCTGAACGACGCAGCCACGCCCTCGGGCGCATCGCCGGGGTCATGCGCACCGGTTCGACGCTGTACCTCGGCGGCGGCGAGGACTACCCGGAAATGGCAGACCATTTCGCCAAACGAGGGGATCCGGGCATCTATCTGCGTTAGGCTGCGTTAGGCTGCGTTAGGCTGCGTTAGGTCGAGACGCCGGCTGCTAGAGGCGGGCTTCGCCGTGCTTGCGCGTCCGCTTCTTGGCAGCGAGTTGACGGTAGTACGCGCGCACGAGATGATTGTTCGGAGCGAGCATGTACGTCATGCAGATGGTCCGATAGACCTCGCCGCGGGTGATCTTGACCTTGTGCCCGGGATCCAGGAGCGCCGGATCGCGCTCCGCCAGCGCCAAGGTGCGGATGGCGAAATACAGCGGGGTCAGGCAGAACAGGCGGATGCGATACTGGCTGCGTGGCAGCGCCGTGCAGTAATCCAGCGCATCGCTCAGATGGATGCGCGCTTTCGCGATCAGCGCGTTCATCACCACTCCCGCTTCACGGCGATGGGTTGGAGCGATGAGGTCCTCGGGACTTATGCCCGCGAGCTGACAGAGCTGCCGCGGCACGAAGCTCCATCCGCGACTGCGGTCGTCGGCGACGTCCTTGATGATGTTGGTCAGCTGGAGCCCGAGTCCGAAGCTGGTAGCGAGCTCCTTGAGCCTGGCGTAATGCTGTCGCGTCACGCGCGGGTGGTGCAACCGGAACAGCTCCGTGAGCAGGTGCCCGACCGTTCCGGCGACATAGTAGCAGTAGCGATCGAGATCGGCGACCGCGGTGAGAGCGACCAAGCGGTCGGGTCGGGCATGGCTGTGGATGGTGGCGAATTCCGCCATTCCGGCGCACATCTCTCGCACCCAGGGCGAGATCGCATCGCGCTGCGGGCGGGGCAGCGCACGGAATCGACGCCAGACCGCCGATGCTTCGCGCGCGAGCAGCTCATCGTCGGTGCGGGGATGGGCGAATGCCGTCGCCAATGCGGTGGGATCGCTGCCGTCCTCGGTCAGGCTCGCTGCGAACAGCGCCAGAAGCCGGTCCTTCTCGGCGACCGGCAGATCGGCGGTATCCTCGATCGTATCGGCCACCCGACAGAGCAGGTAGGCGATGAGCACCTGGTTGTCCAGCGGCGGAGGAAGCAGCCGGATGCAGGCTGCGAACGTGCGCGATACGCGCGGCAGCATGCCCACGCAGAAGATGCTGTCATCCCCCCCGGCCGATGGGGCGCGCGGAGATTGACGATCCCGGTGGCGCGTCACGGCGCGCTCCACGCGTCCGCGTCCGAGTCGGCATCGTGCGATCGACGCAATGAGAGGCTGAGCCCGATATCGCGCGCACGCATCACGTGGATGGTCCCCGTGCGGTCGCACCACAGCTGTACGCATGGGACACCGTCACTCGCTACCTCCACGCGCAGCAGGATCATGGTCTGGCCACCGACCTCGAGGGTTTCCTCCGAGGCGACCACGTACACCGAGCGGTGACGGATTGGGGCAGCGGCGAGCGGGTCGACTCCCAGCGTGTCTTCGGCGAAGCGGTCGCCGACCACCAGGTCCGCTGGCAGAACCGGCACCAACTGCAGCCCGTGCAGTCCCTCGGTCGGGAACGATGGGAAATCGAGTCGGCCTTCGGGTCCGCCATCGAGCTGCCAGCGACCGTGCAGACCAGGGCCGAGATCGAAGCGGGCCTCGGCCGCAAGCGTGCCTGCGGAGGCGCTCATCGAGATGCAGCTGATGCTCGGCAGCTCGTCGAATTCCTCGACGATGCGCAGCGTCGCGCGTTCGCCTGGGTCCCCAGTCCCAAGGCGGCTCAGGAGCTGGTCCAGGACGGGGACAGACGATGCGTCAGCCAGTGATACCCGGGTGCTGATGCGGTACCCTCGGGGCGAACGTTCACGCGTGATCAGGCAGGTCCCGATCGGACGCTCGATATCCGCTGTACGCATGGTGATGTCGTATCGCAATGGACGGCCGGTGGAGGTCTCCAGCGACAAGCGTCGCTCCGCTCCCCGGCCAGCCCAGATGCGCGATGCGACATGGAACCCGAACAGGCCGATCCAGGTGGCGAGGATGGCGATCCGCACGAGGGCTCCGGACGAGATCATCCGCGAACCTCCGCCCCGGCGCCGGGACATCCTGGATCAGCGGAGCGAGTAGCTGGATCCACTTCGGCCACCTCCGCTGCCATCGGTATCCACGCCTTCGGTCCCGAAGAACACGAAGCCGATGCTGTAGCGCTGATCGTAGAATCCGCCTGTGGGGCTGTGCTGGTACTCGTACGAGAAGATCAGCGTTCCGTCAACCATGCTGCGCGACAGCTGCGCGAAATACACATCCACCGGGCGACCGCCGGGGCGCAGCGTGACCGAGCCGTCGAAGCGGTACCGGTCGGCCTGGAAACTGAATCCGGGCTCGTTGTCGAAGCGGTCGCCGCCGGCGGTGTCGGGCGAGAGATTGATAACGTGGTGCACCGCCAAGCGCTTGGTCACCTGGTAATTGCCCACGCCAGTCAGGGATTGCCAGCGCCGCGGACGAGCATCGTAGAGGAACGCTCCCGACAGGGTCAGGCGCGGTCCGATCTGTCCTTCGATGTCTCCCGAGACATCGGCCAGGCGTGTGGGTCCGGTGTGGACCACGCCCGCGGCGTCGACGAGCACCCGATCCTCATCGCGCATCGCCCAACGGGATTTCGCGCGCGCACGCAACAGATATGGGCCCTTGGTCAACGCCGTATCGAACCCGAGGACGTAGAAGTGCTGGTCCTCCTCGAACACATCGCGTGCATCGCCGAAGCCGTAGGCGGGAAGCACGTCGCCTTGTCCGACGGATGACAGTTCGACGCCCGCACGCGGGGTGAACACATGCGTCCACGTCGGGCCCTCCTGTTCGAAGCGCACCCGGACTCCGCTCTCGGTGTACAGCAGGTGGCGCTGCTGCGAGGAGGTCTGGTCGACTCCGGCGATGCGACCGCGATCGTAGCGCAGGCCGCGCACGCCTCCGGTCGCATCCAGCCCAAGGCCGCCGATCCATTGCAGGCCGCCGAGCGATGCGTCCACGCGCAGGCGATCGGCCTCGGTGTCGTCGTGGGGCCGATGCAGGTCCTCTTCCCAGGCGTAGCCCGCCGCATGCAGCGGGCCGATGATGGTCGCCGGTGGGACCTCGGCATGCACACCGAGCCAGCGTTCGGTACCGCGCAGGTCGCGTTGGGGATTGTGCTGAGTGTCGACGGCGAGGGTCGCGAAGGGGATGCCGTACGTAACGCCGCCGCCACGTCGCGCGAAGGGCCTACGGTCGAGATCGGTGCGGAAGTAATCCGCGCGGAAGCGCTCATCGCCGCCGGCGATCGGTCGCACGAAACCGGGTGCGAGCGGATCCTGCTCAGGCTCATGGGTGTAGCGCCCGTAGATCGCGCCCTTGCCCAAGTTCACCTGATGCTCGGCATCGACCATCCGCGCCCGTCGTTCAGCGACGTCCACGCTGTCGTTCACGCCGCCTGCGACGGTCTCCTTCGGCATCTCGAAGTACTCGACCGAACCGCGGCCGAAAACGTCATGCCGCCAATAGCCGTTGGCTCCGAATCCCTGGCCGGAGCGGGAATTCAGGTCTCCCCGCGCTTCGAGACGGGTATGCCAGCCGGCGAAGGCGGGAATGTTGCTGCCGATCCAATAATGCGCGAAATAACCCAGGCGTCGCGAACGGCCGAAGAGGATGCGCGACCACGGATAATCGAAGGTGAAGTCACGGTACAGATAGGGGAACCACAGCACCGGGATGCCGATGACCCTGCCCGTGGGCGAGACGACATCCACCCCGGAGACATACTCCTCGAAGCCGTCGCGATCCTTCTTCGGCTCCTCGAACAGGTACACGCGGATCTTCGGACAATGGATGCTGCCGATCGCGCCGTAGCCGAGATCCGCTTCGACATCATGGAGCGTGATGCGCGTGGTCTCGATCTCGATGCGCTCCGCCCGTGCATGGATGGTCCGACCCCGTGTCTCGATGAACGCTTCGACCTTCCAGGCCTTGCCGGTGCGCGCTTTCGGGTGCAGGCCGATGCGCTCCGCGTGGATGCGGACCTTGGGCATCAGATAGACGATGCTGCCTTCGGCGTAGAGGTCGTCCCCGGGCTCGTCGTAACGGATGGTATCGCCGAGCAGGCGCTTGCCCTCGTAGGTCGCGACGAATCCCTGCTGTGCGACCAGCACGCCACCTGGGGCGATGTGGTATCCGGGCGCTTCCAGGCTCATGTGCTCGGCGGCGCCCAGTCGAGCGGCGAGACATGCGGCAGCCAGGGCGATCAGGCCGCGGCGCCCGCGAGCCCGGTAACGTCGCTTGGCTCCACGGGAATGTCGGTCGCGGAGGGTCATGCGCGCGCGGACATGGTGCCCCCGAGAGCCGTTCTCGCCAGCCCTATCCACGTCCTGCGGTCGATGGCGGGGTGGACGTTGCCGGGTCCACGCTACTTGTATTGGTCGAGATCCTTGAGCGTCAGGGTGCCCTTGAGCTCCCGCGCCTTGAGGTCTCGGGCGGCCGCGCGCGTGAGCGGACCGATGCGCCGGCCGAACACGGTGATGAAGAACGTCCGGTCATCCGCTGCGGGCACCGACGATGCTGGAACGGCGGGAGTCTCGCTCAGCGGCGATCCGGCGGTCTTGGGCGGTGACGCCGGAGGCGGCTGTTGCGCCACCGGTTCGCTGCGAACGGGCGGCGGCTCGGCTTCCGTATCGATCGGCTGGATGATCACCGGAACGATCTTCGGCCGATGGATGCTGCTGCTGGGCCGCTGTGTCGGAGCGCTCGGGGGCTTGGTGGTGATCGGAGTCGGCGCACGGTGGCCGGGGGCGATTTCACGCGCATCGAGCGACTTGAACGGGCCCGATTCGAGCTCCGAGGCCGGTGACGGCAGCGGGGTGGGGCGCTTCGCGACGGGGGAGTTGCGGTAATGCGACGAGCTACCCTCCGAGCGCGGCGGCTGGGTGGGGAGCACCTTGGCGCTGGGCTCGTCGACCGCTTCGATCGGTTTGGACGGCAGCTTCTGCAGCATGCCGGTGTTGCTGCGTGCGGCCTCGGCGGCGGAGTTGGCCGCCTTGCGCGCGGCTTCCAGGGCGAGGTCGGCCTTGGCATCCAGCTGCGCGTTGGGGACGAGCGCGCCGGTCTTGGCCGCCGCCTCGGGCTCGGGGTCGGGCTCCCAGTCGTTGGCGCGGTGCTCGGTCGGTTCGCTCGCCGGAGCATCGTCCTCGTCGAGGGGCAGTGGCTCCTGCTCGAGCGGATGGGGGTACATCTCGGAGGGCTTCTCGCGCCGATCGGCCTTGGCGTGGCCATTGGCTCCGGCGCTGGGCCTGGCGCTGGTTGAGGGCGGAACCGGCGGCTTGGCGGGAACAGCCGCCGATGCCGCAGCTGGCGGGGCTTCGCCCTCGTCATTGCCGTCGTCGCCCTCGTCATCGCCGAGGATGCGCATGACGGCGATGGTCGATTGGCCGATCTCGATCGCGGAGCCGACGCGCAAGGGCTGTGATCCGACGATCTGATCGCCGTCGACCTTGCAGCCGTTGGTCGACAGCAGGTCGACGATCTTCCATTCGCCTTCGATGTACTCGACGGCGCAGTGCTTGCGACTCAGCTTCAGATCCAGGATCCGCACTTCGCAGCCGGACCCGCGGCCGATGTGGTACCGCCGTCCCGATTTGAGGTGGTACGTGTCCACGTCGCCATCGGGCCGCTGGTGCTGCAGGCGGATGATCATCCTCGCTCCCCAGGAGCCCTACCATGGACTCAAGCTCAAGCCAGGCAAGCGCGTGCGCCGAGGTCGAACGCCGGTGTTTGCAGGTGTGGCAGTCGCCGGCTGGTCGATGGAGGAGGGCCTATGCAGGGTGTCTGGCCCGTCGACGCCTGGCTCCTGCGCGGGCGGATTCGCCGCTATTTCTTCCCGCCTTTGGCCGGCGGTTTCTTAGGCTCCTTGATCGGAGGGGGGACCTTCACCTGATCCTTCTTGGGGGCGGCAGGCGCGGGTGGCTTCTTGGGCGCAGCAGCCTCGGGCGAGCCGAGGTCCGGGCGATCGAAGGGATTCGGGGTGGATAGCCGGTCTTCGGGAACGACCTCGGCGGGCTGACTCGGACTGGACCACATGAGGCGCGCGTTCGCCCCTCCGCCGGCGTTGTACATCTCCATGGTGAGTGCGTAGGCACGGCCGGCTTCCAAGGCGATAGTCCCCGATTTGTCCGTGGGGCCGTGGGGAACCCAATCGTCGACCAGTTGCTTACCGTCGATCCACAGGCGCTGACCGTCGTCGCAGGTCGTGGTCAGGGTATAGGTTTCGCTGAACTTGGGGGTGACCGTCCCGCTCCATCGCACCGAGAACGGAGCCTGCTTCACCGCCGGATCGGGAGCGTTACCGCCCCAGGCGAAATCGATGAGCGGATCCAGGCGCACCAGCGCCGGCTCCTTGAAGTCGGCGGAGTTGAAGTATTCGCCGGTCAGTCCGTTCACCTCGGCCTTGGGTTCGAATGCGAAAGCCTTGTGCGCGTTCGACTTCACCACGTTGCCCGTATCGCGGCTCTTGAGATTGACGAGGGATACGGTGTAGGTGGTGCCCGGCGTCATCTCGGAGGTCGTCAGGGTGACGCTCATGAGATCCGCCGCGGCCTTCGCCGCGGTCACGGTGATCTCGGGCTCGATGGCGTAGTTGGCCGCGTCATCGAGCGTGGCCTTGTCCATGGGTTCCGAGAACGAGAGCCCGACCTTGGTCGTGATGCTGCCCGTGCGGACGGCGACCAGGCTCGGCGGCAGGCGCACCGCGATGTCGTCGATCGGCTTGCCGTTGATGTCGGCGATGCGGCAGCTCACATTGAACGCAGCGTCCGGATGCGCCAGCTTGATCAGGATGTCGTTGATGCCCTTGTCCAGGTGCACCGCGATGGCGTACTCGGAGCGCGGTGAATACGGACCGCAGGCCAGCACCGGACCGACGCGCTTGCGGTTCACCCACATCAGGGCCGGGCTGCGCGCGCCGAACATCACGTAGGCGTCGTGGGCAGTCGCGCATTCGAAGCGGGTATACAGGTAGCATACCGCCGGCTTGGCCTCGGGCGGCACTCCGCCCAGGATGTTCACGGGATACGACCAGTCCGCCAAGCTGCGCAGGTCCCGCCACACCAGGTCGCGATTGCGGATGCCGACGAAATGATCATCCACGTCGACCGGTCGCTTTTCGGGAGCGAGGGTCTCATGCAGGCTTTCGGCACCCTTCTGGGGATCGAAATACCCGAGCGCGCGCCATTGCGGGATCGAGACGCCGACGATGTCGTAGAACGCACGTCGCTGACTGCGTGAGAAGTTCACCTCGTCCATCAGGCGTTCGCAGCCGGCCATGGCTTCACGCTGCTTGTCGCCCTTGCTGATCTCCGCGATCCAGTCGCGCACGCGCACCAGGGGACGGAAGGCCTGCGGACTGGTGGGATTGGCGCGGATCCAATCCATGTAGAGGGCGAGATTCTTGTCGAACCAGTTCGCCGGCATGCTGTCGTCCGAGACGAAAGCGGCGGCTATGTCGCCGGTCACCGGCTTGGCGTCCTTGGGCACTGGGTCGAAGAAGATGCCGCTGAGGACGGCATTGTGTGCACCTGCCTTCGCCAGGGTGACCTTCACATGGCCCTTGATGTCCCACACCGCCCAGCAGCCGTTGTTCAATCCCCCGATGGTGCGCGGACCATCGATCACGGCGCCATCCGCGGCCTTCGCGATCTGGATCGCGTTGGCGCGGCCCGAATCCCAGTCCAGGCAGTAGAGGCGCACGCGGTGCGTAGCTCCATCCGTCAGATCGAGGTCCACGGTGATGGTCCCGTCGACGTACCAGCAGGCCGCGATGCGGTCGTCGGCACCGGCCTTCTGCAGTGCGCGCTCGTCGGGCGTGGTCGGGGCCCAGACGTAATCCTGATGGCCGGTGATCGTGACCTTGGCATAGGACGGAGGCTTCACCGTGTCGCCGGCGAGCACGTATCCGTCGGCCCCGTGGACGCCCTTCCACGTCCCCTGCTGCCCCTTGTGCAGGAGCGCCTCCACCTCGTACAGGAAGGTCATGACGTCGTCGCCATCGGGAATCAGATTCGCGGCTTTGAGCAGCTTTTCCCGCCGCAGCACCGCAGGTTCGAATACGGCTTTGGCCCCCGAGGTCTTGGCCAACAGCGGCGCCAGCTTGGGAGCCGGGTCCTTGTCGCCGGCCTGCTGGTGGAGGCGGCCGATCTCGTCGATGATGCCCTTGGCGTGTGCGCTCTCGGGATGTTCGTTGAGGAACTGCTCGTAGGTGGCGATGCGGCCGGGTATTCCCGCCTTCGCAGTGGCGGCATCGCCCAGGCGCTGCAGCAGCTTCCAGGATACCGCGTGCGACGGCAGCATGGCGATCAGGGAGCGGTACTGCTCGATCAGCTCGGGAGTCAGATCGACGAAGGCCAACGGCTTGAGCAGGCGAGCCTGGAGTCCGCGCGTCAGCGCGTTTCCCCACTCCAGCGCGCTGTCCGCCCGGGTGCGATCGCGATCCGTTATCGCGACGCCGATCGCCATGCCCACCGAACCCGGACGCTGGTCGGCGGCAGAGCGGAGGCTGGCCCACGGGACGGCGATCTCGTAGACCAGGCCTTTGGCGGTGCGGCCGATGCGCGCTTCGGGTCGGCCGTCGTCGCCGAGATCGAGCGACCGTCCCGAAGCCTGGGTCAGGCGCGTCTGCCCATCGACCAACGCGAGCTGAAGAACGATGAGCTTCGACGCATCGTTTCGGTTGAAGCCATCGAGATCGCTGTCGATCGCCACGGACAGGCTGTCGCCTTCGATCGGACTCTGTCCGGGTGCGACCGAGGTCAGGACGTCGTCCTCGGCATCGACCGCGATGTACAGATTGCGCTTGTCCCAGGTCAGGCGCAGGCGCGCCGCGGCGCTGCCCGACGCGTCGGAGCCACGTCGACGCGTCCAGTGATTCATGGAGATCGGTTCGATGGTGGTCCAGTCGTCGAGCCTGCCATCGACGGTCATGGGCTTCGCGGTCGACAGCACCAAGCGCGTCTCCCTCGCCACCACGGCCGCGAACTCCGACAGTCCTGCGCGCAGCGACTCGCTCTCAGGCGGCTTGCCGTCGCGGATACCGGCGAGCACGGCTTCGCGCTGCGCTCCGCTCGGAAGTCCGGCCACGGAATAGAATCCCTGGTGGCTTCCGTACACCAGCTGGCCGGCCAGGAAGGTGGCGGGGAAGTCCTTCACCGCCGGGACGCTGCCGGGCAGCTCGCCCTCGGCGAGGACTTTGCCGGTTTCGATGTCGATCAGGGTGTACCCCAGGAGGTTCGTCTGGTAGGCGAACCAGATCTGGACGACGTGCGTCGGAGTGACCACCACCTGCACGAACTTGCGCGACCATTGTTCGGCACGGTCGATCGTCCACAGGTCCTTGCCGGTCGAGAGGCTGCGGCAGATGGTGGTGTAATGGCCGGGGACGCGCTGGATCGAGATGTTCACGGCGCGATCACCCGAGCACTGCAGCGCGCTGTGCGGGAAGGGGACCCAGTTCTTTTCGACCTTCTCCTCGAGCAGGCACTTGCCGCTCGCGGGATCGAAGATCATCGAATACCACTCGACATCGCCACGCTCGGCGAACACCACCGGTCGGCCCGCGTCTATGTACGGGTAGATCGCATAGCCGATCGGGATGCTCTGCGCGAAGAGCTCGCGCTTGCCTGCGAGGTCGACGCCGATGGCGTTGTTGTCGCTGAACAGGTACAGCGTCTTGCCGTCCTTGGCGGGAAGCGCCTGCAGCAGCTTCTGCTCCTTCAGATCCGGAGAGAGGGCGACTCGCCAGGTCGACAGTCCCGTGGCGAGGCTGGTGCCTTCGGCAGCGAGCATGCCGCCGACGCGCACGATCGTGACCAGATCGTCGCCCGATTGCACCGTCGCCGCGACCGCTCCCGCATAGGATACCGTGGTCGTCTCGCGACCCGTCTTCGCATCCAGGACCCGGATGCGGTTCGCGCCCTTGCGCCTGACCGAGACGGCCTTGTCGGACACGGTGATCTCAGCGTAATGCGGTTCATCGGGTCCGTACTCGAGTCCGAACCCCGAATCGCCGATGGCCTCGGCGACGGTCCATAAACTCGCTCCGGTGCGGGAATCGTAGGCGCACAGATGGTGCGGATATGCCGCGACGAGCAGGCCCGGTCCCGCCACCACGCGCAACGATCCCGCAGCGATCGTCGTTCGCCAGAGCAGTTCGTTCTTGGTCAGGTCCATCGCCGACAGGCTGGTGCCGCCGAGCACGTAGATCTGATCGCCGGCGGAAGTCGATTCGATGATCGCTTTCCCGAGGTCGGTTCCCAGATGCCAGCGCAAGGCCAGGCCCCCCGACAGATCCGGGATGGTGGCCGTTGTCGTGGCCAGCGCGAGCGGGCTGTCGTCCCCGATCGCCAAGCGCGCATGTTTCGGGGCGGGTGCTGGATTCTTCGCGTCGATCTCGGCCGTTGCAGCCCCGAATACCACCACTCTGCGGTCGCCGAATGCGACGATGCGGTCGGGAAGCAGCATCAGGTTGCCGATCGGACCATCGCTGCCGCTGACGGTGATGCCGAGCGTGCTCCACGGGGTGGAAGCGTGCAGCGTGCCGTTGGTCAGGCGGATCCGATGCAGGCCAGACTCGGATGAGACGTACGCGAACCCCCCGCCGAGCGACGCGATCCCGTGCAGCGCCCCGCCAGCGCGCGGCAGCCAGCGCCACAGATCCTTGCCGGTCGCGGTGTCGAAGCACGCGAGCCCGCGCCCCTGGAGGATCAGACGTCCGTCGCTGCCGGCGACATCCGGCGCGATGCCGACCAGGGCCAGGGCATCGGACAGCGGTTGCTGCCAGAGGATGTCGCCGTTGGAGCGCTGCACCGACAGCACCGCTAGGCAATCGCGCGGTGCGACGTAGAGGGACTTCTGACCGACGATCACCCGGCTGGCGGCCCGATTCCCGAGCTGGCGTATCGCGCGCCTGCTCTCGTTGGCATCCAACCAGGCATGCGGATAGGTGGCGATCCAGCGGATGGCGCCGCTGGTGGCATCCAGGGCGACGAGGCTCCCGGCATCGGTGCAGACATACACGTCGTTGCCCATCAGCGACGGAGCGGCGAGATGATCCCCGAGGTAGAGGTCCTGCTGGCGCGTGAGCGACAGGCCGGGTGTCCCCGGCATCAAGGGGGTGCGCCACAGCACCCGTCCGCTGTCGGCTTCGAGCGCGACGACCGAACGGCGGTAGCGATCGTCGACCTGCTGGGCGACGGCGTACACCGTACCCGCGGAGGTCGCGGGCGAGCTCGCGATCGATGCGTCGGACAAGCCGTCCAGGCATTCGCTCGACCACAGCAGGCGACCGGTAGCGAGTTCTCGCGCTTCCAGGGCGAAGCGATCGGTGGCGTCGATGGATCGGCGCAGCGCTCGTGCGAACACCAGCCCATCTTGGATCGCGGTCATGGTCTCGGGCAGACCGCCGAACTCCGGTTGACGCTCCGCGCGGCGCAGCGTGGGGAACGGAACGCGCGATCGCCAACGCAGGCGCCCGTCCGCGAGGTCGATCGCGAAGGTCTCATCCAAGGTGTGGAAGCACGCCAGGCCGCCGTCGATGGCGCCATCGATGGCGATGTGGCGATAGGGCGATGGCAGGAAGCGATAGACCCCGGCGATGTCGCTCGG
Organism: Planctomycetota bacterium; assembly: GCA_013696105.1. Taxonomy (GTDB): domain Bacteria; phylum Planctomycetota; class UBA11346; order UBA11346; family UBA11346; genus JACCZE01. The sequence goes on along the minus strand of JACCZE010000189.1, from coordinate 24,390 downwards.
GTCCTGGGGGAATTCCGTCTCGATGGTGCATGGGCCGGGTATCGGCGAGTAGGGACGGTAACCGGTGCGCCGTGAACCGCTGCCGACCCCGAGCGCGGAGAGTGCGCGCGGATCGCCGGCGTCGAGCGCTGTGCGCCGTTGGGCGATCCAATCCCCCACCGCCACCTGCTTTCCGGAGATGGTTAGTTGCGCATTCGGGAATTTCAGTCCCAGCATGTCGAGCGCCTTGCGCGCGCCCAACGGGTTGCGGGCCGCCTCCGCGGCGTACGCGTACTTGGCCAGGACCATCGCTGCGGGCAGATCGGTATCGGGATGGTCCGCGAGCAGCTGGCTGAGCAGACCGCTCGCGCGCTCATAAGCGCCTGAATCCAAGCACCAGCTGGCGAGCCGGTTGAGCGCATCGTCGGCGACACTGCTGAAGCGATAGGTCGAGATGACGTCCTGCAGGCTATCGGGTGAACCATTTTCGAGCGCAAGCTGATACAGATCCTTGGCGCGCGCGTCGAAGAGCTGGCGGTAGCCCGTGATGCCAGCCGGTCCGAGGGCGCGGATGCGATCCAGGCAATATTCGCCGACGCCGACGACCTTGTCGGGACTGAGACGATAGAGTTCCCGGCCGTGCTGTTCGATCGCACGTTGATAGGATTTCAGCGCGCGCTCGACATCGTTGGAGGCGGCGACGCGATCAGCGGTCGCGACCATGGTGGCGGCGTCGAGGGAACTGTCGCCGATGGGAGTCTCGCTCTTGAGCGAGCGGATTGCAGCCAGACCTTGCGACGCGCGCTTGTGCACCTCGGCATCGGTGATGCCGCGTTCGAGGGCCTGTCGCAGCATCACGGCCGCGGCCTGGGGATAGCCGGCGATGCGCTGCAGCTGTGCCTGTTCGACCATCACGCGCACCTGAGCGTCGCTCTGCATGCTGGTGCGACGGATCAGCCGCAGTTCCTCGGCGGTCGCCTGGAGTTCACCGGCGGTCCGCATGGCCGTGGCGATGCGCCAGCGGAAATCCGCGATCACCTTGTCCTTCTCGGGCACCGCTCGGCGGGCTGCCAGGCTCTCGATCCAGGCTGCGAGCGGCTCGAATGTGATCGTTTCCGACGACGTCTGCGCCCTGGCGATCGTGCGGTTGGTCGCCTCGATCTGCAGGTCGAGACGGTCGGGGCAGCTGCGGATGATCGCCTGGGCGAATGCCAGCGCCTCGTCGAACTGGTTCGCCTGTTGCGCATCGTCCGCGAGCTTGAACAGCATCTGGCACTGATCGCGGCGCGCCTCGGGTGCGCGATCCATCTCGGCGAGCAACCTGCTCAGTCCGAGCGAGGCTCCCGGGTCGATGCTCATCTCGATGCCCCACCCGCCGGCGCCATTCTGGATCATCGCCAGGATGGTGTTGGCGCCCTTCTCGAAGCGCACCGGGAATCGCAGCGAACCCGGGACGACGCCGCGCTGGATGCGGTCCTCGTGGATCTTCTTGCCATTGAACCACACGATCAGTCCGTCGTCGGCACCGCATGCGAGCTCGGCATCGAAGGGGGTTTCAGCGTCGATGCGCTTGGTGACGAACGCCACTTGGTTGTCGATCTTCAGCAGTTTCGCCAAGTCGAGGCCGGTAGGACCGTAGAATTCCGCTCCGGGTTTTTGCCAAGCCTTGCCTTCGACCGGCTTCCCGGTGTCCACGGCGGCAGCGGGGATGATTTCGCGCGCGTAGGCCGACCAGTTGGCATTCTCGAACGGCCCCACCACCTGCCAATCGCGTACAGCTCCGAATTGCTCCATCGCCTTGGCGCCGAGGCCGCTGCTGAGACTGACCGAATCCTTCAGCAAACGATCGCCGACCGCGCTTTCGGCCAGGCATGCACGCAGGTATGCCGACCGCGCCAGCGCCAGCGCCTTGCCCGGATCAGACGCCAGCGCCGTCTGGACGGCTTCGGCTGCAGCGAGGACCGTCGGACGATTCGCGCCGATGCGCGCGAGCGCGAGGCGGTAGCGTTCGACCGCGTCACGCACGATCTTCGCGTCAGGCAGCTTCGGCTGCGGTGGCGCCGCATCCTTCGCGGGTTCCTTGACCTCCTTGGATTCCTTTGCAGGGAGCAGCAGGGCTTCGGCGACTTCGACCTGCACATCGTCGTAATCGGTCTGCCAGACGCTGTGATCGATCACGTGCTGGAGATACGCCACCCGCTGGGCGGTGTCGCCGATCTCCTCGCAACGACCGGAATACAGCGCATGGAGACGGGCGAGGCGCTCTCGTGGAGCGTCCTTGGCTTTGGACATCTCTGCGATCTCGCGGTCGAGTCCAGAGGTCTTGTTCGCACGCAGCTCGAGCTCCAACGACTGAAGGAGGAATTCGAAGCGCTCATCGTGGTCGGGCGGCAATCTCGTGGAGAGCTCGCGCAGGTCGGTGGCGACCTCGGCGTCCTTCTTCAGGAGCTGATGCAGGCGGCTGCGTTCGAGGTATGCGTCGATCAGCTGCAAGGCATCGAGATCGGTCTGCTTCACCACGTCGTCGATCACCGCGAGGCTGCGGTCGAGGAAGCCCATCTGCTCCCACAGCCGGGCGACGGTCAGACGCGAGGACACCGAGTCGGCAGCGTCGCGTTCCTTGAGTTGGCGCTGTGCCAGATCCTCGACATCGGCGATCACACCGTCGGTGTCGTGCATCTGCCGATGCAGACGCGCGCGTTCGAAGCAGGCCGTGCTGACCTGGGCGAGCGGCAAGCCATCACGCGCGAGGATCTCTCCCCATGCGTCCACCGCCTGGGCGGCGCACCCCATCGCTTCCCACAGCCGCGCGTTCTCCTGCATGGCGGGCATGCCGAAGTCCGCGTCATCGGGGAAATCCCCGATCAGCTGCCGATTCAAGGCGATGCGCGCCAGCGAGTCGCCGATCTCATGACGGAAATGGATGCTCGAGAACGTTCCGTATCCCGAGTCGACCATCGCGACGACGGTGTTTTCGCCTTTGACCAAGGGCGCCATGGCGATCAGCGGATCGACGATGAGCCAGCCTTCGTCGCGCCACGAGGTCGCGATCCGACGTCCATTGAGGAACAGGTGGACCGCCTGCCCGCCATAGAAGATGAAGCGCTCGAGGCGCGGCTGGTCCACGGTGATCGTGGTCGCCGCGACTCCGACCTGCTCCTTGGCGGTGATCTTGAGCAGCGCGCGCAGGTCGATCAGCCGATTGTCCGGATTGTCACCCAGATCGTGGGGAACCCAGGTGCCCTTGGTGCCCTTGGCGCCGGTGAGGGACTGGAACATCTGTCCCGGTTTGACCCCCATCTTGGGGTCGTATTCGGGATCGCCGCGCTGGAAGGGTCCCAGGAGCTGCCACTTCGGCGTCGCGTTCGCAAGGGTGATCGGCAGGAGCGTGTCCTCCCAGGTTCCGGACTTCTTGTATCCGGCGGGGGCCCGCGGCGGGACCTTGGGCAGCTCGTTGGTGATCGAGACGCGGTCGAAACGATAGGCGATCAGTTCGGTGTTCTTGAGGTCGCCGATGTCCGCGTCCAGATCCAGGTTCGCCGGATCAGGCTTATCCGCGATCCAGCCGCGGCCGAGGATCACCTTTGCCGGCGGGCCTTCGAAGCTGCCGGCCTTGCGCTCGAGGCTGGCGAGTTCGCGCCACGAGACGCCGTCACGGCTGGCCTGCGCCGAGATCGCGCGCGTGGTCACGACGATGCGGAAATGACCTGGCGACTCTGCGCCATAGAGCACGAAATCAGCGGGCTTGGTCTCGCGCTTCTCTCCATCGACCAACGAGCACCAGGCCTTGCGCTGGGAATGCTCCCACGGCGCGAGTTCGGTATTGAGCCGGTTCGCCCCCAGGCCGATGCAGACCACGTGCGTCGCGTCCCAATACAGCCCGATCCAGGTGGGCAGGCCCTTGAGCATCTTGTCGTCTTCCGACGCGATCGTGCACTGGGCCCGCAGCGGCGCGGCATCGCTGCCGTTGATCCCGACCTTGCGCACCAGGTGAACGTGGGATGCGGGTTCGGAAGATAGGAGCGCCTGTCCGTGGTCGAACCTGATCGCTCCCTTCGACTCCTTCGCGCGATGGATATCCCAACCCTCGGGAACTGCGTCACCGTGGGTGGTCGCGGGCCAAGCGATGTCGACGGCGTCGAGGCTGGCGACGCACGCCAGCACGGACAGGAGCAGTAGGACGGAAGTTCTCATGGATCCACGCGAATCGCAGGGAGCGGTCAATGCGGGGCGTCGGCCCGGGATTTCACCAGGACGGCCCAGCCGAAATCGACGGCATCGCCCAGCGATGAGCCGTCTGGTCCGAAATCGACGACGAGCTGCAGCCGCTTGGCGCCGGCCAGGGACACCGACAGCGGCAGCGGGGCCTGTCCATGTGCGATCGGCCCGCTCTCGAATACGACCGCACCGTCGGCGGTGATGGTGATGGTGGCGAGGCCACGTTCGCCGGCGCGATCATCGAGTCCGAGTTCACCGACCAGCGTGGCGTACGCTCCGGCGAGATCCCAGGTCATCTCGCAGCGTGCATGGCATCCGAGACCGCGCTCGTAGCGGTGGTCTCCGCAGGTGAGGAACGATCCGGACCGATCACGATCCGAGGTCGGTGGAAAGGATTCGTCGAACTGCGGAACCTGCTTCGACTCGGCGGGAGGCAGCGTGCTCAACGGCACCAGGACGGCACCCTCGCTCCAGAGCGCGCTGACCCGCGCCGCCGGGATCGCAGCGTCGCCGCCGATCGTCCCCTGCAGCTGGAGCTTTTCGGCATCGAGCGCTTGCACCGTGCCGCTCAGGCGGTCGCCGTTTGCCAGGCGCACGCATTGCCTGCCGGGCGCTTTGGCGGATGCCGCCGCGCTCCAGAGCAAGGCGCTGCGGATCGGTACCTTCTGGATGCGCTTGCCGGTATCGATGCCGATCAACTCGTCGTTGATCCACTCGATCCGGCCGGCGATGCGATCGCCATTGACCAGATGGACTCCTTGGAAAGAACCTCTCCCGAGATCGCTCAGCCGCTGGGGACGGAACGACAGGCTGCGCACATCCGCGATCGCGATGGTGATGGCTCCGAGGGAGTCGCTGAGGAATTGCAACTTGCTCGATTGCAGGCTCTGGACGGAACCGGTGAGAACGTCGCCGTTCTGCAGCGCCACCGCCCGGTCGACGGACGAGGGCGGCGGATTGGCGGGGAATTCCAGGGCGATGATGCGGTCGAGGGGGATCGCCTGGCCGCCGACCGAGAGCGATCCGGATGCGATGGTGGCAGCACCGTCGATCCAAGTGCCCGCCAACGTCAGGACGCGCGGCTGCAGCGACGCGGTTTTCGCCTGGGGTGCAGCGGGTTCGGCGGCAGATCCGGCGATGGCCAGAGACAGCAACGCCAGGGCGATGACGACCGGCGTGCGTGCGTGCATGTCAGCGCTGGTAGATCGGCAAGTAGCGATACGGGATCTCGAGGACCAGGCAGCACATCGATGACGAGTAATTGCCATATCCGGCTTGCCAATGGCCGTCGGGTTGCTGGGTCTCGATCAGCGACTTGGTGATCGCGGGGTACCAGGCCTTCCAGGCTTTCTTGCCCCATTCGCCCACGCTCTGCGCCTGATAGATGCCCATCGCGGCGTAGTACTGTCCGTAGTGGTAGAATGCGGCTTCCGGATCGCGCGTTCCGAGCGGCTTGAACTGGAGCAGGAACTGCACGCCCTGCTTCACTTCTCCGGCCCGGTAGCTGCCGGCGACCTGCAGCGACAGCACCCCCGCTCCGGTGCGGGCGAATCCCGATTCGCCGCCCGGCGTGTAGGCGAAGCCGCCGTCCTTGCCGCGGTCGACAGCGTTGTGGCAGGCCTTCACGTAGGCGATGCCCTGATCGATGGCTTCCTTCGGCACATAGATACCAGCGTCCTTGCAGGCGCGCAGAGCCATCAGCTGCATGACGGTCGCCGAGAGGTCCGCGCCGGCCACCATCGGCTGGTACTGCCAACCACCTTCCGGATTCTGGGTCGAGACGATGAGGTCGGCGGCCCGCTTCACCACGTCGCGCAGCGCCTTGTCCTGGGTCATCCCCCAGCATTCGGCGACCGCGAGGGTGGCCAGGCCATGGTGGTACATCGGCGCTTCGGCCATGCCGGGCTTGAACAGCAGGCCGTTGGGCTGCGCGCTGCGGATCAGGAACTGCATGCAGCGCGCGACGTTGATCCCGTATTCGCCGCTGTCGGGAGTATGTCCCGCGCCCATGAACGCGAGCGAGGTCGCGGCCACGATGCCGCTGGTGTTGCCGAGCTCGTTCGGCCAGGAGCCGTCGGTGCGCTGGGTCCGTGCCAGGAACGCGAGCGCCTTCTTGACCGTCGCCTGCGCACCGGGCGAGATCTCGACATCGTCGATGTCGGCGGAGTGGATCGGCGCGGCGCACGATGCCGCGACCAGCGCTGCGATCAGCCAGGCCTGCGGTCGGCGTCGGATCATGGCTCGCGCGTCCATGTTATTCGCTCGCGCTGCCGCCCGCAGCGAGGTTGCGGTAATAGAGCGTCAGCTGGTCCTCGTATTTGCGCGGGAACTTGTCCTTCGCGCCAGTCGCCAGCGTCTCGCGTTCCTTTGGCCCAAGACCGACCTGCCACCCAGCCGCGTTCTTGGTCGCCTTCTTTTCGCCGTACTGGAGGCCATTCTGCGGTGATTTCTCGTCGTTCTCTGGATCCATGACCTGCTGCTGGGCGACGGGCAGCGACGGCTCCTGCTGCTGCTTGGGGCCTTTCTCCGGCTTCTGCTGCTCGCCCTGCTCCTGGCTGGGCTGCTGCTTCTTCGGCTTGCCGGTGGCGGCCATCTGCTCCATCTGCTCCTGCAGGCCCTTCTTCATCTTCTGCATCTTCTCCATGGCGTCGTCCATGGCGTCGGTCGCGGGCTTCTGCTCCTTCTTGCCCAACGCCTCCTCCGCCTCTTCCATGTCCTGCTCGGCCTCGGCCGTCTCCTTCATCGAGCCGAGATCCTTCTGCAGTTCGTCCATCTGCTGGCGGACCTGCTTCTGTTTGTCCTTGAGCTGGTTGAATGCGCTCTGGTCCTTCGGCTGCGTCTTGGCGGTCTGGTCGCGCAGCTTCTGCTGGTCCTGCATCATGCTGTCCAGCTGCTGCAGGTCCTTCTCGAGCTGGGCCATCGGCTGATCCTGGTCGTCGGTCAGCTCGCTGAGCTGCTCCTTCATCGACTGCTCGACCTTCTTGAGGTTGTCGAGCGCCTTCTTCATGTCCTCGACCGCAGGCTTCTTGGCCATGTCGCCGAGATCCTTCTTCGCGCGCTCCATGTCCTTGGCGGCGGCGTCGAGCTGCTTGGTGTCTTCCTTGGCCTGCTTGGCGTCGTCGCGCTTGGCGAGGTCCTTGGTCAATTCCTTGGTGTCGCTCTGCAGCTTGGCTTCGTCCGACTGCAGCTTGTTGAAGTCCTTCTGGCTGCTGTTCTGGTCGAGCTGCTCGGTCTTCTTCAGCAGCTCCTCCTGCCGGTTCGTCATATCGCTGACCTGCGCGAGGTCCTTTTCCAGTTTTGCGACGGGATCGTCGTTGGCGCTGGCGAGCTTCTCTTCCGCCTGCTTGAGCTTGTCGAGCACCTCCTGCTGCTTGTCCTGGGCGGCGACGAGCTTGTTGTCCTTGAGGTCTTCCGAGGCTTCCTTGATCGAGTCCTCGAGCTTCTCCTTCTCGAGCTCGGCGATCGCCTGCTCGACCGCCTTGGCCTGCTCGGGGTCGCTCTCCTTGAGCTCCTCGGCTTCCTTCTTCATGTCTTCCAGGGTCTGTTCGAGCGTCTGCTGCAGTTCATCCTGCTGCTTGGCGATCTTGTCGACGTCGGCCTTCTGCTCCTTCGTCAGCTCCTCTTCCTTCTTCCCCAGCGTCTCGTCGCTGAGCTTCTCGGTCTGCTCCTTGAGCTGGGCCTGGTCCTTGATGACGTTCTTCAAGGTGTTCGACGTCGAAGCGCCGAACTGCTTCTTGGCCTGGTTCAGGAGCTGCGACAGGCCATCGACGATCGCGTCCTGGCCTTCGCTCGCGGCGAGGAGCTCCTTCTTGATCGACTCGAGCTCCTGGATCTGGCGAGCGTTGGCCAGTTTCGCGGTCACCCACGGCATGTTCTTGGCGCTCTCGCCGACGGTCGGGTCGGCCAGGCGTTCGAGCGCCTGCGACAGCCGCTTCAGCGTCGCGACCTGGGCCTCGCTGCCGATGCCATTGAACTGGTATTCCTGGATGAGGTTCTGGACCTCGCGCGCGGTGCCGGCGGTCTGGACGGTCACGCTCTTCTGGCGGCTCTCCTCGGCGCGGATCGGCCGTTCGGATTCCAGGGCGCAGGCGCTGCCAGCGAAGCCGAGGGCGATGCTGATCAGCAGGGGCGAGACGGTGCGGTTCATGAGGGCTCCAACACGGTGAAGAGAATCACTGATAGAACGCTCTCGGCGATCGATGGTTCAGCGGGCTGGCGGCGCCGGGGCCGGAGCTCCCTGGCGCAGGGTCTGGCGGACTTTGTCGACCCCGTCGCGGGTCTCCTTCTGCTTGTCGCGGATGGTCTTGATGTTCCCGAGCACGCCTTTCCGCTCACGTTCCAGCATCTCCTGCATCGTGGCGGCGTCCACCACCGTGAAGGTATAACGCTGGCTGCGTCCCACGTTGGCCTGGGGCGTGCAGCAGTCGTCGGCCTGGATCCAGTAGGTCACCTTTTGACCCTCGCTGATGTTCAATTGACGCAGATCGAACACCACTTCGCCGGCGGCTTCCTTCTGATTCGTCTGCGTGAGCAGGTTGTCGAGCTTAAACCCTTGGCTGGGCAGCTCTTTGCCCGGCTCGGACTCGTCGCTGCCGTCACCGCCGCTCTCGATCTCCGCACCGTCGGCGCTGGGAAGCGCGGATACCCGGTACCGCAGAGAGGCCAGGCTGATGCCGTAGTCGTCCTTGATCTCGAAGGCGATCGGCCAACGGGCGAAGCGGGTGACCGTCTTGTCCTTGGCCGGGAAGGCGATCTTCACCTGGGGCGCACGGTCCTTGATCGCCTCCATCGCGTAATCGATGGGGTTCAGGCCGTCGAAGTCGTCGACGTCGTGGAGCAGGATCTTGTAGTAGCCGGTCTTCTCGATCTGGATCTCGGTGGTGGCGACGGTGCCATCCGGGCTCAGGTCCATGACGATGGGTTCGGGAAGCACGTCACCGAAACGCTTCTGCAGCCTGGCGGTGACAACCGCCTTGTTCAACGTTGCTTGGATGCGCACCTTGGTGCCGACCAGCGCGCGCAGATCGCCGATCGCCGAGGTCTCGGGCGCCTTCGCCAGGTACGCGGGGAACTGGTAGGAGGCCGACAGCGCCTTGATCGTCGGTCGCTGCAGGACGGTCAGGCGCTGCCAGTCCCGGGTGCGGGCATCGCCGACCACGGCGCGGAAGTCGCAATCCTCGAGCGCGTGCGCGATGGTCGCGCGGTAGCGTATCGCCGTCACCATCTCCGTCTCGCCCTGGACGGGCAGCTCTCCGGCGACGCGCGACATCGGGAAGGAGGATGTCACCCCGGCAACCGCCGAACGCACGTCCAGGGTCGCGGCTTCGGGCACCTTGCCGGCTGCATCGATCGCCAGCTCGATCGTCACGGGTTCGCCATGCGCGACCTTCATGCCTGGCGTGAGCACGACGATGCGGGTCGCCGTGGGATAGGTCTGCTGGGTCAGAGCCATGCGGCCGAGCAGCGCCTTGGTGAAATCCGAGCGCCATATGCCGAGTCCGAGGGCGAAGACGGTCAAGCCCAACGCGACCAGGGCGACCTTCTTCAGGACCTTGAGATTGATGATGTCCGAGAAGTTGAGTGCGCGCGAGAAGTCGACGGTCTCCTCCTCGAGCGCGTCGATCAGTTCCTTGGAACCGCTGTTCTTGGGCTGGCGGCGCATCTCGCGCGTGAGCTGGACGGTCGAGATCAGGCGTCCGCGCAGCTCGGGGTGCCCCTTCTCGATGCGCAAGGCGACGTCGTCATCGTCTTCGACGCGCCGGTACTCGATCCACACCGTGCGCCAGACCACGTACGAGAATGTGGCGATGACCGAGAGCAGCAGCAGCAGGCGGGCCCAGCGGTCGGCCGAGGTCTCGCCGACGGTGCGGTAGAGCACCAGCCAATCGAGGATGAAGAACGCAGCCACCAGGCCGATCAACGCGAGCACGCTCTTGAACACGCCGGCGCTGATCTGCACTGAGCGGTGCCGACGGCGGACCTGGTCGATCTTGTCGAGCAAGAGGTTCGCGCTCATCGTTCGGCTCCGCTGGCAGCAAGCCGCCCAGGCGCCGAGGCGCCGAGGGCTCGCTGGTTGGACCAATGCGCCACCGTCGCCGTTCGCCCGGCCAGGCTGGGCGTCTTGGCGCCTTGGCGGTCGATTCCGTCCGAGCGGTTCACAGCAGGTCCGATCGTTTGCGCAGGAACCACTCGAAACCGAGCAGCAGGGCGAACAGCACCACCACGCCCGGGGCGTTCCACAGCGTGCGTTCTTCGCGTTTGGGTTCGAGCACCTGCTTGTGCTCCTTCAGCTTGTCGACCAGCGAACCGAGCTCGTGCAGCGGCATGAAGGCGCCGCCGCTGGCGGATGCCACCTGCTCGAGCAGATCCTTGCGCATGCCCGGATCCTCGAACTCGATGCGTGGGTTCACCGCGGTGACGATGTGTTCTGCTTCGTCCTCTTCGCCCTGGATGACGATGCGGTAGCTGCCTTCGGCGCCTGGGACGAATTCTCCCTGGTACACGCCGGGCTGATCCTTCTGGGCCGAGAGCGTGACCTGCTCCTTGCTGAGGTCGCCCTTCTCGACGATCGCGGTGACGGTGTCGGCGATCACCTTGTTGAAGTCCTTGTCCAGGAGCCGGGCGATGACCTGACCCTTGTCCCCGACATTGTACTCGGAGCGGTCGGTCTCGAGCTGCACGCGGTTGGTCTTGCCCAGGAGGTGGGTCATCGACAGCGAACTGATGACCTGGCCCCACATGCGGCGGTGGTACTGCGCGCCGGGGCGGAAGCGCCAGCGCCAGGATTCATCGATGCCGAAATACAGGACCTGGCCTTTGCCGTAGCGCTGGCTGGCGATGAGCGGGATGCCCTGCTCGCCGCCGCCCTTGTCGGGGTGCACGACCAGCGCGGTCGCGCCGGGTTTCAGGCGTTTGGCGGGATAGAACCAGTACATCGCCTCGACGCGCTCCCACAGTCGATCGTTCTCGCTGGTCTCCACCGCGAAGCGCAGGATCGGCGAACGGGCGCCTTCGGGCGTGAGCACCGCCTTGAATCCGGTCTTGATGGTGCGCGTGAGCTCGTCTTCGACGGAGGTCGGCGACTGCGGCTCGAATTCCACCGGGAGCAGGGCTTCCAGCGGCGTTCCCTGATACGAGTCGGGCATCGAGGTGCGTCCCGCCATCACCAGCAGCCCACCGCCTTCCTTCTGGACGTAGTCCTGCAGCGCCTTCAGTTCGTCCTTGGTGAAGAAATCGCTGAGGATGTTGCCGAGGATGATGACGTCGTAGGAGCGCAGCTCCTGCAGATTGGTCGGGAATCGTTTCTTGTAGGCCTTGTCGGTCGACAGCACGCGCTCGTCGACCTGGCGGATGACGTAGGACGGATCGATGCGCTGCTTGTCCGCATCGAGCACGGCCTTGAGGAAGCGCGTCTCCCAGCGCGGTGAGTTGTCGACCAGCAGGACGCGGATCTTCTTGTCGATGACGCTGATGCCCGCCTTCGAGCGCTTGTTGTTCTCGGCGCTCATCTCCTCGGGCAGCGGTTCGATCTCGGCGGTGTAGGTGAAGGTGCCGACCTTGTTCGGCGTGATCTCGACGATGTGCATGCGTTCGCTCTGCTCGTCGAGCTCGACCTGCTCCTCCTTCACGATCTCATCGTCGCGTTTGATCACCAGGGTCACCGACTGGCCGGTGTATCCGCGCTGCTTGATGCGCACGTAGAGGGGGAAGGAATCGCCCTTGAAGACCACGTCCTCGCAGAACAGGAAGGGGATCTCGAGGTCCTTGCTCAGGGGCAGGCCGACGCCGATGGCGAATACCGGCGTGCCCAGGTCCTGCGCCGCGGTGATCGGATCCTCGCCGCGATTGGATCCACCGTCCGTGAACACCACGATGCCGTCGGCTTTGCGGCCCTTGAGCCGACGTGCAGCGTCGCGCAGGGCCGCGCCGAGCTGCGTCGCCTGCTCCGCCGGAGCGGCGAGCGCGGTCAGCGGCCCGCCGGCGGTCTCCTTGTCGCTGATGTCGAAGGGAGCGAGCTGCGTGCTCTGGCCGAAGGTGTACGACTCCACCTTGAACTGCTCGTGCATCGCGGCGCCGACCGCGAACGCCGGATTCGCCACGGCGCGCTTCACCATCTCTGCGCGGCTGGTCTTGTTGATCGCGTCGGCTTCAGCGGAGGTCGGCTTGTCGCTGCCGCCCAGGATCTTCGCCGCGTTCGCCAGATCCTGCGCGTCGACCCGGCGGTCGGCGATCGACATCGATGCCGACTGGTCGACCAGCACCACCAGCGTGCGCTTGGATTCCTCGCGGCTGAGAACCTCGAGGAAGGCGCCCGAGAGCACGAACAACAGGAGCATGAAGCCGAGGATGCGCAGTCCGGCGAGCACGCGCTTCTTCTTGAGCGGAACGTAGTCCGGTTCCTTGCGGTAGAACCACACCACCAGCGCCACGGCGGCGATCGCCAGCGCGATGAACACCAGCTTCTGGACCGGCGTCTCGCAGCGCGGGAAGTGCGGCGGCCACTGCACGGCGCCGCCCGACCCGGAGAAGTCCTTGAGGAAGAAGATGCGCAGGATCCAGTCCACTCAGGTCCCCTTCGGCGCCCAGCGCAGGGCGAGGATGGATTCCGCGAGCAGGCAGGCGAGCACGATGGCCAGCAGGAGGAACCAGATCTCCTTGCCGACGCGTTTCTCGCTGACCACCGATCCGAGTTCGGCGCCCGCGCCGATCCACTGGAACGGCAGGTTCGGATACCGGGCACGCAGGGTCTTCTCGTCGTAGGAATCGAGATTGGATTCCTGGCGCGGCGCGTTGGCGGCGAACCACGAGGCGTTCGCCGCATCGCCGGACTTCTCCAGGCGGTAGAATCCGGCGAAATGCGTGTCGCCGTATTCGACCTTGGCAAAGTCGTTGGTGGCATTGACCAGGGCGCTGAGCTGGCGGGTGCCGCCGCGCGGATCCCGGATCGATACCTGGGCGCCCGCCTCCTTCACTCCCAGGTAGGAGGCGATCGGTTCGTGCACCTGCACCGTCTTCGAGGGCATGCGCCCGAGGGTGACGTGCTGGGTGGCGCGACGGATGACCATCAGGAATGCGGGCGTCAGGGGGAAGTCGCTCCACTCCTTGTCCGCGGTCGACGCGAACAGCAGCACCGATCCACGACCGACCGTGCGCTCGACGATCGCCGGCTGGTTGTTGGTGAAGCGCGCGATGACGTTCACGCGGTCCCCCGCGGCCGCGCCGGTGAGGTCCTTCTCGCCCGGGACCGTGATCGGATACCAGCGCTGGAAGCGCGGCTTGGCGAAGAACGGCCGGGTCTCCTTGTCCGAGAAGAAACCCACGATCGGGTGCGAGAGCTCGTCGGTGGCCATGCCGATGCCGCGTTCCTTGCTGGATGCGTCTTCGGGCGCTTCCTCGAAGCGCTCGCCCAGAGTGCCGGGAAGCAGGCCCGCCTGCGAGAACAGCAGATCGTTGTAGAGTCCCGGCTTCACGTTGCCGCCCAGGAAGATCATCAGGCCCTTGCCTTCGGCGCGCACGAAGGTCTTCAGGCCCTCGACCAGGTTGGGCGGGAGGTCGCCGAGGTTGGCGATGATCACCGCCTGGTATTCGCGCAGTGTCTTGTCGCCCAGGCCGCTCAGCGTGGTGACCTCGGTCTCGATCAGCGACGGCGCCTCGCTGTCCTCGTCCTTGAGCGACAAGGCGGCCTTGAGGAAGTCGGTCTCGTTACCGAAGGCGCTGTCGTTCGCTGACGGCTCGCCATCGACCAGCAGCACGCGCACGCGGTCGATGACGTTCACCGACAGGCAGCGGCGGTTGTCAGCGGGCAGGCGGTCGATCGAGGTGCGGACCTCGACGCGTTGGTCGCCGCCGTTGGCGAAGCGCGTCTCGAGGCGCACCTGCAGCGTGGACTCGAGCGAGTCGATCACCGTGCCCGCGACCTTGCGTGGTTCGCCGCCCGCGCCGTCGCCGACCAGCAGGTCGACCGCCACGTTGCGGGCAGGCGCGGTGCCGTAGTTGTGGAGCGTGGCGATGAACGCGGCGTTGGATTCGGTGGTGACCAGGTCGTCTTCGGCCTGCAGCCGTTCGACCTGCACGTTGTCCGGCGGACCTCCGCTGCCAACGTCCGAGATGAACAGCTTCACCGCGGGCTTGGTGGAGCGGATCTCGTCCACCAGCTTCATCCAAGCGCCGTTGTCCGCAGCCGGCCACGCACCCGCCTGCATGTCGGTGATCAGGTAGATCTCGCGGCTCGAGGACGGTGCGGATCTGACGATCTTCCATGCCTTGGCCAGGCTCTCGAAAGCATCGGTTCCGCCATCCGAGAGCGGAGCATGCAGGGCGGCATCGCGCACGACCTCGAGGTTGTGCGACGGCTCGCCGATCTCGTCGATCGCGATGTCGCTCATCAGGAGGAGCGCGGCGGCGGAACCCTTGGGCAGTTCGTCGACGATCTCCTTGGCGCGGCGCTTGGCGGCGTCGTAGCGCGTCTCGTTGCCGCTGGCGACTCCCATCGAGAGGCTGTTGTCGAGGACGATCACCGCCGAGGTCTCGCCCGATGAACCCATGATGTTGAAATGGCCCGGAGCGATGGTCGGACGCGCGAGCGAGAGCGCGAGGAACACGATCGCCGCGACGCGCAGCGCCATCAGGATCAGGTCCTGCATCTGCAGGCGACGCGAATTCTTCTCCATGGTGGTCAGGAGGAATTCCATCGCGGCCCACACCACGATGCGGAACTGGCGCTTGTTCAGGAGGTGGATGATGATCGGGATCGCGCCCAGGGTGGCGAACAGCGCGACGAATCCGGCCAGGAAGCTCATGCGCGGATGGCTCCGCTGGCGCCGCGCAAGTTCATGCGCACGCGGCTGGCGAGGTAGGCGGACAGCCCGACATCGACCGAGTGCGTGGTGTTCATCAGCACGTAGTCGACGCCATTCTTCTGGCAGGCGGCGCGCATGCGCGTCAGGAACTTCTCGACCTCAGCGAGGTATGCCTTCTTGACCTGGCGCGGATGGCAGAGCAGCTCGTTGTTGATCTCGAGGCCCTTGAATTGGATCAGCCCGTCGAAGGGGAAGTTGAGCTCGTCGTCATCCATGACGTGGAGCACCACCACCTCGTGACCGCCATGGCGCAGGTGCTGGATGCCCTCGATGAGGTTGTCGACCGAATCGAAGAGATCGCTGATCAGGACGACGATGCCGCGACGGCGCACGCGCTCGGCCACGGTGTGCAGGATCGAGCCGACACCGGTCTTCTTCTGCGGCTGGATGGTGTCCAGGGTCGAGCAGATGCGGTTGAGGTGGACCTTGCGGGTCGATCGCTCGATCCAGGTCTTGAGCTTCTCGTCGAAGACTCCGACGGACATCGCATCCGATTGGCCGAGGACCAGGTAGGTCAGAGCGGCGGTGATGAGCTTGCCGTACTCGAGCTTGGTCAGCTTGTCCGCGGCGCGCGCAGATCCGTACGCCATCGATTCGCTGCCGTCGAGCAGAACGGTGCAGACGAGGTTGGTCTCGGCCTCGTACTGCTTGATGTAGTAGCGCTCGTTTTTTCCGTAGACGCGCCAGTCGAGGTGCTTGAGGTCATCGCCGGGCACGTAGCCGCGGTGCTGCGCGAACTCGACGCTGAAGCCGTGGAACGGCGAGCGGTGCATGCCCGAGATGAAGCCCTCGACCACGTACTTGGCCTTGAGATCGAGGCGCCCGATCTTCGACAGGATCTTCGGGTCGAGGAGTTTGGTGGCCATCCGGCGTCACATCCTATTCGAGGTGGCCGGGGCCGGAGGGGGTTCCAGGGGGCGATCCGCCCCTTGGACAAGAGTTTAAGATCGGGAATTTCCGGCAAAATAGCGGCTGCAGGTCGCGCCGGGAATTCTCGATCGCTGATAGGATGCTTGTCATGAGCATCCTATCAGCGGATCTTCTCGTCCTTGGGCACCGATTCGATGATCTTGGCGATCACCGTCTCGGTGGTGATGTTCTCGGCGGTCGCCGTGTAGCTGCAGGCGATGCGGTGGCGCAGCACCGGGATCGCGACCGCGTCGATGTCATCGGTGGTGACGTGGTAGTTGCCGTTGAGCACCGCGCGCGCTTTGGCGGCGATGATCAGGTTGATCGACGCGCGCGGACCGGCGCCCCACGAGATCCACTCCTTGACGAAATCCGGTGCCTCGTCGGTGTTCGGCCGGGTCGAGCGCACCAGCGCCTTGGCGTAGTGCAGGACGTGGTCGGCCACCGGCACGCGCAGCACCAGCTTCTGGAAGGCGATGATCTGCTGGCCGTTCAGCACCTTCTGCACGCTCTTCTCGCCTTCGGCCATCGCCGGGCTGGCGACGCGCTTCATGATCTCGAGCTCCTCCTCGTCCGAGGGGTAGCCGAGCGAGATCTTGAACAGGAAGCGGTCGAGCTGCGCTTCCGGCAGCGGATAGGTGCCTTCCTGGTCGATCGGGTTCTGGGTCGCGAGCACGAAGAACGGCAGATCCAGGATGTGCTGCTCGTTGCCGATCGAGACGCGTTTCTCCTGCATGGCCTCGAGCAGCGCGGCCTGGGTCTTCGGCGGCGTGCGGTTGATCTCGTCCGCGAGCACGATGTTCGCGAAAATGGGTCCCTTGAGGAATTTGAAGATGCGCTGGCCGGTGGCTTGGTCCTCTTGCAGGACCTCGGTGCCGACGATGTCCGACGGCATCAGGTCGGGCGTGAACTGCACGCGCTTGAACGACAGGTCGAGGCACTTCGACAACGTGCTGATGAGGAGGGTCTTGGCCAAGCCCGGCACACCCTCGAGCATGCAGTGACCCTTGGCGAAGATCGCGATCAGCAGCTGCTCGATGGCGTCGTCCTGGCCGACGATGACCTTGGCGAGCTCGACCTTCACGGCCTCCTGCGCCTGCTTGAGCCAGGCCACGGCCTGCTTGTCGGAGGTCTTCTCGGTGCTGGCGGTTGTCGGCTGCTCGGCCACGGGGGCTCCTTCAGGTAGGGCGGACAGGCCAGGGGCCGTCGGCGACGATCGATGCAAGTCTGGTTGATATAAGGCGCAAGATGCGATCCAAGCTTGATACAAATGTGCCAGTTCGCGAGTTGTGACACACGGTTGCACAGGTCCGCCCGGCGTCCTCGGCTCGATCGGATCACCGTGAGCGGTGAGCGAGTGATCCGCCGCAGCGGATGCGGCGGGCGATATCCATGGCCGAACCCGCACAGGTGAGGATCAGGCGTCCAAACCACGTCTAACGAGACGATTGGATCAGACGCGCCACGCGGCAAGTCCTCCTTACGATGCATGATTGATGCATGGTCGTTCGATCGGCCGCAGATGGGGTGGTCGCGCCACCGTGATATCGCGATGCTCGACGGCGGCTGCGTCGTGATCGGCGAAAGCAGCGCATTCTCCCCGGGAATTCTGCGCCGCGATGATGATACAGGCGTGAATCACTCGGGCCGATCGCTCACCTGGACGCACTCCCGCCTCGTTAGCCTCGCCAGATGTCTCCCGCGTCGCAGCGCTGGCAGTGCATCGATCCTCGACGCACAGCGAAACCAAGGATGCCCACAATGACCGTTGCAGCCTTCAGCAGATGCGCGCTCGCTCTCGTCATCGCCCTCGCCGGAGCGGCTCCGCTGGCCGCGATGGATGCGGCGCGCGTCCTGGTCGTCTACCGCACCGACATCACCTGGGACGGGGACGGGGACGGCGTCCAGGATTCGCTCGAGGTCGCGCAGTACTACATGTCCAAGCGCGGTGTGCCGGCGGCGAACCTGCTCGGCGTCTCGTGCGCCAGTTCCAACAACGACGTCTATTACCCGAGCGCAGCGTACACTGGCTACGTCAACGAGGTGGTGAAGCCGATCAAGGCCAAGCTCGCCGTTCTCGGCGCGCGCAACATCGATGTGCTGCTGATGAGCTACGGCTTGCCGTTCGCGCTCACCGACAATGGCTACAGCCTCGACAACGCGCTCATGGGGTTGAACTACTTCAGCGAGACCTCGAACAACATCTCCTGGATGACCAACCCGTACCTCGAGCCAAACCCGACCTTCGGCACCGACCTGGGGCATTTCTCGCATGCGCAGTACACGTTCTCGGGCACGGACATGTATCTGGTGAGCCGGCTTGACGGTCCGCGCGGCGTCCGTGGCGCCCTCGATCTGATCGATCAGGCCTTGTACGCGGACCGCTTCGTCGGCGGCGCGGCCGGCATGGTGAACGGTCCGGTGTACGTGGACTCGCGAGGCGACAGAGGCGCTTATACCGACGCATCCCTGACCGCAGACCCCGACGTGCAGAACGGCGGATATTACACGTATGCCCCCACCGACGTGAACATCGCGTATGCCGAGCACTACGTGCCCGGCACCGGCTTGGCGCTCAAGTGGGAGCAATCGGGATCGACGATCGGCGATACGGGTCTCACCTACGCGGACGGCAGCGCCGCGTCGTCGGCTCCTCGCGCGCTGATGTACGGCGGCTGGTACAATTACGGAAACTACAAGAACGTCTTCGACTGGCTGCCGGGCTCGGTCGCCTGTGATCTCAACAGCAGTTCGCTGTATTATTGGCAGGTGCGCAACCCGGTCGGCGGAGCGTGGGCGGCGCGTGCCCTCGGAGCCGGCGCGACCATGTCCTGCGGCGTGTCGGCCGAACCCTACACCACCGGCCACACGCGGCCGAACATTCTGCTTTATTACATGCTCAAAGGGTACTGCTTCGCCGAAGCCTCGACGCTGTCCAATCCCGCGATCGGCTGGATGTCGTACGCGATCGGCGATCCCCTGTGCGCGCCGATGGCCGCCAAACCGCTGGTGATCGACAATGCCGCTCCGCGCTGCGCCTCATGCGTGATCGGAAAGAGCATGGCCGAAGGCACGTTCGTGGACTTCCTCGTCGATGCATCTGCGCGGCCCGAGGTCGCCAAGGTGGTCGTCGAGTACGGAGCCACGGCGTCCTACGGTCAGACCATCTCGTCGGGCTTCGGGTATTTCCGCCGCCACCACCTGGTGCTGGCCTCGCTGCCGACCTCGCTCGTCCATGTCCGCGTGACGGTGACCGATCCGGCGGGAAACGTGTCGATCTCGGACGATGCGACCTTCGACCCCGCGGGCTCGTTTCCCGTCACCATGACCATCCTGCCGCCCCTTTCGACGGCCGGCATCGACGCCGAGGCGAGTGGCGCGGTGGGCTCCCAGAAGTCGTGCGGTTTGGGAGGCGGATTGGCCGCGCTCACGCTGCTGGCATTCGTCCGCCGTCGCCAACGCGCGCGGTGACCGATCCGACCGGTCCTCGACCAGCCAATCGTTACCCGCGGTCCGCTTCGGGCAGGCCGTGCTGGGGCGCCTTCGCAGCCAGCCAGTCGAGCGATTCAATGGTTCCGATCCTGCTCCGTCTCGCGGGCGAGACGTCCGACGCGAATCGGATGCTTCCTGACGGTACGAGGGTGGCTTTGCGGGGGTCCCTGACGAAAAATGCTGATTTCAGCGATTTTTATGCGGTCCGGTCATCATACAGATGCGCACCAGCGGGGCTTGATTCATGCACAAATCCGCCCGGTCCTCTGTAGCATCCGACCCCGAACCAGCGCGTCATTACCCGCGTTTCCTCAGCCATCGCGATACCGGGAGCCCCCATGCACAGTGTGAACATGATGCGTCGCGTCCTCGGCTGCATACTGCCGATGGCGCTCCTGCTGTCCGTGACGCTGTCCTCAGCGATCGCCGCCTCGGCATCTCCCGGACCGGCGCGGGTGCTGATCATCTACAATGCCAATTGGACGGGCGACGAAGACGGTGATGGCGTGCAGGATTCGCTGCAGGTCGCGAATTACTACCAGTCCAAACGTGGAGTACCGGTCGCCAACATGCTCGGGCTTTCGTGTAACGACTGGGGCTACGACGACACCACCTACAGCGCTTTCCATTCCGAGGTCGTGACCCCGATCAAGAACAAGCTCAACAGCCTGGGCGCGACCAGCATCGACATCCTGCTGATGTGCTACCGCACGCCGCTCGCCTACCGCGACCGCAGCCTCGACAACGTGCTCATGGGCCTGAATTACTGGAGCACGACATCCGACAACATCTACAACAACTATTACAACCTCACCAATCCGTATCTCGATGCCAGCCCCACCTTCGGTGCAGCGAACGGCTTCTTCGATCACGCCAACTTCACGCTCGGTGGTACCCAGATGTACCTGGTGGGCCGTCTCGATGGGCCGATGGGCGTGCGCGGCGCGCTCAACCTCGTCGACCAGGCGCTGTACGGAGAGCGGTTCATCTCAGCCCAGCCGGGTTACTACAATGGCAACATCTATGTCGATTCACAGAACCGCAAAGGAACGGCGACCGACGCCAACCTGACCGCGGACCCCGATGTCCAGAACGGCACATACTGGGGATATACCGATACCGATGTGAACATCGCCTATGGTGAGCATTATGTCCTGCCCACCGGTCTTCCGCTGAAATGGGAGCAATCCGGATCGACCATCGGCGACGCTGGCCTGACCTATACCGATGGCAGCAATGCGTCATCGGCGCCACGCGCGCTGATGTACGGGGGGTGGTACAACTACAACACCTACAAGCCGGTGTTCGAATGGTTGCCGGGATCCGTCGCCTGTGATCTCAACAGCTCGTCGCTGATCACCTGGTGGATCCGCAACGAGTTCAGCCTGGCTTGGGCCGCGAACGCGCAGAAAGCGGGCGCGACGTGTGTCTGCGGTGTCGCAGGCGAGCCCTACACCCTCGGACACACCCGGCCCAACGTGCTGCTGTATTACATGCTCAATGGGTACACGTTCGCCGAGGCTTCCTGCGCCGCAAACCCGTGCATCGCCTGGATGTCGTACGCTCTGGGCGATCCGCTGTATGCGCCCATGCGCGCGAAGACCCCGGTTCTCGACACCGTGGCGCCGAATATGGCCGTTGGCTCGCCTGCGGTCACCATGCCGGTCAATCGCGGCAGCACCGTAGGCATCGTCGTCGCGGATGCGGCCGAACCCGAGGTCGCACGCGCGCGCATCGAGTGGGGGACGAGCGCGTCGTACGGTCAGAGCTTCACGTCGACGGGCTACTTCAAACGTCACGCGCTCACCTTTCCAGAGTTGCCTTCCGATACGGTCATCCATTACCGCGTCATCCTCACGGATCCGGTCGGTAACAGCACCACGTCGGGTGATTTCACCTTTCGATCACCCGCGCAGAACCCCTACGCGGGGTCGGTGAATGCGGTCCCGGGCATCTTCCAGGCCGAAAACTTCGATGAGGGTGGCGAAGGCATCGCCTATCACGATCGCGAGCCGTCGAACTGGGGAACCTGGCAATTCCGCCCGGACACCGGAGTCGAGATCTACTCTACCAGCGACCCGGGAACCGCAGGGAGGTACGTGGGTAACTGCCACGCCGGTGAGTGGTATGAGTACACCATCGATGTCGCCACCACGGGAACGTATTCCCTCGACGTCATCTTTGGCGATTTCTATGATTCGCGCGGCAGCTTCCACGTCGACATCGACGGGACGAACCGCACCGGCGCCCTCGTGATGAGCACGCCTGCGCCGAACACCTCAGGCTGGTTCGCTGCGACCACCACGGGCATATCGCTCTCGGCAGGGCGCCACGTCATGCGGCTCGTTGTCGACTCTCCGGAAGACGTCGGCGATTTCGACCGCTTCAACTTCACGCTGACCGGTTCCACCGGGGACGTCACCCCGCCTGTCATCTCTGCGGTTGCCTCGTCTTCGATCACCACCTCGGGAGCGACCATCTCGTGGACGACCGATGAGGCCTCGGACAGCCTGGTGCAGTACGGTACGACCGCGAGTTATGGCAACTCGTCGACGCTCAATGCCGCGCTGGTCACCGCGCACAGCGTCGCGCTCAGCGGTTTGTCCGCGAGCACGCTCTACCATTACCGGGTGCTCAGCCGCGACGCGGCGGGCAACCTCGCGACCAGTGGGGATTTCACCTTCACCACCGCGACTCCGGCCGATACCACGGCGCCGGTGATCACAGCGGTCACCGCGACCGCAATCACTGCGACCGGTTCGACCATCACCTGGACCACCAATGAAGCCAGCTCCACCCAGGTGCAGTATGGGACCACCACTTCCTACGGCAGCTCATCAACACTGAACTCCTCGCAGGTGACCTCGCACAGCGCGGCCCTGAGCGGCCTGACTGCCAGCACGCTGTACCATTACCGGGTCCTCAGCCGCGATGCCGCCGGTAATCTCGCGACCAGCGGAGACTACACCTTCACGACATCTCCTGCTCCCGACACCACCGCCCCGGTCATCTCGTCCATCACCGTCGGAAGCATCACCGCCAGCGCTGCGGTGGTCAGCTGGAGCACCAACGAAGCGAGCGACAGCCAGGTCCAATACGGGATCACCACGGCCTACGGCAGTTCCACCGTGCTCAATACCACCAAGGTCACTGCGCACAGCGTGGCGCTCAGCGGTCTGACCGCCAACACGCTCTACCACCTGCGCGTGCTCAGCCGCGACGCCGCCGGCAATCTCGCCACCAGCGGAGACGTCACCTTCACAACCACCTCGGCACCCGACACCACCGCGCCGGTGCTGTCCGCGATCACCGCCGTCGCCATCACCGCGAGCGGCGCGACCATCACCTGGACCAGCAACGAGGCGAGCGACACCCAGGTGCAGTTCGGCGCGACGACCGCGTACGGCTCAGCGACCACGCTCAACGCCGCCATGACGACCGCCCACACGCAAGCATTGAGCGGACTGTTGCCCAGCACCCTCTACCACTACCGCGTTCTCAGCCGCGACGCCGCGGGCAACCTCGCGACCAGCGGCGATCGCACCTTCACCACCTCCGCCCCCAGCACCTCCTCGACCAGCTCCGACGCGGGCGATGAGGATGGTCGCCATCAGCCCAACCGGAACTGCGGCATCGGCACCGGGGGCCTCTTGTTACTGGCGCTCGGACTGACGGTCGTCGGGCGCCGTACCCGACGCTGATCCCTCCTCGACCTCGGTCGTGATCGCCTCATCCTGGCGGCCGCAGCACGGGGGATCATGGACTTCATCGACAAGGCCGTCGAACGCTACGCCCACGACCGCACGCGCGCCGAGCCGGATCTGCTCCAGCGGCTCTCCGAGGAGACCTACCGCACGATGAGGTGGCCCGGCATGCTCTGCGGCCGCCTCGAAGGCCGGCTGCTCAAGCTGCTGGTGCAGCTCACCGGGGCGACGCGCGTGCTCGAGATCGGCATGTTCACCGGCTATTCCGCGCTCTCGATGGCCGAGGGCATGCCCGATGACGGACGTCTGATCACCTGCGACATCGATCCCATCGCCAAGGAGGTCGCCGAGCGCTACTTCGCCCAGAGCCCGCACGGCCGCAAGATCGAGGTGCGGCTGGGTCCGGCGCTGGCGACCATCGCCTCGCTCCGGGGTCCGTTCGACCTGGTCTTCATCGACGCCGACAAGGAGAACTACGTCCATTACTACCGCGCGGTGGTCGACCTGGTGCGCCCGGGCGGACTGATCGCGATCGACAACGCGCTGTGGAGCGGGAAGGTGATCGCCCCAGCCGATCGCGAGACCGCGATCATCGACGAGCTCAACCGCCTGATCGAGGCCGACTCCCGCGTCGAGAACGTCCTGGTGACCATCCGCGACGGCCTGCACCTGGCCCGCAAGCGATGAACGCAGGCACCCGGGCGCGGATCCGATGCGGACGAAGGCGGTTGTGACATCCGGCCGGATCGCCTGAATAGGTGGTGATTGACCCCGCAGTGGCATCGGCGATCGCCGCGACCCAGGCCGGAGACACCGAGGCCTACGCCACGGTGGTGCGCGCCTACGACGACGAACTGCGCGCCTTCCTCGCCCGCCGCTGTCCCCACGCCGCCGCCATCGACGAGCTCTGCCAGGATACCTTCGTCATCGCCTTTCAGCGCCTGGGGCAGTTCTCAGCCGACAAGGGGTCCTTCCCTGGCTGGCTCAAGGGCATCGCGCGCAACCTGCTGCTGCAGCAGTTCGAGGCGCGCGAACGCGACACCGAGCGCCTGCGCCGGCTCGAGCGCTTCGAGCTCGCGCGCGCGCGCGAGCTCCTCCCGTCGGATGACAGCCAGCTGACCAAGCTGCGCGGCTGCCTGGCCAAGCTGCCGCCGGCCTACCGCGACCTGCTCGACCGCCGCTACCGCGACGAGCTGCCGGTGCGCGACCTCGCTAGCGCGCTCAAGCGC
>JACCZE010000173.1 GCA_013696105.1 Planctomycetota bacterium | reverse complement strand
GGAGGACGTTTCCCTCAGCGCACCAGCTTGAACGCGATGTGGCGCTGGAACGTCGGCACCGGCACCGTCAACGCACCGCCCGGATGCTCGAGCGGCGCCGACGACAGCCGCGCACCCGTACCAGCGTCCCACCACTCCAGGGTCCAGCGGCCTGCCTCCAGCGTGGGCACGGTGACCGTAGCTCCCGCGTGCGCGGGTTCGGGGACTCCGGCAGTGCCCCACTGGGCGTCCAGGACGTAGCCGAGCACCCGCGTCGGCGTCTTCCACGCCCGCGTCCACAGCGCGCCGCCCGGGCTCGCGCCGGTGAGCGCTACCGAACCGCTCTCCGTGCCGCGGAGGTCCTCGCCACGGACGTAGTCGGCGATCGCCTTGTACGGCAGCCAGCGGTCGTGCTGATCGACCCACTCGATCCACCACAGCAGCGGCGTGGTGGCGTGGCCGCTGACCAAGCCTGCCCACAGGCCGCTTGTCTGCTGCGCGACCATCGACTCCTGCGAGGTGCCGAACGCGCTGCCGCCGTATTCCGTCACCACCACCGGCTTGCCGAACTGCGATAGGCCCTGCTGGGCGCCCGGGTGGAGGGTGCTGTCGGTCAACAGCTGCGCGACCAGGCCGCCACCGTGGTAGGCGTCGATGCACACGTAATCCAATGCGGACAGCGCCACCACCTGGCGATCGGGATTGCGGTAGTCGCCGCACCAATGCGTGGTCACGGGATGCTGGTAGATGTCGAGCGCCTTCCAGCGCGCGAGCGCTCGCTCGTGCCAGGGCACGATCGTGCCGCCGATCGAGGTGAGGTTCACCTCGCTCCACATCTTCCAGCCGAGGATCGCCGGATGGTCGGCATAGCGCGCGATCATGTAACGGCGCAGCCGCTCCTGCCCCGCGAGCGCCCAGGGATCGGTGAAGAACTCCGCCGCTCGCTGCAGACGGCCGCCGTTGACGACGTTGTAGGAACTGTGATCCCATTCGGCATCGCCGTTGCCGTCGGCGCCCTGGCCGTGGTTGTAGATCACCAGGTTGACGCGGATGCCGCGGGCCCAGGCATCGTCGAGGACGCGGTCGAGCTGCCAGGCGTGCTCCTGGTTGTAGCGGCCATTGCCGTAGAAGCCGCGGATGTCCGCCTTCCACTCCAGCCCCAGGTTCCACGCCGATAGCCACAGCTCGATCGCGTTCCCGCCCGCCCAGGCCAGGCGGTCGAGGTACGCGCGGTAGGAGAGCGATCCGCGATCCGGGGTAATGCGCGTGGCCATCGCCGCCTTCGAGCGCACGTCGTTGACCGAGCGCATGTTCAGGCCCACGCCCCAGAAGATCCCCTGCGGGGTCGAGAAGAACCGCCGGTCGACCCCGTCCACGCGCACGTAGTCGTCCCACGGTTGGCCGGTGACCACCAGCGGCGGCAGCGGCTCTTCGAGCGTGCGTCCGCCCGACCAGCGCGCGATCATGCGCACCGTGTACGTACCGGGAAGCCGGGGACGGAAGCGCACCTCGAAGGCGGGGTCTCCGACCGGAGAGACGAGTTCGCAGTCGCCGCGGTCGCTGGCGGTCATCGGCTGCACCAGGCTCGCGGGCACGCGCAGTTCGGCGCCGCCGGGAGCGGTGAACACGGCATCGAGCGCGAACTCGTCGGGGTCGTAGGGATTCGCCGGGAACGGTTTCGGTACGCAGCTGACGCGCCAGCGTTCGCCGGTCCGGCCGGCGAGGGTCGCACCGGCGTCGCCATCGCAGCGGAGCTCGGTCAGGCGTGGCTGCTCAACGCTGCCAGCAGCTTGCGCACGCGAGACCGCATCGACAGAGATGCGCGCGCGGCTTGCCGAGGCCGACCAGAAGAAGATGCCGGCGCGATCGCACAGCGCGGCCTCCGAAGCGTTCCAGTCCGGAACCCCGGATTCAGCTCGCAGGTGATCGTCGGCGGACAGCGAGAAGCGCACCTGCTGCCGTCCGGGTCTGAGCGGGCGCGGATGATGGCGTTGGAATCGATGGCCGTGCCGATCCGAAACGTAGGCGCCGATGCCGAGGTCGGCTGGCGCATCGGGCGGGACGATGATGGTCACCAGGATTTCGCGGCCGCGGGCGTCTGCGGCTGCCAGCGACACGTCGGTCGACAGTGGAGCTCGCAGCACCGCCGTGGTCAGCGTTCGCTCGGGGCCCATGCCCAGGCTGCCACCATCGAGGATGGTCGCGCCGGTCCAGCCGGCGGTTCCGGTGATCGCCAGCATGCCGTCACAGACCTTGCGCACGCCTCCAGTCCCGACGATGGTCCCGGCGAAGGTGGTGGATTTCCCGTCGCTGCCCACGGTCAGCGTCGCGCTTCCAAGGTCCAATCTCCCTGCCCCGGACAGCGACGCGACGATGGCGTCATGGCGGTCGAGCGCGAGCGCCCCCGATTGCGCGATCGATAGAGCCGTCGCCGGCAGGGCCCCGTCATGCGCGCACAGCACCGAGCCCGCATCGATCACCGTCGTCCCGGTGTAGCTCGCCGCCGCCGCGAGGGTCAAGGCACTGGTTCCGACCTTTCTCACCGCGCCAGGTCCGGTGATCGGACCGGCCAGGGTCAGCGGCTGTCCAGCACCCGACGCAACGGTGTCCGCACCGACTTGGAAGAACGCCGCGCGCAGGAACGCCGCTGGCGGCACCACGTGCTGGCCGTCGATCACCCCGGCACTGCGCTTGGCGTCGCTCCACAGCAGACTCATGGCATTGCCGCCGCCGCCTTCCTCGTACTGCACCCGGATCGCGTAGACGCCCGCATGCAGGGGGCCATGGACCGCCCGCAGCGTCGCGCCCTGGCCCGAACCCCAGGCGTTCGAACCCCACTCCGTGGGCTCCACCTGGCCATTGCGGTTCAGGTCGAGCCACACGCGGCTGCCATCGTCCGAGCGGGTGGAGAGCGTGACGCCTTCTGCCACGTCGATCCAACCATCCCATTGGATGGAGAAATTCTCCCAGTTGCCTTCGTCGCCACCGATCTTGAATTCCGCGCGACCGGGGCCGAAACCATTCGCTGGGAAGTGGATCACGGGGTCCACGCGCGTACCGGTCGCCGGATGCTTCTCGCGCCAGTCATCCTGAGCGACCTGCCGCAGGCTGGTGGCGATGTAGGTGCCGGTGATGCCCCCTCCGGCCCACGGGTAGGTGGTGATCGCTGCCTGGACGGTGCGCGCGCGTCCGAAGGCGTCGAT
>JACCZE010000161.1 GCA_013696105.1 Planctomycetota bacterium | reverse complement strand
CAGTGCACGTGGGATCGCCTGGGTGAAGGTGGTCAACCCTGCTGGCGGCGCCGGCGTATCCACCCCACGCAGATGGCCGTGAGGGCTGCGAGACCGCTTCGCGCGTGCGGGAGCAATGCCATTGGTGGGAGGATGATCCGGAGGAGTCGCAGGGACTGGGAAGTCAGCCCACGGCATCGATCGTCAGCTACGGCCGCGGCAGCGCCTCGCTGAGGTCACGCCGAATACGGACCCGCGCCGCGCACGGTCGGCGTCAGCTCGCCGCCGACCTCTTCGACCTGCTCGAACTTCACGCTGATCTTGGTCGATACGCCCGGCTCGTTCTGGGTGATGCCGTAGATCGCATCGGCGCGCTGCATGGTGCGCTTCTTGTGGGTGATGACGATGAACTGCGAACCCTTCACGCCGTTCTTGTTGGTGTCGCCGCCAGGGGCGCGCACGAACTCGCGCAGCATCGAGTTGTAGACGTCGACGTTGGCCTCGTCCAAGGGCGCGTCGACCTCGTCCAGGATGCAGAAGGGGCTGGGCTTGGTCTGGTAGACCGCGAACAGCAGCGCGATGGCGGTGAGCGCCTTCTCGCCGCCCGAGAGCTGGGTGATGATCTTCGGGTTCTTGCCCGGCGGCTGCGCCACGATCTCGAGACCGGCCTCGAGGATGTCGACCGGATTGCCGAGCTCGTCCTTCTTCTCGAGCTCGAGATCGGCCTTTCCGCCGCCGAAGAGCTTGCGGAAGAGCGCCTGGAAGTTGGTGCGCACGTCCTTGTAGGTGGTCTCGAAGAGCTTGCGGCTGACCTGATTGATCTGCTCGATGATCTCGGTGAGCTTGGTCGCGGCGTTGGTCAGGTCGGTGAACTGCTTGTCGAGGAACTCCTCGCGCGCCTTGACCTCGTCGAGCTCGTCGATGGCGGCGAGGTTCACCGGGCCGAGCGACTGCAGGTCCTTCTCGGTGTCGGCCAGGCGTTGACGCAGCGCCGGCCAATCGAGGTCTGCCGGACGCTCGTAATTGGCGAAGGCCTCGCCGAGGTCGAGCTGGAACTCCTCCATGATGCGCGCGCAGATGCCTTCCAGCCGCACCGTCGCCTCGTTGGCCTTGAGCTCGACCTGGCTGCGTTCCTGCTCCAGCGCGCGCTGCTTGGACGCCAGCGAACGCGCCTCCTGGCGGGTCTCCTCGAGGCCGTTGCGCAGCTGGTCGCGTTCCTTGATCAGCGCGTCGAGCTCGCGCGCCGCGTCCGCGACGTTCGTCGCTTCGGCACCGAACGCGGTGGCGTTCTCGCTCTGGGCCTGGCGCAGCTCGGTGCGCTTGGCCTCGTGGCCCTGCAGGCGGCGCTCCAGCGTGCCGCGCGTGTCCTCGAGCTCCTGCAGGCTGCGCACCAGATGGCCGAGGTGGTTGCGCGCCGCTTCCTGGCGTTCCTGCGTGGTCGCGAGGGAGACGCGCAGGTTGTTCACGTCCTCCTGCACGCGGTTGCGTTGCGACGCCTTGGACTCGAGCTTCGCCTGCAGGCGGTCGATGTCCTCGCCGAGCTTGGTGTTGAGCGCGCCGAACCACTCGTGCTGTCCGGTCAGCTCGCGCGCTTCGGATTCGATGCGGCCGAGATCCGCCGCGATCTCCTCGAGCTCGACGCCGAAGCTGGAGGTCGCCTCTTCGAGGTGCAGGCGGTCGCGTTCGGCCTTCATCAGCTGCGTCTTGGCTTCACCGACCGCGCGGTCGGCGGCCTGGATGGCGCGGCGCTGCTCCTCGACGCGCATGCTCAGATCGAACGCCAGCTTCTTGGCTTCGTCGCGCGCGACGCCGACCGTGCTCTTCTTGCCGGCGAGGTCCTTGAGGGTTTCGGAGAGCTTCGCGATCTCGTTCTTGCGGCTGACGATGCCGCCGGCTTCCGAGCCCTGCTGGCGGCCGCCGGTCATCGCTCCGCCGGGGGCGATGACGTCGCCTTCGAGGGTGACCATGCGGCACGACGCGCGGCGCGAGCGCCGGATGGCGATGCCGTGGTCGAGGGTCTCGACCACCAGCACGTTGCCGAGCAGGAACTCGATCGCGTTCTGGTACTTCTTGTCGTATTCGATCAGGCGGCTGGCGATGCCGACCACGCCCGGCTCGCGCAGCAGGTCGCCGTTCACCCGCTCGCCGCCCTGGATGTCGTCCAGCGGCAGGAAGGTGGCGCGGCCGCGGCGCTCGCGCTTGAGGAAGGCGATCGCGTCGCGCGCGGCCTCCTGGGTCTCGGTGACGATGTTCTGCGCCTGTCCACCGAGCGCGGTCTCGATGGCGATGACGTAGCCGTCCGGGACGCGGCAGAGATCGGCGACCATGCCGATGATGCCGGGGAAGCGGTCCATCTGCGTGAGCACGTCGCGCACGCCCTTGAACACGCCTTCGGCGCGGCGTTCCTGCTCCTGCAGCAGGCGCAGGCCGGTCTCGGCGCGCGCTTCCTGATGGCGGATGTCGTGCAGCTCGTTGTCGAGGCTGGTGCCGTGCGCGAGCGCGGTCTCGCGCGCGCGGATGTGCTCGTCGAGCGTCGTATGCGCGTCGGCGGCGCTGGCGATCAGGCCGTCGAGCTGTGCGCGCGCGGCGCTCTCGGCCTGGCGCGTCTCGACCAGTTGCCCGGTCTGTCCGCCGGAGCGGTCTTCCAGGCGCTTGCGCCGTTCGTTGGTCGCGTGCCGGCTGCCTTCGAGCCGGCCCTGCTCGGCTTCGACGCGTGAGAGTTCGCGCAGGCATTCGAGGCGCTTGGCCTTGGCGTCCTCGACCTCGCGCAGGACCGCGTCCACGTCGCCCAGGACCTGGTCGAGCTCCTCGCGGCGCGTCTTCATCGCCGCGACCAGCCCGGCGTCCTGACCACCGGATTCGACGTTCTCGACCGCTTGCTCGGCGGTCACGCGTTCGGCGACCAGGGTGGCGATCTTGGCGGCGACGCCCTCGAGCTGCTTGCGGTCGTCCGCCTCCTGCTGATCGACTTCGACCAGGCGGTACTTGGCGTCCTTGGCGCGCGCGTCGGCGACATCGCGCCGGCTCTGCGCGTCGGCGCGCAGCTGCTCCTTCGAGCGGATGCCGTCCTCGAGGGCGACCAGGCGGACGTCGGCTTCCGACAGCGACGCTTCGAGCGTGCCCAGCCGCGCGCTGACCTCGGCCAGCCGCGCCGTCAGCTCGTCATTGCGGCCGGCGTGCTCGGACAGTTCGGTCGAGAGGCGGCCGTATTCCTCGAGCGCGAAGGCCATGCGCAGCTCGCGCACCTGGGCCGAGAGCTCGCGGTAGCGCAGCGCCGCCTCGGCCTGGCGCGTGACCGCGCGCACGCGGCGCTTGACCTCGGACAGCACCTCGCCGATGCGCTGCAGATCCAGCTGCACGCGCTCGAGCTTGCGCAGGGCGACCTTGCGGCGCGACTTGTAGCGCGAGATGCCGGCGGCCTCCTCGAGGATCATCCGCCGGTCCTTGGTGTTGGACTCGAGGATGAAGCCGATGCGTCCCTGCTCGATCACGGAATAGGCGGACGTGCCGATGCCGGTGTCCATGAACAGCTCTTTGATGTCCTTGAGCCGGCACGCCTTGCCATTGAGGTAGTAGCCGCTGGCTCCGTCGCGGAAGAGCCGGCGGGTGATCGCGACCTCGTCGCCGACGTCGCCGCCCAGGCGGTCGGCGACCTGGTCGAGCACCAGCGTGACCTCGCAGATCGCCATCGGCCGGCGCGTCGCGCAGCCGTTGAAGATCACGTCGATCATCTCGTCGCCGCGCAGGGCCTTGGCCGACTGCTCGCCGATCACCCATTTGATCGAGTCGACGATGTTCGATTTGCCGCAGCCGTTGGGGCCGATGACCGCGGTGATGCCGTCCTCGAAATCGAAGGTCATGCGGTCCGCGAAGGACTTGAAGCCGAAGGTTTCGAGGCGCTTGAGCCGCATGGCGCTCCTGGAAGGCCAGAACCTATCAGGTCCGGGGTGGGGGCAAGGTGGCGGGGCAGGAGGCTCGGGAGCGAGGGGAGCAGCGTGCCCGCGCGTAGCATTGCCGAGCCGGCCCGTCCGCGACGATGCCGCCGTGCTGACCTGGTTCATGCGACGCTGGCTCGACAAGGGCCCTTGGCGGTTCTGCTGGCAGTCCGCCCTCGAGGGCCTGGTCATCAGCTGGGTGGTGCTGGTCGCGCTCTCGCCCTTCGAATTCGAGCCCCGGCGCGCGTTCGACCGCATGTCGGCCGAGAAGATCCTCCTTCTGGCCGTGGTGTTCGCACCGGTGGTCGAAACCGTGCTGTTCCAGGTCATACCGATCCATTGCTGTCGCTGGTTCAAGGGGTCTTTCACCATTCAGGTCGTCATTTCGACAGCGCTCTTCGCCGCCGCCCATTTCCACGAGAACTTCCTGGTCGGCATGTCCGCCGGGCTGGTGGGCGGCTTCTACCTCGCGTTCACCTATGCCCACTGGGCGGACAAGCGGGGCATGTGGACGGCCTGCTGGACCACCGCCGTCCACCACGGCATCCGCAATGGGATATCGGTCGGACTGTTGCTCGCGCTGCGCTGAGACCGGCCGGCCGCACATTGCCCGCGGGGGCATGGCGGGAATAGTCCGCCCATGCTCGACGTCCGCGTGACCACGCTGCCCCACTTCGCCGGATTGGTCCTGCCGGCCTACGCCACCCCGGGCTCGGCCGGGCTCGACCTGCAGGCGGCCGTCGCCGAGCCGATGGTCCTCGCGCCCGGGGCGAGGGCCCTGGTGCCGACCGGCCTGGCCATCGCGATTCCAGACGGCTTCGAGGCCCAGGTGCGACCGCGTTCGGGCCTGGCGATCAAGCAGGGTCTGATCGTGCCCAACAGCCCGGGGACCATCGACAGCGACTACCGCGGCGAGGTCAAGGTCATCGTCGCCAACATCGGCACCGAGCCGGTGACGATCGAGCGCGGCATGCGCATCGCGCAGCTGGTGGTCGCGCGCTACGAACGCATCGCCTGGCAGAGCGTGCCGTCGCTCGACGACACCGCCCGCGGCGCTGGCGGTTTCGGCTCGACGGGAACGTCGGACGTCGGACATCGGACGATCTGATGCGCCTGATCGCGGACTGCGGCAACTCGACGATCAAGCTCGGCCTCGCGCACGACGGCGGGATCTGGTCGCACGAGCGTCTCGCCCCGCGCGAGGATGCGCTCAGCGCATTCGTCCAACCGCACCTGCGCGCGATCGAGGAGCTGGTCGTGCTGCCAGGATCGCGCGCGCATGCCGAACTGCTCGCCGCGTGGTGGTCGCGCATCGCCGCGGGGAAACCGCTGCGACGCATCGGCAGCGAGATCCCGGTGCCAGCGCTCGGGCAGTACGCCACCTGCGGCGTCGACCGCGTGCTCGCCGGCCTGGTGGCGTGCCGTCAGGAGCGGCGCTCGCTGGTGGTGGTCGACGCGGGTACCGCCACCACGCTCACCGCGTGGCGCTACGACGCGCACGCCGATCCGGCACGGACCATCGTCTTCCTCGGCGGATTGATCGCCCCGGGAGCGGCCGCCTGCGCCGCCGGCCTCAGCTCGCTCGCCCCCGCCCTGCCGCACGTCGAACCGCTGGGGCCCGAGGCCGGCGCCTGCCAGCACGACACGTACGGCGCGATCGCGGCGGCAATCGGCATCGGCCACGGCCCCATGATCCTTGCCTGCCTCGACCGGCTGCGCCGGGAATCGACAATCGCCGAGGTCATCGCCACCGGCGGCGGCTGCGGGGCGCTGATCGCCGCCGGTGCGATCCCGCGCCTGGCGTACCGCCCGAGCCTGGTGCTCGAAGGCATCGAGGAGCTGTGCCGCGCTCAGACGCCGGGAGCCCGCTGATGGATGCGCTGACCGCGGTTCCAACCGCTTGGCGCGGTGTTCCCGCCTGGCTGGTGCTGGGCGATCGGCTACAGATCGTGCTGACGGTCACCGGCTGCCACCTCGCGAGCCTGCGCCTGCGCGGAGAGGATCTCGATCCGCTGTGGCAGCCGCAGTGGCCGGCCGCGGATCCGAGGACGGTGACCGGTTCGCCCACCGGTGCGTACGGCGATGGACCCGAGGCTGCTCTGCTGGCCGGGATCGTCGGCAGCAACTTGTGCCTGGACCGTTTCGGCGCGCCCTGGCCGGGCGAAGAGCGGCCGCTGCACGGAGAGGCCGGGCTCGCACGATACGAGCGCACGCAGCCCGCGCGCGAGCGCGTCGATTTCACCGCCTGGTTGCCGGAGGCGCGCCTGCAGGTCGAGCGCCACGTGCATCTCGACGGCACGACGCTGCACCTCGCCACCACCGTGCGCCACCTCGGCGGCTGCGCGCGGGCGGTCGAATGGTGCGAACATACCAGCCTCGGCGGCTCCTTCCTCGATGGACTGCGGATACGCGCCGACATCGATCGCGTCGCCAACTGGCCGGGTCCCCGGGCAGCGGACAGCCGCTTTCCCATGGCCGCTCCTGAAGCGCGCATCGCGACGGATCGCGCGCTCGCAGTTCCCGCGGCCGACGACCCACCGTGCGGCGATGTCCTCGCCGCCCGCGTCCTGGTGCGGGACGATGCAACCTGGACCGCCGAGAATCCGCGCTGGCGCCGTCGCCTGAGCGCGCGCTGGCGCGCGTCAGACTTCCCGTGGCTCGCGCTGTGGACCCAGCACCGCAGCCGCACCGGTCCTCCGTGGTCCGGCCGCGAGCGCGTGCGCGGCATGGAGCTGTCGACCAAGCCCTTTCCCGAAGGGAAGCCGCCCGCGGTACGCGCCCGTTCCTACCTGGGTCGGTCGACGCTGTGCGAGGTCCCGCCTGGCGCGGGTCGCAAGCACGCGATCCAGCTGCGCTGGGAGCGGATGGAATAGCAGGATGTCCGTGGCTGGTGGCTGGAGGCTGGTAGCTGGTAGCTGGTAGCTGGAGGCTGGAGGCTGGAGGCTGGTGGCTGGCTCTACCCCCCACCAACCACCAACTGTCCCGTGAGATCCGCTCGCCTGGTGCGTACTCCTGGTGAGGATCCTGACGTGCCCGAACACAGCGACCTCGACGAGCGCGCGTTGGTCTCCCGCGCGCGCGCGGGAGACGAGGACGCGTTCGCGTCGCTGGTGCGGATGCACCAGGGCCGGTTGCGGGCCATGCTGGCGCGCTACCTGGCTTCGGAGGACGTCTACGACGTGGTCCAGGAGGGCTTCATCGACGCCTACCGCAATCTCGGCACCTTCGACCCCGAGCGCGAATTCGGACCCTGGCTGCGCACCATCTGCCGCAACCGCATGGTCAGCTTCCTGCGTCAGCGGCGCCGTCAGCGTCCGCTGTCGCTGGTCGACGAGGCGATCGCCGAGCGCGCGACCGACCCGGCGGCCGACGCCCATGCGGATGAATTGAGCGCTCTGCGCACCTGTCTGCAGTCGCTCCAGGAGTCGCACCGCGTCCTGGTCGACCTGCGTTACGGGCAGAGCGTGCCGGTGAAGGACATCTCCGAACGCTTCGGCAAGAGTGAGACCAGCGTATCGATGATGCTGATGCGCATCCGCGAGGCTCTGCTGAAATGCCTGCGTCGCCACGCGCCGACGGCCGGACCATGAACACCGACGGCATGGATGTCGAAGAATGGTCGGCTCTCCTCGACGCGTATTGCAACGGCACCATCGACGCCGAGGGCGCACAGAAGCTCGCCGTCGCCATCCGCTCCGCCGGTGAGGAAGGGGACTGGGTCATGGAGCACCTCGCCCTCATCAACCTGGTCCAGCATCAGCACGATCACGCCTCCGCCGACGCGGTGGCCGCGGGATTCCTCGAGCGTCTGCGCGCCGAACGCACGGGTTCCAAGCTGGTGCGCGCGGTGCGCGAGCGCAGCGGAGCCCAACCCTCCAGCCCGGTACCGCGGCGAGGTGTCAGCCCCTGGCTGGTCGCCGGTGCCGGATTCGCGGCAGCCGCTGTTGTCGCGCTGACGCTCGCCTGGCCGCAGTACCAGCGCTCGCGCGAGCGCGGGCCGGACCTCGCACGTGTCGCCGCAGTCGATGGCGCGGTGGTCATC
This sequence comes from Planctomycetota bacterium, assembly GCA_013696105.1. Lineage (GTDB taxonomy): Bacteria > Planctomycetota > UBA11346 > UBA11346 > UBA11346 > JACCZE01. The sequence continues at coordinate 4,017 of JACCZE010000161.1, read as the reverse complement.
GTCGGCGCTCAGGGCGAACGCCCGGGCATGGCCGGTGGAGGGCTGGTCGCAGGCGAGACCATCATCACCCGCGGAGGTTCCGCGTCGCTGTCGTTGACCGATGGCAGTACCATCGCGATCGCTGCGAACAGCGAACTCGGAGCGGTGGCGTCGACCGCCGGAGGCCGGTCGCTGGCATTGATGCGCGGATCGGTGCGCGTCGTCGCGGCGCGGCAGGCTCCCGGCCAGTCGCTGTCGATCGCCACCAGCCACGGCACCGCGCAGGTGGTCGGGACGCGGCTGTCATTGGCGATCGTCGGCGACACCACCCGACTGGACGTTGAGGAGGGGGCGGTGCGTTTCGCCTCGGCGCGCGCCTTCGGCGCCGTCACGGTTTCCGCCGGCCAGTACGCCATCGCAGTGGCCGACGACGGACCCGGCGCGCGCATCCAGCACGGCGATGCGGCGCGGCTGCGCGACGCGACCGCGCTCGGTGCGACGCCAGACGATGCCGAGGACGACGCTTATGCGATCCAGGAGGCGATCGACGCCGCGGCACCGGGCGATATCGTCTACCTGCCTGCGGGAACCTACCGCCTGCGTCACACCGTGCGCATGCGCACCGGCGTATCACTGCGCGGCGAAAGCCGAACGCGCACCATTCTGCGCCACGACGGCCAGGACGCGGCGACCATGCTCAGTGCGTCGTCGGTGCGTGATCTCACCATCTCCGAGTTGACGATCGACGGCGCCTCGAGCGCTGCCGGTCCGGCGGTGTTCGCCTACGACTCCCAGCGCCTGAGCCTGCATCACCTGTCGATCCGCGATTTTGCCGACCTCGAGACCGCCATCGGCATCCAGTTCATTGGAGATCAGGGCGTCCGTGCGTTCGCTCACGGCGTCACCGACAGTGTCATCAGCGACAACTCCATCGAGCGCATGGGCGTGCGCTCCGAATGGGGAGCCGGCATCCGTGTATCCTGGGGTTCGTCGCAGAACCGCATCGAGCGCAACCGCATCGACGGCACCGGCCGCGGCGGCATCTTCGCCAACGACGGGTGCGAGGACCTGGTCATCGTCGGCAACTCCGTAACCCGCTCTGGGCTCACCGCCGAACGCTTCGGCATCGAGATCTGGAAGGGCTGCCACCGCGCGGTCATCGAGGACAATGCCGTGGACCACCGCATCTCGTTCTCGGGCAGCGACCGCGTCGCCGTGCGCGGCAACACCATCGGCGCCGCCACTGGCGCCAGTGGCCAACCGCCGATCGCCGGCATCGAGATCATCGGCGAGGATGCCGTGGTCACCGGCAACCGCATTGAGGGTGGGCAGCGCGTCGGGCTCCTGGTCGACGGGAAGGTGCCATGCCGACACCTGTCCATCGCGCGCAACCAGGTCCAGCGCATGCACGAATCCGCCTTGTCGATCCGCGCGGTGGATCCCGGCATCGCTGAGCGGATCTGCGTGTCCGGCAATACCCTGGCGGGAACGCTCGGCGACGCTCCCTCGGCCGGAGCGGGTGTCATCCTCGACGGCACCGGTGGGCGTGTCCTGGACCTGGCCTTCGCGCAGAACGACGTGACTGGGAACGCCGGCCCCGCGCTCGTCGCGCGCGGATCGGTGACGCGCTTCGCCACCCGCGACGATCGCGTCGCTGACAACGCTGAGGACGGGTGGCCGGCAGCGGCTTCCGCCCCGGTGCCGCCGGCGGTCATCAACGCACCAACCAGCGCGCGCGTCGGGCAGACGGTGCGCTTCGTCGGCGCGGTTCCCGCCGATGCGCATGCGCTCTGGGATCTCGACGACGGTATCCCCGCGATCGGCTCGGAAGCCGACCACCGGTTCGCCGAGCCGGGCACCTACCGCGTGACCCTCCTGGTCTGGCGCGCCGATGGCGGTCTTTCGCGCAGCGAGCATGCCCTGGTGATCGCTCCCTGACGGGGGTCGAGGTCCGCGCCGTGTGAGACTGTCCGTCTCCACCTCCAGGGAGCGATGGAAGGGGGCGCGTGAGATTCCCGGATCGCGCGCGTAACCCTGCTGACGCCCCGCATGCGGCGTCGGGAGGCCCCATGCCCACGCCGAGCCCCATCCGTCGCCCCACCCGCCTGGCGCTGCTGTGCCTCTCGCTCGCATTCGCGGCGCAGGCATCGGCCGCGACCATCGACATCCGTTCCCACGGCGCGGTGCCCGATGATGCCACCGACGATGCCGCAGCCATCCGCCGGGCGATCGCCGCGGCCACGGCCGGAGACGCCGTCACCATCCCAGCCGGGCGCTTCCTGGTCAGCGGCGCCATCGGGATCCCAGCCGGCATCCGGTTCCTCGGCGCCGGACAGGCCGCGAGCCGCCTGGTGTGGACCGGGGGCGGCGGCGATTTCCTGACCATCCAGGGCAACGCGGTCGAGATCGCCGCGCTCACCCTTGATGGTGCCGGGCGAGCGGTGAATACCGGCATCTTCGCCTACTCGAGCCGCGGGCACTCGATCCACCACGTGACCATCCAGGACATCGCCGGCGACGGCGGCCTGGGCATCCGCTTCACCGGCGATGCGCCGAGCGCCGCCAACGGCGTCACCGATTCGACCATCGCCGACTGCACGATCCGCAACATCGCCTTGGCCTCGGAATGGGGTGGCGGCATCCGCATGTCCTGGGGCTCGTCGCGCAACCGCGTGCTGCGCAACATCGTCGACGGCACCGGCCGCGGCGGCATCTTCGGCAACGACGACAGCACCGATCTGGTGGTGATCGGCAACACCGTGACGCGCTCGGGACTGGCGTCGACACGTCTGGGCATCGAGCTGTGGGGCCGCTGCCACCGCGGCCTGATCGAGGACAACCGCATCGACCATTGGCTGAGCCTGGACAGCTCCGACTTCAGCGCATTGCGCCGCAATACCGTGGCCGACCCGACCGGCTGGGGCTTCCTCGGCCTCGAGGTCATCGCCCAGGACGTGGTGGTGGTCGACAACCTCGTCGATGGCGGCCAGGACATCGGCATCTCGATCTCGAACCATGCGGCGAACAAGCACATGTTCTTCGGCTCCAACACCGTGCGCGGCATGCGCGCCTTCGGCGCGCAGATGTACGCCGAAGGCGACGGCATCAGCCGCCTCTACTTCTACAAGAACCGCATCCTCGACACCCAGGTGACGGCGATGTACACGGGCCGCGGCTTCCTGTTCAATTCCGGCGGAGCGAAGACCACCAGCGTGGTGTTCGAGGCCAACGAGTTCAGCGGCAACCGCGACCACGGCATCGACTGGCTCGGCGATGCCGATCAGGTCACCGCCTTCGGCAACCGCATCACGAACAATACCGCAGTCGGCGTGACCGGCTACCCGGGCGTGGATCTCGATTGGCATGACAACGTGGTCAGCGGGAATGGCGACAATGGTCAACCGACCCCACGCGGCTATGCCAACCGCGCGCCCGTCGCTTCATTCACCTGCCCGGCGACGGCGACCGTCGGACAGACCATCACCTGCACCGGGATGTCGACCGATACCGACGGATCGATCTCCCACGTGCTGTGGGATCTGGGTGCTGGCATCGCGCGGATCGAGACGAGTCCTGCCATCGCCTATCAAGCCGCGGGGACGTACCGCATCACGTTGATCGCCTGGGACGATCGCGGCCGCGCGGCACGCGCCGAGCGCAGCATCGTCGTCGGCTCGGCTCCGCCGCCCACGCCTACCCCGACACCCGAATCTCCCAAGGCCCCGTCGGAGGATCCCGATTCCGCAACGGACGTCGCCGCTGACACCGGGTCTCCGTCTACCGGTTGCGGATTGGGAGCGGGTCTGGTGGCGCTGATCGCCCTCGCGTGCGCGCGCGGCGGTAACCGCCGCGCGTCTGCCGATCAGTAGCTCTCGGCGTCGGTGGGAAACTTCAGCTGCTTGACGTCGTCTCGGTAACGCTTGAAGGCCTTCTTCATGTCCTCGGACAGCTTGGCGTAGCGGCGGACGAAGCGTGGATGGAACTGGGTGTTCATGCCGAGCATGTCCGGCGTCACCAGGATCTGGCCGTCGCAGTGCT
>JACCZE010000160.1 GCA_013696105.1 Planctomycetota bacterium | reverse complement strand
CACCCCCTCGACGGTATCGTCTGCCCCCCCATGTCAGACCAGCCCACAACGTTCTCCTCCCTCGGCCTTCCAGAAGCGATCGTCGCAGCGCTCACTGCGCGCGGCATCTCAGCGCCGACGCCGGTGCAGGCGGGCGTCATCCCCCTCGCCCTCACGGGAATCGGCGGTGCGGGCGGCGATATCCTCGCCCAGGCGCGCACCGGGTCCGGGAAGACGCTCGCCTTCGTGCTGCCGCTCGCGACGGCGTTCGCCTCGGGCGAGTGCAAGCGCGCATGGGTCGTGTGCCCGACGCGCGAACTCGCCCAACAGGTCGCGCGCGAAGCGGCGTTGGTGATCGGGCCGGGCCAGGTGGCGACCCTGATCGGCGGAGCGCCTGCCTATGAGCAGCGACGCGAACTCGCGCGCAAACCCAAGCTCGTCGTCGGCACGCCCGGTCGCATGTGCGACCACCTCAGCCAGGGGACGCTCGCCGCGGACGCCGAAGTCCTCGTGCTCGACGAAGCCGACCAGATGCTCGACATGGGCTTCAAGGACGAGCTCGACGTGCTGGTGAAGGACCTCGGTCAGGGTGTCGCGCGCTGGTTCTTCAGCGCCACATTCCCGCCCGCGGTCGAGGACGCCGTCGAGCGCTGGCTCGACAAGCCGCGCGAAGTGCGCCTCGACATCCGTCAGGGCTCGAGCCATGTGCCGCAGAAATTCGTCCTCACCGAGCGACGCGGCGAACTCCCGGCATTGGTGCGTCTGCTGCAGGTCCTGGAGCCGCCGCGCGCGCTGGTGTTCACGCGCACGCGATTGGGCGTCGACGAAGCCGCCCAAGGCATCGCCCTGGCCGGGATCGAAGTCGGCGGCATCTCGGGAGAGCTCACGCAGGAGGCGCGCGAACGCGTGCTCGGGCGCTTCCGCCAAGGCAAGATCGCCGTGCTCGTCGCCACCGACGTCGCGGCCCGCGGCCTCGATGTCCAGGGCGTCAGCCATGTCTTCAATCTCGGCCTGCCGGTCGGCTCGTCGTCGTACACCCACCGCATCGGCCGCACCGCGCGTGCGGGAGCCGACGGCGAGGCCTGGACGGTGCTGTCGCATTCCGAGCGCTCGCGCTTCCTGCGCCTGGTGGCGATCGCCGGTTGCAAGGCGGTGCAGGCCGACGTCCCGACCGCGACGACGATCGTCGACTCCCAACGCAAACGCCTGGCGACCCGCGTCCAGGAGAGCCTCGGCGAAGGCTTGGCCCTGCCGAAGGAATTCACCGAGCTGGTCGCCGCGCACGGCGCGGACACGGTGCTGGCCGCGATCGTGCACCGCCTGGTGCCCGATGCCGCCAAGGAGAAGGAGTATGTCCGCGCCGCGGCGCCGACGCGCTCGAGCGGGGCGATGACCGATCTGTTCCTCGGCGTGGGCCAGGATGACGGCGTCACCCCGGCCTCCATCGTCGCGATGGTCTGCCGCGGCGCCGAGATCCAGGGCTCGCAGCTCGGCAAGATGCGCGTCCATCCCCGCCACACCCAGCTCGCGGTCGTATCCGACGCCGCCGAGCGCGTCATGTCAGCGGTGCTGCATTATCGCGGCCGGCGCATTCCCGTGCGGCAAGACCGCGCGGGGCCGAGCGGATCGCGCGAGCGGCCGGCCTCCGACGCCCCGTCAGAGCGCCAGCGCGAAGCGCCGCCCTATCGCCAGGCGCCGACCACCACGCCTCGTCCGGCCGTCGCCGCACCCAGACCCCAGGCCCCGGCGCCCCGCGCTGCGGCGCTCCCGCCGGCATCGATCACTCCTGCGTCGACACCCAAGCCTGCGTCGACACCCAAGCCGGCGACGACACCCAAGCCTGCCGCGCCTCAGCCGGTCGCGAATCCAGCAGCGGTCCAAGCGCATCCACCCGCGGCGAAGTCCACGCAATTGCCTCCAGCGGTGCAGGAACCGCTGCTGCGCGTGCGCATCCACCTCACCAAGTCGGAGGACGTGTCGCTGCGCACCTTGCGCAAGTTCGTCTGCAAGGCGGTGAAGGTCTCGAAGAACGCCATCGGCACCATCCAGGTCGGCGACACCTATTCGGACGTGGAAGTGCGCAGCTCGGCGGCGCACGCCTTGGCCGCGCTCGGCGCGATCGAGGTCAAGGGCCGCCCAGCGCGGGTCGAACTGCTGCGCTGATCGGGTTTCGCCCGCCTCGATGCGGCCCCGTTCCCTACGGCGCGGCTGCTTCCTCGAGCTCCAAGGCCTCGAGCTGGGCAGCGTACTTCGCCTGGTTGTCGATCGAGCTGCGCAGCTTGGTGTTCTCGGATGGTAGCTGCGTGGCGAGCGCGGTCTGCTTCTTCCTGAGCGAATCCTGCTCATTCTCGAGCTTCTTGAGTTTGGACTCGGCCTTGTCGCGCTGATGGCGCGCGTCCGAGACCGAGGCGCCGTTGTACGCCGAGTTGCGATAGCGGTACGAATGCCAGTAATCGTAGTCCGCTTGCACGTTCGTGTAGCGGCTCTGTGCGTTGCTGAAATCCTGCCGCGCTGCGCTGATGCTGCCATCGAGCGCCTGGATGCGACCAGGCAGGTCGGCCTGCTCGGCATGCATCTTCGCGATGCTGGTCTCGTAGGTCTTCTGATAATCGATCGAACTCTGGAGCTGGCGCTTCACCTCGGCCTTCTTCGAGGCGCGCACGCTCGCCAGACGCTTCGCCTGCACCGGGTCCACCACCGCACCCTTCGCGGCGGGTGCCGGAGCGGGCGGCTCAGCCGCTCGGTTGGCGGCAGTCGCGGGGGCGGATCTGGTGTCAGCTGGCTTCGCGAAGCCGTCCGAGCCGGCGATGAACACCTTCGGGGCCGGGGCATCCGCGATGGTGACCTTCTCACGTTTGGCGATGTCAGCCGGGTTGACCTGGACGCTCCCTGGGATGGAACCTCCGAAGGTGAGCGTCTGCGTCAGATCGTCGTATTGTCCCTCGAGGTGGCGTCCGTTCTTCAGGGTCAGGACATCCAACTCCTCTGCTTCAGAGGGCATGCAGATGACGACCAGGGTGACGGCCAGAAGGATCGGGTGTATGGACATGGCTGCTCTATGGGGGTGGTACCTGAGCATACCCTAAAAACGAGCCGCGTGCTCGGTTCCCCCATCAAGGTTTTCCAGAGCAGGTTTGTTGTCGTAAGTTCAGTTCTCTAGCCTGCTCACGTAGACCGGCGTCCGGTCGCACGAGAAAGGTGGTGGTCCATGCCCAACGGCGATCCCGGCTCCGATGCCACCCGGCATGGCGAGATCCATCCGCCTGCGGTGCAGCCGAATCTCGAGACCGGACCATTCCGGTTGCCGGCGGTCGGCGACCAAGCCGACGACTACCCGATCATTCCCGGCTTCCGCATCACCTCGCGCCTGGGACAGGGCGGCATGGGGGTCGTATACCGGGCGTTCCAAGAATCGATGCGCCGCGAGGTCGCGCTCAAGGTCATCTCGCCGACCCAGTCCCGCGATCGCGGATTCTGCGACCGCTTCATGCGCGAAGCGCGCGCGGCCGGGGCTGTCGTGCATCCCAATGTGGTGACGTGCTTCGATGTCGGCCAGACCGATGGGCAGCTCTTCATGGTCCTGGAACTCATCACCGGCGGTGACGCCGCACGCCTCGCGTTGCGGCATGGAGGACGCCTCGGCGAGGATACCGCGCTCACCATCGCCAGCGACTGCTGCAGGGGACTTTCGGCTCTGCATCGCGCGGGAGTCGTGCATCGGGATGTGAAGCCCGCGAACGTGTACATCACCGACGACGGCATGGCGAAACTCGGCGACCTGGGACTCGCGCGGCATTTCCAGGGCGATGACCGACTGACTCGCACCGGGACACCGGTGGGAACGCCGGCGTTCATGGCTCCCGAGCAGGTGCGCGGCGAGAGCGGAGTCGATGGACGTGCGGACCTGTACGCTCTCGGCGCGACCCTCTTCGCGTTGGTGACCGGAAACGCCCCGTTCGTCGCCTCCAGCCCGTGGGGAGTGCTGGTCGCGGTGCTCAATGATCCGCCGCCGGATGTGCGGGAGTTCCAGAACGTACTGTCCCCCGAACTCGCCCGGGTTGTCGCGAAATCGATGGAAAAATGCGCCGATGACCGCTATCAGAGCGCCGAGGACATGCTCGCCGCGCTGCAGGCGGTGAGCGTTGGGGCATCGGGTCCGCGCGTCCCGACGGTCCGCCGCCCGATTCCCACGTCGCGGAGGATCGCTGGGGCACGCCCCAACCGCCGGACCATGCCGACCGAGCGCATGCCGCTTCCCGGCGAATCGCGCTGGCGCCGTCGCGCGGTGCTCGCGGCGGCCGCCACGGCGGTGATCGCCCTTTCTGCGGTCGCCTGGCCCGCGAAGACGTCGGCTTCCCCGGGGATCCCGCAATCCGCGAGCGTCGACAGCGCTGATCGCTCGCCCGAGCACTGGCAGAGCACGCTGGCGAGTGCGGGATTCACGTGCCGGGTGAGCTCGACCAGGGGCGGTGGGCTCGCGATCATCGCCGACGACGCGCGCATCTCGGACCTGACGCCACTGATCGGCGTGCCCGCCGTGCGCATCGATCTGAGCGGGTGCCGATGGCTCGCGGGCGACCTGTCGGCGCTGACCGGCATGCGCCTGCGGTCACTGCTGCTGTCGGGCTGCGGGCGGCTGACCAGCCTGAATGGCATCCAAGGAATGCCGCTCGAGGAGCTGGATTGCTCCGGATGTTCCGCGCTCACGGGATCGCTGATCGCGCTGCGTGGCATGCCGATCCGGCGCCTGTCTCTGGCCAATGCCGCTCGCGTCACCAGCTTGGACGGACTGCAGGGGATGCCGCTGGAGCACCTCGATTGCAGCGGCGGCGCCGGGCTGCGCGGGGATCTGACTCCTCTGCGTGGTTCACGCCTGGAATGGCTGTCTCTGAGCGGATGCCAGCGTCTCGGCTCGCTGACCGGGATCGAATCGCTGCCGCTCAAGCGCTTGGACATCGGCGGATGCCGTTTCGCCGACGTCACCGCGCTCGCGCGACTGGACGGATGCATCGTCACCGGAACCGCCAGCACCCACATCGCCCGCCCGATCGAGACCGCCAGCCATGGGCCGGCGCCCGAGTTCAATTGGTAGAATCGGTAGGGCCGGGACCGAGACGCCGCAGTGGATCGGCACCTCGACGCACACGGGCTTCGGCTTCGGCTGTGGCGACCGCCTGGCAGATCCTGATCCGACCCGTCATTGGCAGAGTCGGCAGCGCACGCTCGACCACCTCACGTGGTCAGTGATCCCCGCACCATCAGGATCTTGCCCGAGCGGACGAGCTCGGCGATGTGGAACGGCTTGAGCAGCGCGATCACCGCGTCGATCTTGTCGGTCTCGCCTTCGACGCGCAGGATCATCGACTCAGAACCGTAGTCGACGACCTTGGCGCGGTAATGCTCGGCGATCTGCAGGATCTCGGTGCGCTCCTTGAGCGCGATGGTCACCTTGATCAGCGCGAGCTCGCTCTCGATCACCGATTGGCCGGTGTGGTCGATCGCGTGCACGACATCGATGAGCTTCTCGAGCTGCTTGATGATCTGCTCGAGGGTGTCCGGGTCGCCCGAGCAGGTGATGGTCATGCGCGAGAAATCGCCGGAGATTTCGCTCGCGCCGGGAGCGGACAGCGCGGGACTGACGACCAGGCTCTCGATGTTGTAGCCGCGTCGCGAGAAGACGAGAGAGACGCGCACCAGCACACCGGGCTTGTTGCGCACCAGCAGCGAGATGGTGTGTAGCGGCTGGATGACCTCCTCGGTCACCGGATGCCGGCGCACCGGTTTGCCGGGGTCGAGTTCGAATTGCGAGCCGCGCTGGATGGTCGTAGGCATGGGATCTTTCGTCGATCTTTCAGGGGAGGTGCACAGACGCAGCGGATCAGGTCGATCCCTGCGGCTTCTCCATGCGGTGCTTGGGCTTCTCGATGATCATGTCCTTCACGGCGGCGCCCGCGGGGATCATCGGGAAGACGTTGTCCTCCTTGACCACCTCGGCTTCGACCACGCAGGGACCCTGATCGTAGGCCATCGCGGCCTTCAGCACCTTGTCGACGTCGCCCGCACGCTTCACGCGCCACGCCTTCACGCCGTAGGCCTGCGCGAGCTTGACGAAGTCTGGATTCCCTTCGAGGTCGGCACCGGAGATGCGGTTGTCGAAGAACAGCTCCTGCCATTGGCGGATCATGCCCAGGTAGGAGTTGTTGATGATCAGCACCTTGACCGGGAGCTTCGAGAGGAACGCGGTCGCGAGTTCGGCAAGCGTCATCTGGAAGCCGCCGTCACCGCAGATCGCCCACACCTTCTTGCCCGGCGACGCATAGGCGGCGCCGATCGCCGCGGGGAAGCCGAAGCCCATGGTGCCGGCGCCGCCGGAAGACAGCCAATGGCGGTTCTTGGTGGTGCGGCAGAACTGTGCGGCCCACATCTGATGCTGGCCGACGTCGGTGGTGATGATGCAGTCGCGACCGCCGAGCTTGTCCAGCCGATCGAGGACGTATTGCGCGCGCAGCCCGCCTTTCTTGGGGTACTTGAGCGGATACTGCTTCCGCCAGGTGCCGATCTCCTTCAGCCAGTCCGCGCTGTCGCACTTCTTCACCAGCGGGAGCAGGTCCTCGACCACCAGGCGCGCATCACCGGCCAGGCACACGTCGGGCCGCAGCACCTTGCCGAATTCGGCGACGTCGATGTCGATGTGCAGCTTGATCGCGTCCTTGCAGAATTCGCTGAGCTTGCCGGTGATGCGATCATCCCAGCGCGCTCCGATGGCGAAGATGAGGTCGCAGTTGGCAACCGTCTTGTTGGCGTAGGCGGTGCCGTGCATGCCGAGCATGCCCTGGTGGAGAGCATGATCCTCGGGACACGCGCCCTTGCCCAGCAGGGTATTGACGATCGGCGCCTGCAGCTTCTCGGCCAACTGCATGATCGCGGGGCCGGCGTCGGAGATCACCGCGCCATGCCCGATGTACAGCACCGGCTTCCGGCTCTTGGCCAGATACGCCGCGGCCTTCTTCACGAGCTCGGGATCAGCTCGACCTGGGACGTGGTAGCCCGGAAGCGAGATCGGCTCGTCCACCATCGGCGCGGTGCATGGACCCTGGGTGATGTCCTTGGGCAGGTCGACGAGCACCGGACCCGGACGGCCGGTGCGGGCGAGATAGAACGCCTCCTTCATCACGCGCGGGATGTCGGCGGCATTCTTGACCAGGTAGCTGTGCTTGACCACGGGATAGGTGATGCCGGTGACATCGGCTTCCTGGAATGCGTCCTTGCCGAGCATCGAGGTGATCGTCTGACCGGTGAGCACGACCATCGGCACCGAATCCATCAGCGCGGTCAGCAGTCCGGTCACGCAGTTCGTGGCGCCGGGGCCAGAGGTCACCAGGACCACGCCCGGCTTGCCGGTGGCTCGGGCATAACCGTCGGCCATGTGCGTCGCCCCCTGCTCATGGCGGACCAGGACGAGCTTCACCGTGCTGTCTACCAGGGCGTCGAAGATCGGCATCGCCGCGCCGCCTGAATATCCGAACAGGAGCTCGACCCCCTCGCGTTCGAGGCAGCGCATCACCGCTTCGCCTCCGGTCTGGACCTTTTTTGCTGGGATCGCGGCGTCACGACTGGCCGGTGCTGCAACTGAGGTGGTTTTCATGGAAGTTCGCGCCTTGGGGTCCAATGGGGCGGCGATCTTGCAATCTGAAGTGACTAAAGTCTAGGGATATCCAAGCGCCCGCCGCGAAGTGGACCACCTTATAGTCAACTATAACATTAGTCTTTTACTGATCGGTCGAAAACCTCACCTGAGGCCGGCATCACCCGTTCTTGGTCATCGCCAGCCGCTCTCCCGACAGCATGCCGGCAGCGATGAAGTCCACCAAACGCGAGATGACCCCCTGGACGTCCTGGGGATTGCAGGCCCCCTTGGACAACAACTCGAGGCGGTGGATCTGGGCGCAGGTGTAGGCGAGGGCTCCACCACCGAAATGCATGCGCCAGAACAGCTCCTCGCTGGTCAGGTGCGGCAGGCAACTCTGGAGCGCGATGGTGAAGCGGTTGAGCATCGGCTCCATCTCTTCGCGGAAGAGCTGGCCCAGATAATCGCCGGGTTCGTAGAGCGCACGCCCGAGCAGGCGCATGAATATCTCGCCGCCACGTGCCGGGTCGTGGATCAGCTGCATGACCGGTGCGATGTAGCTGCGCAGGATCGCATCGAGGGTCGGGCGCTCGGCAGCCCGTTCAGCGGCATCGAGCATCGCCAGGCGCTCCTGGTTCACCGGCCCCAGGCGTCGTCCGTAGACGGCGATTATGAGCCCTTCCTTGGAACCGAAGTGGTAGTTGACCGCCGCGAGGTTCACCCGCGCCGAACTGGTGATCGCGCGCATCGACGTGGCCTCGATGCCTCGCTCCGCGAGCATCGTCTCTGCCGCATCCAGGATGCGGACGCGCGTATCCACCGACCGGGCCATCAGACGCTTTTTCATACGATCGTTTGATCGTATTGCTCACCAGTGGCGATCAATGCTCCGAAGGCGCATCCTTGTCGCTCGCGGCACCCTCGGTCATGCGGGCGCACAGGGCGAGGATCTCGCCCTGCGGATCATCCAGATGCATCCGCTCGCCATGTCCCGGCAGCACCCATGAGAACCGTCGTTCGGCGAGGCGCCGCATCGAACGGCACTGCTCGCTCCAGGAATGCCAGCACACCGAACGCGATGCGGACAGACGCCCCTGCGGTCGGCTCCACCACAGGTGATCGCCCGAGAAGAGGTAGGTGTCGTCCACCAGCAGCACGCAGTGGCCGGCGGTATGACCGGGTGTCGGGATGGCGACGATCCCAGCGGCGAGCTCCTGCGGATCGACACCATCGAGCACCCGCCCGGCCACTGGGAACGCGCTGGCATCCAGGGCATGGATGATCACGGTCGCAGAGAACCGGTCGGCGTAGCGGCGCGCATCAGCGACGTCGTCGCGGTGGGTGAGGAAGATGTTCGCGATGCCGCCGAGTTCGGCGAATCGGGTCGCGAGCGCCGGCATCCAGCGCGGCGAGTCGATCAGCCAGTTGCCCTCGGGGCGGCGCACGAAGTAGCTGTGCGCGCCGAATGATGATTCGGCATTGAATCCACAGGCGTAGACCTCGACATCGATGCGCACGGGGAAATCCGACGCGGCCGCGCGCACCTCGGCCGGGCGATCGCTGCCGATGGAATTCGTGGGGCAGCACAGCACCGCGCGTGCAGCGAGCCGCACGTCGGCGTCGCTCTCGGGCTGCAGCTGGACGAACGAATGATCACCCGCATCCGCGAACACCAACGGCGCCACCTGACGGCAGGTGTCGCAGTCGATGCAGGTGTCGTCGACGAAGAAGGATCCCGGGACGTTCTCGGAGTGACCGCGCGCTCGGGTTGCCATGGGACGAGGATACTCAAAGCGCGTTAGGTGGAAGGCGGGAGGAAGAGTGCTCCGTCCTCCGTCCTCCGTGCTTCGTCGGATAGCTGACGGCGGACGACAACACCCCGGATCATACCGATCACCGCGGCCGGCGCAGATCCTCAGGGCTGTCGACGAAGAACGCAGGACCGAGAACGGAGGACGTTCGTCTTAGATCCCCCACCGCTTGCGCGCCTCGACCATCGGCACCATCTGGTCGGCGCGCCAGGCGTAATGGGCCTTCGGCTTCTCGCCGACCCAGCGTTCGTCGGCCGGCTCGTCAGCCGGCTGGTAACGCGTATCGCAGGTGATGCGGAACCGGTTGGTCACGTTGGTGAGCGAACCGTGCAGGGTGAACATGGTGAAGATCAAGGCGTCGCCGGCGCGGAAGTCTGCCGTCGCCCAGCGTCCGCCGAAACGATCGACCAGCTCGGTCGGATCGCTGGTGAACCAGCCTTCGACGTGGTCGCGATCCACATCCATCTGGCCATAGGTTTCGCGCAGATAAGCGAAGGCCTCGAGCCGGTGCGACCCGGTCAGCACCGCGAGCGCCCCGAGGTCCATGGGCGTGTCGCCGATCGGCGTCCAGGTGGTGTAGAGGTTCGCGGACCCGCGCCCCATGTAGACGTTGTCCAGATGCGCGCCGGTGAATTCGCCGGTGCCGACGACGCGCAGCCATTTGAAATCGAAGGTCAACGGATCGCGGCCGAGGAAGCGTCCGAAGAAATCCATCACCGGGCGGCCTTCCACCAACGCCGTGAAGCGTGGGCCCTTGGTCGCCGCGGCGCCATGATTGAGTTCCTGCCACCATGCGGACGAGGGGACCCCCGGCTTGATCATCCCGTCCATGAGCGATGCGCCCGGATCGATGGCGCCAGCGCGCTCGAGACGCTCGAGCAGCTCTGCGCGCGCCGCGAGCACATCGTCCCGGCGATGGAGGCCGCGCACGAACAGATAGCCATCTTCGGCCA
>JACCZE010000128.1 GCA_013696105.1 Planctomycetota bacterium | reverse complement strand
TGGCCGACACCGCGCTCAAGACCGCGGACTCGGGCTACCTGACGCGCAAGCTGGTCGACGTGGCGCAGGACGTCATCGTCGCGCAGCACGACTGCGGCACCGTCGGCGGCATCACCAAGGCGGTGGTGTACGACGGCGACCAGATCAAGGTCACGCTCGCCGATGCGATCACGGGCCGAACCGCCCGCGACACCATCGTCGACATCATCACCGACGAGGTGATCGTGCGCGAGAACGAGATCGTCTCGCGCGAGAAGGCCAAGGCCGTCGAAGGCATGGGCTTCGAGAAGATCCGCGTGCGTTCGCCACTCACTTGCGAATCGAAATCCGGCATCTGCCAGAAGTGCTACGGCATGGATCTCAGCCGCGGCCTGATGGTCGAGATGGGCGTCGCAGCGGGCATCATCGCGGCCCAGTCGATCGGCGAGCCGGGCACCCAGCTGACCATGCGCACGTTCCACATCGGTGGCGTCGCGGGCGTGAAGACGGAAGAGACCAACTACAAGGCGCGCAAGGCCGGCAAGCTGGTCTACGAGAATCTTCGCACCGTGCTCAACGATCTGAAGGAGAACGTCGTCCTGAATCGCAACGGCGAGGTGATCATCAACGACACCAACGGCCGTACCATCGAACGCTTCAAGGTTCCGGTGGGTTCGAAGCTGCAGATCGCCGACGGCAAGGCCGTCGAGAAGGGCGCACTGATCGCCGAGTGGGAAGCGGCCAACATCCCCATCCTGTCGGACCTCTCGGGAACGGTGCGCTTCGAGCACATCATCCCCGAAGTCACGATGCGCGAAGAGCGCGATCCGGCGACCGGCATCGTCAACCGCGTCATCCTCGAAGGCAAAGGCGACCTGCACCCGCAGGTCGTGCTCGAGGATGCGTCGGGCAAGCCGATCGCGCACTATCCGATCCCCGAGAAGGCGACGCTGCGCGTCATCGAAGGCCAGAAGATCAACGGCGGCACGCTGCTGGCGTCGACCCCGCGCGAGATCGCGGGCACCCACGACATCACCGGCGGTCTGCCGCGCGTGACCGAGCTCTTCGAAGCCCGGCCGCCGAAGGATCCCGCGGTGATGGCCGAGATCGACGGCATGATCGACTTCGGCGAGCGCAAGCGTGGCAAGCGCACGATCGTCATCCAGGGCGATTCGGGCACCGAGGTCGAACACTCGATCCCGCAGGGCAAGCACTACCGCGTCCACAAGGGCGATCGCGTGAAGGCCGGCGACGCGCTGGTCGACGGCGTGCTCGTCCCCAAGGATCTGCTGCGCGTCTGCGGCGAAGAGGCCCTGCAGGATTACCTGCTGGCCGAGATCCAGGCCGTTTACCGCGCCCAGAACGTGCGCATCGACGACAAGCACATCGAGACGATCATCCGTCAGATGCTGCGCAAGATCGAGATCAACGATCCGGGTGATCTGCCTTACCTGCAGGGGCAGCTGGTGGACAAGATCCGCGTGCGCGAAGAGAACCAGCGCTCGCTGGCCGAGGGCAAGCGCCCCGCGACCTTCGAGCCGAAGCTCATGGGC
This sequence comes from Planctomycetota bacterium, assembly GCA_013696105.1. GTDB lineage: Bacteria > Planctomycetota > UBA11346 > UBA11346 > UBA11346 > JACCZE01. Next base: position 4,670 of record JACCZE010000128.1, on the reverse strand, counting down.
ATCACCCGTGCGGCGTTGCAGTCGGAGTCGTTCATCTCGGCGGCCTCCTTCCAGGAGACCACCAAGGTGCTGGCGGATGCGGCCCTGGCCGGCCGTCGCGACCACCTGCTGGGTCTCAAGGAGAACGTCATCCTGGGTCACCTGATCCCGTGCGGGACTGGGTTTACGACCTACAAGGACATCAAGATCGAGAAGCTTGGCGAGCCGGTTGTCATCGAGCCGTTGCCCGCTACCATCCGCACCCCCGCGATCGCGGGCTTCGGCGAGAAGGAAAGCCGTTTCGGCGAAAAGGAGCCTGTCAGTGCCAACGATTAATCAGCTGATCCGCAAGGGCCGCGAGTCATCGCGCAACAAGACCAAGAGCCCGCAGCTCGAGAAGAACCCCTTCAAGCGCGGCGTGTGTCTCCAGGTCAAGACGATGACCCCGAAGAAGCCGAACTCCGCGCTGCGGAAGATCGCCCGCGTGCGTCTCTCCAACGGCAAGGAGATCACCGCCTACATCGGTGGCGAGAAGCACAATCTGCAGGAGCACTCGCTGGTGCTCGTCCGCGGTGGACGCGTGCACGACCTCCCCGGCGTGCGCTACCACATCATCCGCGGCAAGCTCGACTGTCAGGGCGTCCAGGGCCGCATGCAGAGCCGTTCGCTCTACGGCGCCAAGCGCCCCAAGAAGAAATGAAGAGGTCCGTGCGCGCTCTGCGCACGGACATGCACACCAGTACCTCCGGTCCGCGTGACCGGGCATAGGGAAAGAAGGAACTCATGCCGAAACCCGGCGAGAACGACGACAGCCAACAGAACCCGATCCAAGGCGAGGACGGCGCCGACGGCGCAGCCGCCGAGGTCATCCACAACGAGGACGGCTCGATCACGCTCGCCCAGAGCGGCGTCACCGCGGGCCCCGCGCCGCTGCGTTGGACCGGCGTCGGCATCAAGCCGGACGCGCGCTACGGCAGCCTGATGGTGTCGAAGTTCATCAACTGCCTGATGTGGGACGGCAAGAAGAGCGTTGCCGAAGGCGTGTTCTACGACGCCATGGCGCAGATCGCCGACAAGCTGAAGTCCGACCCGCTACCGGTGTTCGAGCAGGCGATCGAGAACGCCAAGCCGCTGGTCGAAGTGCGCTCCAAGCGCATCGGTGGCGCCAACTACCAGGTGCCCATCGAGGTCAATCGCCGCCGCCAGCAGACGCTCGCCGTCCGCTGGGTGCTCGAAGCCGTGCGCGCGCGCAAGGGCCGCCCGACTGCCGAGAAGCTCGCCCAGGAACTGGTCGACTGCTACAACAAGACCGGCACGACCATCCAGAAGCGTGAGAACACGCACCGCATGGCCGAGGCGAACAAGGCGTTCTCGCACTTCGCTTAGTTGGTTGGGGGAGCCGCAGCAGGCGGCGTCCCCCAACAACGCGCCTCCGGCGCTGCCCCCTTTAACATGGGGGAGCCGCATCAGGCGGCGCCCCCAATATCGCGCCTCCGGCGCTGCCCCCTTTGAGATAGTGGGCTTGATAGATCTGGAACCCTGGCCGTGTGGCCAGGGTTTTGCGTTTTCAGGCGGTTTTACGGTCCGCTTTTGGACTGGCATAATCGCCACTTTACCTTGGGAGGCTGGGGCTTGGGAGAACATCCGGAGGGCGGTCGCTTCACGGGTGGAGATTCTCAGTATCCCGTCGTTGGTATTGGGTGCGGTTGCGCTACAACCTGCCTCCTCGCTCAGGAGCCTCCATGCGCCTTCCCACGCTCGCCGCCCTCACCCTGTCCGTCGCGCTGCCCGCGGCCATGTACGCCGAGGCGGCCGATGGCCACGGCAAACGCTCGATCGTGGTGTTCAAGGACGGGGTCGATGTCGATGCCGCCGTCGATGACCTGCAGCGTACGCACAAGGTCGGTGCCGACCACCGCTACGCGGCGGCCCTGAAGGGATTCGCCGGCGAACTCGGTGAGAACAAGAAGGCCATCGCTGCCGATCCGCGGGTGAAGTACGTGGTCGAGGATCGTATCCTCTCGCTGCCTCCGGTGCGGATTTCCGGCAAGACTCCGTCCCAGCCGGCGCCCCAGCCCGCGCAGCAGATCCCCACAGGAGTTCGACGCATCCACACGCTCGACAATCCGATCGCGCAGATCGACGGCAGCGATCTCAATATCGCGGTGGACGTGGCGGTGATCGACACCGGCATCCACCTGTCCCATCCGGATCTGAATGTCAGCAACGCTCGGCAGGTGTCATTCGTGCGCGGCACGAAAAACGCCAATGACGACAACGGTCATGGCACCCATGTCGCCGGCACCATCGGCGCTCGCGACAACACCGTCGGCGTCGTCGGCGTCGCCCCGGGAGTAAACCTGTGGGCCGTGAAAGTGCTCAACAGCCAGGGCAGCGGCTGGACCGCCGACATCATCAGCGGCATCAATTACGTCGCGGACCCCGCGCGCGGCATCGAGATCGCCAACATGAGCCTCGGAGGGGGTGTCCCCATCGGCCCGGATCCAATGCACGATGCGATCCTCGGCGCCGTCGCCAATGGCGTGGTGTTCGTGGTCGCAGCCGGCAATAGCTCCAAGGAGGCGACCACCTCGGTGCCCGCGGCATATGGCGAGGTCCTCACCGTCTCGGCTATCGCTGATTACGACGGACTCATGGGTGGGCTCGGCGGAACCGGCACCTACGGCAACGACGACACCCTCGCCACCTTCAGCAATTTCGGAGCGGCAGTCGACGTCGCCGCTCCCGGCGTCGACATCCGTTCGACCTATAAAGATGGCGGCTACACCTCGATGAGCGGCACCAGCATGGCGAGCCCGCACGTCGCCGGGGCGGTGGCTCTCTACTTCGCGACCCACCCGCGTGCGACCAACGCGTCGGAAGTCGCGGCCGTCATCCAGACCGTGCTCAGCCGCTCAGCCGCCGAGAACGCGCGGATCGGCGACGGTTTCACGGGCGATCGCGATCAGATCCTCGAGCCCCTGGTCAATGCCGCGACTCTGAGCTCTACCGCCAATTGACCGCCGCCAAGCACTAGGTGTGCAAGGCATCCCCAACACGCGCCTCCGGCGCTGCCCCCTGGGAGACGGGGGGCTTGAAATAACCCCGGCCGATCGGCGGGGTTTTTTATTCGCAGAGAAGCGACAAGCGACTCGGGGGACACATTCCGGGATCGCAGCGATCGATCGCGAAACAAATCAGCGCTCATCCTGCGTGTCGCCAGCATGACGGCGAACACGACCTCGAGCTTTCGGAATGCGACCTGCGATGGAGAGCGGGCTCTGACGCGGCCGTGTGCGTTCATTTCCAATTGACCTGATCGCGACGGAATTAGAAACGCGCGCCGTGAGCGTGCATCGTTCGAATCGTGATCGGCTCGCATGAGCGCTCCACTGCGTGGACTGCGCGTGAACTGCTGGTTGGCGCCGATGTCGGTCGCGGTCGTCGCTGGGCTGCTGATGGCGTGGCTGCACGCTGAATCGCGCGAGTACGGTCGGATACGCGAGCGAGAGCAGATCGCTGCCGGGATCATGGCGATGGCCCAGCTCCGGCGCGACGCCGATCATCTGGCTCTGGCGCAGTGGATGCAGGCGGATCCGCGGTGGCACTGCCTGGCCGAGGTCACGGCGAACGACGATCGCCTCGAACTCGGCGAGCGGGTGGGCAGCGTGCCCCGCTTCGACCTGCAGAGCCCTCCGCCCGAGGTGATCGACGCGGTCGAGCGCGCGCAGTGCTGGGAGATGTCCGCGGAGTGCTGGGCAGCGGCAGCGCCGGTGCGCGACGGGCAGGGGCGCCTGCGCTCGCTGCTGTATGGCGAGTTGACGGCTCCCGCACCGATCGCGTCCGCCATGCTGTGGTGGTCGCTCGGCGCTCTGGTGGCGATCAGCGCGCTGCTCTCCTGGTACCTGGTGCGACGCATCTATCGCCCGGTGGAATTTCTCGAGCAGCAGGCGCGAGGCGCGCTTGATGGCAGCGAGCCGGATGCGGTCGGTCCAAGCAGCCCCGAGACGTCTGCCCTCCAGTCGTCGATCACCGCGCTCGCCAGCAGCTACCGCACGGCGAACGCCTCCGCAGCGGTGCCGGGTACGTCATCCGCATCGGCCCCTGCGTCGGTCACGAAGGAACCTGCATGAACCGTGGCCGGTCGGGTTGGACGCTGGCCGAGCTGCTGGTGGTCATCGCGATCCTCGGCGTGCTCGCGGGCATGATCATTCCCTGTGTGCGCATGGCGCTGCGCGCTGCGACGGCGAGTTCGTGCCGCAACCACATGCGCCAGGTCGGTATGGCCGCGCTCCTATATGCCGAGGATTGGAACCAGAGCCTGCCCGCTGAGGGCAACTGCGGGGTGCAGGATCCCGACCGCAGCCCGGCCTGGTTCTGTCGGCTGCCCGACTACTTCGAATGCGAGAACGTGCTCAAACGCCTGCGCGTGTTCCAATGCGCGGGGTTCTCGTGGAAGGGGCCCAAGTCGTTCACCAATGCCACGCCCAAGAGCTTCAAGATGAACAGCTACCTCGACAACGACGGACGCCCGCGCAACTACACGCTGGGGTCGATGCCGGACGAGTCCGAGGTCGTGCTCTTCGTGGACGCGGTGGCGCGCGAGACCGGCATGGGTCAATGGGGCCATGCGGTGATGTCTGCCGTCGATGACTCGCGCCACCGCGGCCGCGTCAACGTCCTGTACTGCG
>JACCZE010000116.1 GCA_013696105.1 Planctomycetota bacterium | reverse complement strand
GCCGCCGTCATCGGTGAGCTAGCGGAAAAATCGGCCGATATTACTTCTTCATGTCCTTCATGTCCTTGGGCGGAACCTTGCAGTCGCCCTTGCCCTTGCACTCGTTCTTGCCGCCAGCGCCCTGGCCCTTGCAGTCGTTCTTGCCCTTGCACTCGTGCTTGGCCGTGGCGCAGCCGCCCTTGCCCTTGCACTCGTTCTTGCCCTTGCAGGCATTGGCATCGGTCTTGCAGGAGCCCTTGCCCTTGCATGAGTTCATGCCCTTGCAGGCATGCTTGTCGCCGGCAGCGGTCGTCGAGGCGTCGCCTTCCTGGTCGCCGGCATGCGCTGCGTACACTTGGCCAGATCCTGCCATGATGCCGGTGACGGCCGCGAAGAGGAGGGCTTGTGAGATTTTCATGATGCAATCCTTCCGGAAAATCCGGAGTTGTGGGTCGTGTTAGGACGCCGGGTTGAACGTGACTGGTTACGGGGATGTCCCCGGTTCCATGATGGGTGAATAAGGCGGTCTGTCTGCGCTAGCCATTCGGGGCTGTGATCAGCACATTGAGCCGAGGTGTTGGACCGTGCGGGTGTTCCACATTGGTTACCGCAACCTTACATCCTGAAGAGGGAGGCGTTCCATGAGGCAGAGGAGAGCGCACGGTATATGAGTCGCATCTACCCGTTAGAATAGACTTCAATACCTTATACCCATCCTAACCCATCCTAATGCAGAAATTCAGGGATATAGTGCGTCTTCGGGAGTCTCTTGGGCTCACAGGGTGGCGTTCTGCCACCGCCCAGAACTGCATGCCACATCGACGACGCTGACTATCGAAAGGATACCCTGTCGATGCCTGCTCGGTTCGTCACCGTCCCTTGGTTTGTGCGACATTCCAGAATGGTCGAGCGAACGACCATGGGAATTGCGTTCGCATAGTGCGGTTTCCGGTACGCCGAACGTCCCCAGGGGCGCACATCGCGATATATTCCCTCCTGGGGATCACCTTGCACCTTCTCCAAGGAGGATTCCGACCACGGAATCGATCGGTCTAGAATCGGGACTACTTCAGAGCGTTCGAAAGTGCCATGTGCGCGGTCATCGACTGGCGTACTCCTGCCATCTCCGCAGTATCATCGAAATCAATCCGCCCGCTGCGCACCACGATTCCTAGGCGCCGCCATATCGTCGGCAAGTCGACGCCTCCAGGCTTGAGCGCTAGCTCCCGATAGAGCGGAGCAAGAATCGGTTCAACGAGCGCGGTGTCGCCAACGGCAAGTACGCGCTCGATGTCCCAATGTTCACGCCCATCACCACCTGCATTGAGAATGGCGGTGAGAGCGTCCTGGAGCGAATGCTTTCCAAGAGTGCGTTCGCGAATGCGGATGTCTGCAACCAAGCAGAACAGAGCGCCGCCCCAATAGGTTCGCCCCCAAGTGTGCGTACGGTCGAGTCCTCGGTCACCGCCTCGGGGAAGACCCTGGGGCATATCACGCACCAAGTCGTGCCACATGCGCTCAACGTTCAGGGTCCCGGCGCGCGCACGCGCAAACGGTTCGAGGTAGGTCGCGAGCCCTTCTTCGAGCCACAGGTGCGATTCGTCGAGATCGGGGCAGGCGAGATGGAACATCTCATGGGTGAGCACCCAATCGTTGTCGAGATCCTGTTGGCGCGTGTGCGCGCCTAGAGAGATACGGATCCGTCGACCAGCGTAGGTGACACCGTGCTGGATCCCTGACTCGCCCCCGATCGAGATGGATAGCTGCACGTCGGGAACGGGGAACCTGCCGTAGCACGACGCTACCGCGCGCGCCGCAGTACAAATCCACCGCTCAATCGCCTCTCGCGGAAGATCCATCCGGCGCTGATCCAGACGGACGTTGATCGTCCCCTTCGCGACGAGAAAGCTCGCGTTCTCGGACCCATCGGCATGTCGCCAGAGCGTGGCCGCTGGCTGCGTTTCATTCACGGCACCGCAGGCGACCGGGATGAAGCCGGACGCTGACATCGCCAGGATCGCGGCACAGGCACGGAGGGTTCGGTTTCGCATCCGGCCACCGTACTCGAAGCGGTTGGCTCTACCAGAAGGCGATGGTCTGCGAGTCCTAGTTCACCCCAGTCGAGACGACATTGCCGTATCCGCCTCCGCGAGTCTGCTGACTGCCTCAGCCACCTCGCCCGAGGCCTCGTACGGCAGCAGGTGGCCAGCCCCTGGGATGACCGAGTGTCTGGCCGCTGGGATACGTCCCACCACCTCTCTCTCGATCACTGCCGGTGGCAGAACGCGATCCTCTGAGCCGGTCAGGACGACGGTCGGTAGCCTCAATCCGGAAAGTCGGGAGGAGATGTCCTCCCGACTGCCCGAGGCCAACCAAGCGTGCCAAGCGTTCGGCGAAGAACGCATGCTGTCCTCCACCACCTGATGCCTCACCGCGTCGGAAAGTGGACGCGCGGAGATGTTTTCAAAAGTCGCCTCAGCTTCTTGGCGATCGCCATGGGCCGCCAACGCGCGCGCACGGGCATCGTCCTCGATCGGCTCAGGGGTAGGCGGCGAAGGAGCGAGGAGCACCATGCCCATGAGGGCCGCTGGCCGCTGCGCAGCCACGGCGAGAGCGATTTTCCCTCCCATCGAGTGTCCGATCAGCAGGAAGCGAGACACTCGCTGCGAGGCGAGCAAGCCGATCAAGGCGTCGGCGTAGTCATCAACCCGGAGGTGGGGCGTCGGTAACGAATCGCCAAAGCCAGGCAGGTCGGGAACCAGGCAGCGGTACCGGGACGCGAGTCGGTTTACGACCTCGGACCACGCCTTCGACGAGCCAGCGAAATAATGGAGGAAGATCAAGGACAGCGAACCGGCGCCGCGTTCAACGACATGCATGGCCGTGCCTGGATCACTGGTCATGCTAGACCTCGATTTTCAGGCGCGCTGGCTCATCCGACATCTCAAAGATCTCGCCATGCGGCACGATGGTGATGCGACCGAATTCAGCGAGCAGAGCGCGATAGGCCTTGGACACCGGACGCGGTCGACGCTTGAGATCAAATAGACCGCAGGCGTTGACCTTGCCGCGCTTTTTCGCCAAGCCGACGTCCCAGTCGATCTGATCAGTCAGACTGTACCAGGTGAAGCCCAGCACCGGCACGCCGTCCGCACGCATGCGAAGGATATTGATCCATTGTTTCCACAGCCACGCCGGCGCCTTTTCTGACTCGAACACGTTGGTCTCAGTGTGCATAACCGGCTTTTTGTAGCGCTCGTAGTATTGTTTCGTGATCTGGTACCAGCCCATGACATCTTCGGAGATGCTCTTGGAGCCGTCGGGCGTGATGATGTGCTCATTGCGTCCGTAATAATCATTGCCCATGATCTGATATCCCGGTGGCTCACCGCGCATCTTCCAATCATATTCTTCGCGGGTCATGCCGTTGTCGAACAGGTACGTCATCACTTCCGCGTCCGGCGGATGGGCGTAGAGCAGATCGAGCGATAGCAAACGCAGCTTGTTGGCGAGCTGGACGCCTGGGGTGGGGTCTGAAACAGCCTCATGGATGAACTCGGCGCTCTCGCTTTGGACGATGACCACGTCTGGACGTCGGTGAGCGAGGGCGTGGCATGCCAAGGTGTTCGCGGCGACCAGATGCTTCATGGCGGTGACGAAGCCGTGGTCGGACGTGAGCTGCTCGTTCCACAGCCCATCCTTGGCGCTCATGCGCGCAGTGATGTAGATCTCATTGACCGGCGTGTAGAAACGCACCCATGGATACCGCTGGGCGACGGCGTCGGCATAATCGCCAAAAAGGACCGGTAATTCTGGGTTTTGAAAATTCCCGATCCACGAAGGCACACCGAAATGCAGGAGATCGAGGATCGGGGTGATGCCCAAGCGGCGGATCTCCCGCATCGCCTCATCGGCGAAGTCCCAGTCGTACCGCCCGGGGCCGAGGTGAATGCGGTGATAGGGCAGGCCGTAGCGGAGGACTTTCAGCCCGAGGTCATGCACCAGGCGAAGATCTTCACGCCAATGCTGGTAATGGCCGCATTCGTCGAGCATGTCGCGGCGCACGCGGCCGTGATGAATGGTGGGATAGGAGCACTCGATGCCGGTTGCGAACATGAAGTTCCCAGGACCGCCGGTTGGCTTTCCCTTGCCATCTGAACCAGCAGCACCGCCATATTGATCGCCATCGTAGACACCATCGCCGTGCCGTCGTTTGATGATGTCGAGAAATCCGTGCGCCCGCTGCGCACGCCGGGTTTTCACGGCGTTGGTCGTCGGCTTAGCCGGCGTGTTGGTCGACGTAGGCTGTCGTCTGCGTCGTCTGGCGGCTTTGTCGGGTGGGGTCATCAGGCTCCCTCGCGCCCCAGGCGCTGCATGTAACGATCGGCCGTGCGAAGCGACAGCGCCATGATGGTCAACGCCGGGTTGACGGCGAGAGCGCTGGGGAATACCGAGTTGTCGCAGATGTGCAGATTGGGCACGTCGTGTGAACGGCAGTCGGAATCCACCACCGAGCTCGCGGCATCGGTGCCCATACGACAGGTGCCGATGATGTGGGCGTTGCGCGGGAACGCCCAGACGTCCCGGGCTCCAGCACGCTTCCAGATATCGCGCATCACGCGCTCCGCATGGGCCGTCAGTCGCCGTTCGTTGGCTCCGTTCGAGAAGGAAATGCGTGGCTTGGGAAGTCCGCGCGCATCTCGTTCGTCAGCCAGCTCCAGACGGTTGCCGGCGTACGGCAGGCAGTCCCCCAGGATGTTGATGCCGGCGACATGATTGTAGCCACGCATATGCGCGCTCAGAGCGTTCCCCCACAGCCGACGACCGCGCGCTACCTGGCTGCCATACGTGACCGGCATGACGCCGATGCTCTGCAAGAGATAGCCTCCAACAAAATCAGCATCAGGAGGGCGATGAGTGTCTTCGGAAATCAAAGCGCCGGGGATTCCCTTGTACGGGCGGACCTCCTCGGCGAATCGGCCCCACACCTGCAGCCCGGTATGGGCCATGAAATTCCGACCCACGTGCCCGCTGCGGTTGGCGAGGCGATTGATCAGGAGCAGACGCGGCGACTCGATGGCGCCGCCGCACAGGAACACGGCCCGGCACGGCTGCCGTGTTTCGCGGCCCTGGTGCACGTAGACGACCGCAGTGGCGCGGCCGGCAGAATTGATCTCGATCCGCGTCGCGAAGCATTCCGACCGGATCTCGGCCCCATGGCCGATCGCCAGCGGTATGTAAGTGACGTCCATGCTGGCCTTGGCGCCGGTGCTGCAGCCGGCTTGGCAGAAACCCCGGTTGGTGCAAGCCGCACGCCAGCCGACGCCCGCCTGCCAATAGGACCCGGACAGGGCGGCATTGGCTGCGGGAGCGGTGCGGATGCCAAGCGCTGCGCATCCACGCTGCATGAGCTGCGCGGCGCCATTCAGCGGCAGCGGAACCAGCGGGTATGGGGTGCGCGGTGGTCCCCACGGGTAGGATGACGGGCCCGAGACACCCAGAAACCGCTCGAGTTCGTCATAGTACGGTTCCAGGTCGCCGTAGCTCAGGGGCCAATCCTCTCCGACACCAAACGAACTCTTGAGGCGGAGGTCGTCGTGTTGTGCGCGCGGCACATAGGCGGTGAAATGCAGCGTCGAGCCGCCGACGCCGATGCCGGAGTTGTTGTTACCGAACGCCAGTGGGTCCTCGCCGGCGCTCAGCCGTTCGTCGGTCCAGAACAGCTGCGATTGGGCCCGCTCGTCGGTTGCGAAGTCCCGGGCTGGCGCCCAATGACGACCTGCTTCCAGGGCGACCACGCTCAGACCTGCGCTGGCCAACCGTGCCGTGAGCGGTGCTCCTCCAGCACCCGTTCCGATGACCACGGCGTCTACGGTCGCATCGGTCGAATAGGTCAACATCGTCCGAGGCCTGCCGTGCAGGTCAGGGACCGTGGTCGAGCCTGGAAGCAGTGCGACGCTAGCCGTCATGGTGGGGCTGCTCGCCAATCACCGGAGGCGTCTCGCGTGGGTGGCGCTCACCCAGCTGGATCAATTGCCAGCCGGGCGCGTCGGCCAAACCGAGGTAGCCGATCTCCTCCTGGCCGAGCGGATGGCTGTAATACGCCTCGATCGCCTCGGCTAGCAGATCTTCAAAAAAGCGACGCGCCGGCAGCGATCTCCACGTCGCGCCTGCTGGAGAACCACCTTCCACGGCGCTGATCACGGCGTCCTGGCGCTCTCCGCTCAGCGCAATGAAAGCGCCACCGCTCATCTCGCGAGCAGTCTCGTCGAGGCCAACGAGACCGCGCTCATAGGCCTCACCATCGGATGGCATGGCGTCATAGCGCCAACCGTCGCCGATGCCGTCAGCCAAGCGCGTGTCGATCGCGCCCGCAATATCGACGGCACCAGGATGTGGTTGCGGTACCAGTCTGGCGCACACCGCACGTAAGGTCACCAGGCTTTCCGAGGTAAAAAAGCGAGGCTCGATCACCTGAGGCGTTGCCAGGCGCGTGGACACAGCCGCTCGTGTCGCATCGGTCAGTGCTCCGCCGTGGAGCGCCTTGCGCACCGAACCTGCTGGCCAGCGCGGTGACGGGGCGCCTTCGTCATCGATGGAGCGCGGAGACATGCTCGGTCAGTCTTCTTCGCCGCGTTTGGCGTATGCCTTCGCGGATGGCTCGATATTTGGTTTCTCGACCCAGGCGTTGCAGCCACTCGAGCCGCTGACGATCAGGGCGAACCCTTTGAGGTGCGGTTGCACGCACAAGGCCAAGCGCGGCACCAGCCGCTCACCGCGCTTCTCCTCGGCCTTCCAGAACTTGCAGGTCAGGCAGGCGCCGACCGAATCCTTCTTCGGCAGTTTCACGTCCTTCTTCACTGCTTGGAAATGTTCGTAGGTCGTCATGGGAGGTATTCCGTGGATGGGTTTTCGAACTCAGCCGCTCGACAGCTTGCCGCCAGTCACCTCGATCAGGCTCCCGGTGACGAAGCTGCCGTCCTCGCTGGCGAGGTACACATAGGCTGGCGCCAATTCTTCAGGTTGACCGGGACGCTCGAGGGCTACTTCATTGCCGAAGTTGCGCACTTCCTCTCTCGGCATGGTCCCTGGAATGTTCGGCGTCCACACCGGACCAGGGATGACCGCATTGACGCGGATCCCGCGCTCGCCCAAGTTGAGCGCCAGCGCTTTGGTGAAGGCATGGATGGCGCCCTTGGTCGAGCAATACGGGACCAGCAGCTTGTGGCCGACCATACCGACAATGCTGCCGGTGTTGATGATCGCATTGCCTGCCTTGAGATGCGGCAGGGCCGCCTGGGCCATGAAGAAATAGCCGAAGATATTGGTCTCGAAGGTTCGCCGTAGTTCGGCCTCGGTGATCTTCTCGATCCGCTCATGGCAGACCTGGTAGGCGGCATTGTTCACCAGCACGTCGAGGCCGCCGAGTTCCCTGACCGTGCGTGCCACCGCGGCCTTGCACGACGCAGCACGACGGACGTCGGCGCGGATGACCAAGCACCGTCGCCCTTTGGCTTCGACCATGGCCCGTGTGTCGGCGGCGTCGTCGTCATTGACGTTGTAGACGATGGCGACGTCTGCTCCCTCCATGGCGAAGGCGATCGCTACGGCTCGTCCGATGCCGGAGTCGCCCCCGGTAATGATCGCGATCTTGTCGCGGAGCTTGCCGGCAGGGAGATAGTTCGACAGATCGCTGTCGGGTTTGCGCTTCATGCGCGATTGCTTGGCGGGGTAGCGCTGCTTCTCCGCCTTGAAAGCCCGCGATGCCGGGCGCTTCTCGAATGGCCGTGTGGTTCTGGTCTTCATGAGATCCTCGTCAGGTGTTCGCCGTTGGGACCGGGTAGCGCGGCCCTTCGTGGTAATCGCAAAAAATGCATCGTGCGGAATGGTCGTGGTAGAGCTTGACGCAGCCCGTGACTTCGCTGCGTCGCACCCGCATATAGATCTCGGTGGCGAGGAGGGCGGCGAGTGTCGGAGCAATGAGGTACAGCCACATCCCCATCCACATATGCGCCGTGACGGCCGAACCGACGCTGCGCGCCGGATTCATGCTCATTCCCGAGAAGGGAGCCTCGATCGCGATGTAGAGCGCGATCAGCGCTGCGATGCATGCCCCCGTCCAGTGCTCGAGCTTCTTCGTGTTGATCGCGCAGAGCGCTACCAGCATGAGCACGAAGGTGATGATGAATTCTGCCACAAACGCAACGTACACCCCTTCAGGGCCAGGCACCGTCGCAGCATAATGGACCTTCGCATGAGCGAAGGGACCCCCAAGCACCAGCAAGAGGACGATCGGTGCGAGGATGGCGCCGGCGAATTGGAAGATGACGTAGAACGCTGCATCCCAGGGCGCGATTTTTCCGAGCCGATAGAAGGCGATGGTCACTGCCGGGTTGATGTGGGCTCCCGACCGCTTGCCCCACGGAGAGTAGATGATGCCAGCCGTGACGAGTCCCATCAGGAGGCCAAGCAGGACGCGGCGCAGAAACTCGGATGGGATCGCCTGATGCACCGGAGAGCCAGGATAGTCGAAGAGGGTGGTGAACGTGCCCGCGCCGATCATGAATGCGAAGAGGCCGAACGCCTCCATGAGGTATTCGGGCCAGTGCTTCCTCAGAGCGGTGAGCATGTGTTCATCCCATCGAGCCTTCGGGCATGTCCCTCACCAAGAGGCGCATGCCGCCGCGCAACTGCATGCACGGGAAGCCAGCAGTCCTTACGGTCACTGTGAATGTCGACGAGCGCGACATCGCGAATCCCAGTGCTGAATCCTGCAGAAGCTGCACCGCGCGATACCATGCTCGCATCCTCCGGTCGCCAAGGTCCTGGCGCGTTGGCACCGGGTGAAATACGATTCCCTCGCTCGGGCTGGCGAGGTTATTGCTGATCAAGGATGATCTGACAGTAAAATGGTGTGATGCTTCTACGCTGCAGCCCTGGACACATGCACACGTTCACGGCACCTCGCGTGGATGCCTTGGGGTGAACCGAGACCTACGTGACTGACGTGGGCTTAGAATCTCCGTCCTTGCGCTCGGTAACCCGAAGGTGCTCGCCGCTCGCGCTCGCGGCCATGGCCAGTGATCCGAGCGTGCTCCCTCGCGTCGGATCGAGCGCCCTATCGACCATGGTTCGACTCATATGCATACGTTTCGCAAAGGTGCTTTTTGAGATGTGCTTCTTTTTTTCATGGCATCAGCGATCTGGAGAGCGATGACGCTCTTGATGGCCGAATTCCTAGACGCTCAGCTGCAGGTGCTCAAAGCATCCATTCCGAATATCGGTGCGGCTTGATCGATCGCCTGCAGCACCTCATTCGAAGAGTTCGGTGATCGGATGAGCCCAGCCCTCGGCATCATCATCCCAACGCTGCGGGAAGCTCGCTGGCTTCCGGGCTGCTTGGATAGCCTGGCCGACAGCGATATCCCCGTGCTGGTCGTAGATGGAGGGAGCGATGACCAGACCGCCGAGATTGCCACCAGGCACCCACGCCGGCCATCCGTCGCCATCGTAACCGGGGGGCGCCACGCCCAGTTGAATGCGGCATTCAATCGATTGAACGCCGAATGGATTCTTCTTTTACCCGCGGACGCCCGCCTGTTGCCTGGAGCAGTGACGCGTATCGTCCGCAGATGCGCAACGGTTCCCTCTGCTATCGCGTGCCTTCGGCTCTATCCGGATGATCGTGGCTGGTATCACCAAGTCCGTGCTGCGTGGTCTGGAATCCGATGTCGACTTACCGGCGGTGCCTACATGGACCAGGCACCGCTCTTTCGCAGGAGGGAAGCCGTGTTGGCAGGCGGATTTCGAAACTGTGGTCCCTACGACAGCGCAGATCTCGGCCGGCGTCTGGGACGCCATGGGTCCATGATCGTGCTTCCCGAACCAGTGGTGATCAGTTGCCGCGAATATCGTCGCTTGGGGGTCTTGAGGACGACATTGCGTCATCAACGATTGCGCTGGCAGTGGATCCAGGCTCAGGGGACTCACGGCTCACGGCGGATCATCAACGAGGTCAATTCCAGCGGGGACCCAAACAGGTAACGCGGACATGTAACTGACCACGTCTGCGAGCAGCGTTTGCGTGACGCCTACAAACCGGCCACGCTTCCTGGCCTGATGTGCAGAACCACGCTCAGCGCGGACCATGAAGGGCGTCTGTACGATTACGATTTCAATCTCGCACTCGGTATCCCTCTCTGCTGTAGTCATGTCCCATCTGTACCTCTGGAAATGCGCTCCTCAGCCATTCACAACTCAGGAACCGAGCTCGACTGTGCCAAGTCGCCACGCCCTCATCTCGACCACGCGAGCCAGCGCCGACTGAGCCATGCCAGGAACGGACTCACGCGCGTGCGCTGATAGGCATCCGCGGCCTTCCTGATCGCTTCGGCCTGGGTCGGATAGGAATGGATCACCTGCGAGATCGTCTTCAGGCCGATCCCCGCGACCATGGCCAGCGAGATCTCGTTGATCATCTCGCCCGCGTGCCGCG